>CAXMTB010000649.1:0-500 GCA_964195835.1 uncultured Nitrospinaceae bacterium | reverse complement strand
ACTCCCCGGACCTCCAAATGAATGGGAATAATTGAATTGGTCTCAAAAAAACAAAATTGTTGGGAGTATATGAAATGCGGCAGAGAACCAGGGGGTGAGAAGGTTGCTGAACTTGGAATTTGCCGTGCGGCAGATGAGGAGTTTTTTAATGGAATAAATGGTGGAAAAAACGGCGGTAGAATCTGTTTTGCTGTTGCAGGAACATTTTCCAATGATGTAGTCCAATGCTCATGTTTGGAAAAGTTATCCTCATGTAAAGATTGTAGTTTTTTTGAAATTTTGTGATCCTCAAAAATGATTATGTCCTTTCTTTGTAATCCTATCTATTGCTTTTGTTTGAATTTGTGCTCCCAGTGTTAAGGTCTCTGTATTCAGCATCAAAATTTGAAGGCCAAATTTTTAAGGATTTCGACATGAAATCATCGCCCCCAAACCGTTGATATCTGGTACTCTGCAATGTATCCAACATCCTAACAGTGGGTTAAGAATCTGTGATATCG
>CAXMTB010000648.1:0-500 GCA_964195835.1 uncultured Nitrospinaceae bacterium | reverse complement strand
TAGGTGGAGGTTTTTCATTGATTCTTATTAGCCCTAGCTATGACAAAGGCCGCCAAGGATCGACTCTTGGTGGCCATAGTTTTGTGGATTGAAAGAGCTTCCTGTATATCTCTATCAATAAGAAGCCGTTTTTCTTCTCAGAAGTCGTGGCTTATAAGAAAAAAGGCCCCACAGGCGATGAGAATGGATAGTGCAATGTTTCATTGTGCCATTCTTATTGGTCAAACTCTTCAAGTAAAGTTGGCCGACCAAGGAGTTCAATGTGGGAGTTTCGACCTGCAATCGCCACAATGGAACCATCGACAAACTCTAGAGAGAGAACTGAGGCAACCTTCCGTTTGAAGGGCAATGGCAGGAACTCATGCCTGATGCCTCCTACCTCCAGAAAACCTGTCAATATCGTGTTCGGTAGCGACGGCAAAGAGCCAAAAACTGTTACCTCATACAAGACCAGTTCCGCCTCCTGGCTCAGGCTCGTGCCAGCGGCTCTTCCCGGCCGA
>CAXMTB010000647.1:0-500 GCA_964195835.1 uncultured Nitrospinaceae bacterium | reverse complement strand
AGCGATACGTACCTTGGCGAGCAGCTCAAAGGTGAGGCGGACGCCTATCCTGAGGGTTATTCAGGGTTTCTCCCAATTGGAGATGGTATCGACGCACTGTCTGCGCGCATCCTAATGGCTGAAAGAGCTGAGCGCACTATCGATGCCCAGTACTATCTACTTAAAAAGGGTATTACCGGAAGCGCATTTGTGCGGGCCCTGTTACGCGCAGCCGATCGCGGTGTGCGAGTACGACTGTTGCTCGACGACATGTTCACCGGCGGATATGACGCCGGCATGGCGGGCCTGGATTCCCATCCGAATTTCGAGATTCGTATATTCAATCCGTTTGCAAACCGCTCTGCACGGTTCTGGGATGGCATCACGAGTTTCAGTCGCATCAACCGGCGCATGCATAACAAGTCGTTCACCGTAGACAACCAGATCACGCTGATCGGCGGACGTAATATTGCGGATGAGTACTTCGGCGCCCGCGTAGATGCCAAATTCGGCGACCTCGA
>CAXMTB010000646.1:0-501 GCA_964195835.1 uncultured Nitrospinaceae bacterium | reverse complement strand
TTGATACCTACCGGTTTTGCTGTGGCCATTCCCGAAGGATTTGAAATACAAATTCGTCCCCGAAGCGGGTTGGCCGTAAACCATGGCATAGGAATTATTAATTCCCCGGGAACCATAGATGCCGATTATCGGGGAGAAGTAAAAATTGCGCTTATAAATCTTGGGGGAAAAAAATATACGGTTAAACGCGGTGACAGGATTGCCCAGATGGTCATTAAACGGGTCTACCAGGCGAGGCTGAAAGTTGTGGAGCAGCTTGATGAAACCGACAGGAACAGCGGTGGATTCGGACATACAGGGCGTTAAGATGAAAGATTATCTCGCTTCAGAACAGTTTCAAGTTAAGCCCGATTACAATCTTGGGGTATGTATTTTGGCCAGCGGGAGCAAGGGGAATGCCATTTTTATTTCCAGCGGCGATACGTCATTGCTGATTGATGCCGGCCTTTCCGGAATCGAAATCGAACGCCGGTTAAGGTCAAGAGGGCTTGATCCGAAAAA
>CAXMTB010000645.1:0-503 GCA_964195835.1 uncultured Nitrospinaceae bacterium | reverse complement strand
GTGCCGTCTCATGGTTTTTTAAAACACCCCTGCCAACATAAAACATATAGCCAATAGGTCGAGTAAGCAAGGGGATCCTCCCCCCAAGCTTCTCACAGAACCGTACGTGAACCTCTCGACTCATACGGCTCTTATCATTCGGTCAAGCACGTAATAATCCCCAGTGTGCAAAATAATTGGCTGACTGACGCTTGATGCGCTTTAACCAATTTTCTGCACTTTTGAAATTACTTCCATGCTTCTTGTATTTCCTGATCACCCATCGATAAATCAGTTTATCTAGATGATACACCAGGAAGATCAACTCTGATTCAAAGAATGCACCATAATATTGAATCCAGCCGCGTACAACGGGATTCATTTTATTGGCAAGCTCCTTCACTGAAAGATCACTTCTTCGATGCAAACACCACTGCCTTATCTGTGCAAAAATTGCTTGTTTCGCTTTTGGGGCTATTGCGGGGGAAAAGTTAACAAAGTAATGTCCATATTTATTGCGTGAA
>CAXMTB010000644.1:0-503 GCA_964195835.1 uncultured Nitrospinaceae bacterium | reverse complement strand
GGTAAAATTCAGCCCTTTGATATTTGCTGATCATTGCAGATATCTGTAGCGTTCAAAGCCAACAATACGTATCGCTATTGTCAGTTGATTATTCTTTATACCTACATCTAAACCAGGTGAGTCCCATAAAACAAGAAATGAAGAAAGCTTTCTCACCCCTGAATCATATCTTCGAGTAAACAATTCCAGAGGTATGTTTGAATATACCGGGATTCATGATTATTATCTTAATCGTAAAGTCCTAAAAAATTCAACACTACCTAATGGTATGCTTCAATTGTCCAAAATTGCACATCACGGCTATTAGTCCTCTTTGATCTAAGAAATAGAAAACGTGAATTGACGTTAAAAGTCCACGCTTTTCTCATTGTAAATGTCATACAATATATTGGGGTGATGGTATCTGTCATGAAACCTTTGATACCTCCAACGTATCACGGCTCACAGGGATAAAATTCAAATCTTCAATTTAGGCCGATTGCAGATTCCTGCCTTGAAGTATC
>CAXMTB010000643.1:0-503 GCA_964195835.1 uncultured Nitrospinaceae bacterium | reverse complement strand
GATGCCCTCCAGAACAAAAATGTCGCTCCAGGATACCGCCTCGATAATCCGGACAGCGAAGGCAACTGCGTTGTCTGTCATGCGCCGTCGGTGGCAGCCTCCAGGTCATGGACCAAGGATTTGGAAACGGCGCTCTGGTCCGCCCGGACCGAATGGGATGGAATCAGCTGTGATTATTGCCATAAAGTGAGAAACGTCATTTCGGATAAAACCAGGGCAAGCGGCAAAAGGCCGGTTCTGGAAAGACAAACCGCCGCCGAAGGATCGTCAATTATGGTCTTCGGACCTTATGATGATGTGGTGGTTCCCCCCATGGGTGCATCCTATTCCTCCATCTATGATAAAGGGCGTTTTTGTTCCACATGTCATGGCCATTTTAAGCAACTGGAAAAAGGCAAAACCTGGGATCACAGCAAAGTATATTCTGCTTCGGAATGGAAGGGATTTGGCTTGAAAGAAGACGCGATTTTACCGATTCAGACCACTTACCGGGAATGGGAACA
>CAXMTB010000642.1:0-504 GCA_964195835.1 uncultured Nitrospinaceae bacterium | reverse complement strand
CCCGTATTTATCCTTGGCCTTTTTTGTTATTTAATTTTTAGCAAAAATTATCCGCGTAAAAATATCGCCATTATGGGAGGATTAATTTTTCTCCTTCTCTTCCTAGCATTTTTACTTCCAGTCTTTAAGCTGCCAAACAATTTTATAGCAAAAAATCTTTTAATACGGCCTCACCACATTTTTGCCGGCGGTTTGTTTTCCGTCTTCACGCTTATGCTTGCTAACTGGCCCATAGGACTATTAGTTAATAGAATTACAACAACATTAGGAAAATTAAGTTACAGCATGTATTTAACACATTTTGCAATTTTAACTTATTTTTCCAAACTTGGGTTTAGCGCTATGTTCCCCAGATCAAACATCGCAAGTCTTCTGCACTTTCTATGTGTTGTTCTTATATCCGCCTTTGTGTCATTTTTTCTATACAATTTCGTTGAGAAACCAGGCATTAAAGTAGGTAAACGTTTAATAGAAAAACTTGAAACGAAGGGCATTACTCAAACT
>CAXMTB010000641.1:0-505 GCA_964195835.1 uncultured Nitrospinaceae bacterium | reverse complement strand
GTGGGTAAAGAATCCAATCACCACTGTGTCCCCCAACAGCAAATCAACCAGGTTTTAATTGACCTTGCCCGACAAGGCAAACGAGTCGTGCGCCTCAAAGGCGGCGATCCTTTTATATTTGGCCGCGGTGGTGAAGAAGCTGAAGCATTAGTCGCTGCAGGCATCGAATTTCAGGTGGTCCCTGGTATTACCTCTGCATCAGGTGCTGCATGTTATGGTGGAATTCCTTTGACGCACCGGGATTATGCCCAACACCATACTTTAGTGATTTACATGGGCCTCAAAAATTTAGCCATTATTACTCAACAGCTCATCGAACACGGCTTGAGCCAACACACACCGGTCGCCGTAGTACGCCATGCAACACGTAAAGATCAAAGTATCCTTATTGGAAATCTGGACAGCATCTTTGAACAAGTCACTGACGCAAAAATTACTTCCCCTGCCATGATTATTATTGGCGAAGTGGTTCGTTTACATGAACACCTTGCAGGGGGAAAAGTGA
>CAXMTB010000640.1:0-506 GCA_964195835.1 uncultured Nitrospinaceae bacterium | reverse complement strand
TTGAACCTTTGTGTATCTTTTTATCAAATATATTATCTTTTTATCAAATATGCTATCTTTTTATCAAAAAAAGTACTTTATGTCAAGGAAAAAGATGATTGTCGCAATCCAATTGGGGCTGATATTTATTGGGGGAAAGGGCTGGGTATAAAACACCGTAAGCGTTCACAGGTTCAGCGCCGCCAAAGGCGGGTAAACCTTTGAACCCGTGAACGGTTACTTAAAAACCATATTCCAGATCAGGATCGAGGTGGGAATCTTGGTGTTATCAAATCAAGAAGAGGGTTAAGCCGCTCAGCTTAACCCTCAATAAACATTGAATCTCTTTCTGGTGGAGCTGAACGGGATCGAACCGTCGACATCATGACTGCCAGTCATGCGCTCTCCCAGCTGAGCTACAGCCCCTTTTTTTTGTTTAATATAGCAAATGGAATCATCGCATGTCAATATGATATTGACATATTTTTCAGATTTCCAGTATAATCTAATACCAATGCAAGTGCCGG
>CAXMTB010000639.1:0-506 GCA_964195835.1 uncultured Nitrospinaceae bacterium | reverse complement strand
CATCAGAAACCTCCTTTGGGAGACAGCTCGCCTTCTTTTAGAAACTGTTTGCTCTGTTTCTGAGAAACGACAAATTTTTCCATCCTGTCGATCCATGCATAATTCATATTCGGGTTTTTTCCCTTAAATTCGTTTTCAACCTGTTTGCTGAATCCCTTACCGGCAAGGGCCAGTTCATCGCTGGAGGCTGATGTCTGGACATCTTTTGCTCCGGATTTGAGTACAATTTTTTTAGATGTGAGGGCCGAAGTGTGAATCCAGCCTTCGTTTCTGTTCCCCGGCAGACCGACTCTAACCCAAGGACCTCTTTCTTCTCGAACATAAACCCGGTCGCCGTATGAAAGTCGGGCCACGACACTGCCAAGAAAAGAGGGTGTTGAACGAATTTCTCCTTTTTTCACCTGTATGCTCATCATTTTCTGTTCAGCGGCAAAGACAGGAAAACCGTTCAAGCAGATCAGAAGGAATATAATAAGGGATGTTTTAAGCTTGATCATAAACTTTAT
>CAXMTB010000638.1:0-507 GCA_964195835.1 uncultured Nitrospinaceae bacterium | reverse complement strand
CAAATCTCGTTCCTCACTTTTGGAGTACATTGAATCGCTCTTCTACCGTTTAATAAACCACGACTTCTGAGACTAAAACTGGCTTCTTATTGATAGAGACATTTAGTAGCTGAAATTATGGCCATCAGGGTTCGATCCTTGGTGGCCTTTCTCGTAGGTCAGGATTGTTGAGGATTCCTCTCCTCTCAAATTAACCTATGGGATTGTTGATGGATGTGTGAACACATAGTCATTCTCCTTGACCGGTGTATGACACCCGAAACATTCATAAACAAACGAGGCATCCTGACCATAAGGTTCCTGTTGCAACCCTTTCCAGCGAGCAAACCCCCATCCTCCGGTGTTCTGGTATTTTTTTGAATCCTTAACCATGAATTCGACATGAACGAACTCACCCGGGACAACTGCTTTTTCCCAACTGGGGAGGGTACTTTCTTTCCATACCAGCTTGCCCAAAATGGCGCCATCAGGCCAAGGGTTGGTCTTGCCAGATCCTGCTGCCTCGAT
>CAXMTB010000637.1:0-507 GCA_964195835.1 uncultured Nitrospinaceae bacterium | reverse complement strand
TCCTTGGCCGCGGCTTCGCTTTCGGCATGGGCCTTTTTCCAGTTCCAGTAAACGCCGGTGGCTTCGTCGAAAATGACCCCGTCTTTTTTGAGATCTTCGGTTTTAACTTCTTTCTTGTACATGTAGTATTTTGGCTTGGCATTGGGATCATGCCAAACCCCGTGTTTCTTCATGTACTCAAATCCACCGGCCGCCTTGACATCCGGTGTCATCTCACACGACATTTTGACAAATTCCTCGGCTGAATTAAAGCCCAGCGGAAACCCCATCCTTTGGGCGAGTTCGCAAACCACATCTTTAAAATCCCTGGATTCGCCCAAAGGTTTCACAAAGGGCTGGCGGATGTAGTACTCGGGAACCTGGGTTGGTGAAACCATATCTTCCCAATCCCACCATTCCAGATAGGACGGATTTGGCAGGATAAGATCTGCCAGCGCTGCGGATTCATCATAGTAGGCGTTGACATTAACCGTGAAAGGAATGAGGCTTTCATCCTTTAGGATATCA
>CAXMTB010000636.1:0-508 GCA_964195835.1 uncultured Nitrospinaceae bacterium | reverse complement strand
CTAAATGTTGTCAGGTATAGTGCTGTAACCTTGCATAACGAATTTGGTGATAATTTTGTAATGGCAGAAACGTTCGATGAAGTTCACGATACTCCATCAAAGGTTCAACAGAATTTTATCTGTTGTCGTTTCACGAAAAGAACCTAAAAAGAACTTGAGAATCTCCTTTTATCATATGTTCATAAACTATTTCCTGGGGTGGTGATACCTGCGATAACGTCCAAATATCAAGTGCCTGATTTTCTGACATAACCAAAACATATCAACAAACAATAGCTTTTGGACTATCTGCTAAAATCGTGGAAATATCAGAGGTCTAAAATCTTTCTAATATCGTTTTTCAATAAGGGCAGATCCATTTTATGGAGGTTTGCCCTTTTCATTTTTATGATATATTTAATCCCATTAGAATTGATTTAAGACGTGGGACGGTCAACTCTTGTATTGTTAATCTTGGTCCTTTATTGCCACCCTCGATTGTTTGCTGTATAGGTGTGTTACCATACAT
>CAXMTB010000635.1:0-509 GCA_964195835.1 uncultured Nitrospinaceae bacterium | reverse complement strand
TGGATAATTGCGTGGCCGGTAGGGCCGTCAGTGACATCGATATTCGATACATCCACGCCCGCTTCTTCAAGGTACGCTTTTAAAAAGAGACCGTCTTTTCCTATTTTTCCGGCATGATGCACCACTGCACCGGCGGATGCCAGGGCAATGGACTGGTTCAATCCTTTTCCTCCGCAAAACTTTTTAAAACTTCTGCTGGTAATTGTTTCGCCGGGGCGAACAAGACTATCGACCTCGTACACCTTGTCAATATTTAGCGAATTGTGTTATTTTCAGTAGGTTGCACTATCATTGATATGGCCGCAAAAAGGCGCAAAAATCACAAAAGTAAAGATCCGGGTCCAGAGGGCCCGGATTTGGTCCACCCCGGCTTCCGGCTCGTAGAGCCTACAGCTCGGAGAGAGGGGTGATATGAGTAATTACATTTTCCTTGACTCCTTAATAATAATTTTGTAATGGATACAATCATAAAATGCTGGGGGATCGTCTAGTGGCAGGACGACGGGTTC
>CAXMTB010000634.1:0-509 GCA_964195835.1 uncultured Nitrospinaceae bacterium | reverse complement strand
GGGCCATATAACATAGGCGAAACCATTTTAAGAAATAACGCCACGTTGGAAAACGGCGTAGATATTACTGGGGCAAATACCTGTGGATTCAACAATAGAGGGATGTCCACCGTCGCCGGTCTGATACAGGTCTTTTTAGCAAATCCGACCGGTAATATGCGTATTGATGTGAATACTGCCGGCAACATCTCTATTGTAACCTTGTAACCAGCACAAATGACCGGGGCGACCTGGAGTTAAATTTCAGAAATGGGGTGGAGGAACTTCATGGAAATGAAGCGCAAAGAAAAACATATTTCATTGAGATGCTCAAACCAGGGATTTACCATGATTGAGCTGTTGGTTGCCATGGTGGTATCTCTTCTGGCGATGGCTGCGATCTATTCGACGTTCCAAAACCAGTTTAAATCGTATCAGGTGCAGGGAGAGACCGCCGCTATGCAGCAGAATATAAGGGCCGCCATGTTTTACATGCAAAGAGAAATTCGAATGGCAGGGTGTGACCCCTT
>CAXMTB010000633.1:0-509 GCA_964195835.1 uncultured Nitrospinaceae bacterium | reverse complement strand
TACCTGCTCCAGCACGCCTTTAACCCGGTTGACTGGTTTCCATGGGGTGAAGAGGCTTTTCAAAAAGCAAGGCAGGAAAACAAGCTCATCTTTCTATCCATCGGCTATTCCACCTGCCACTGGTGTCATGTCATGGCCCACGAAACCTTTGAACATGTTGGGATCGCTTCCATCCTTAACAGGCATTTCATCAGCATTAAGGTGGACCGTGAGGAAAGACCGGATATCGACCGCACTTACGCCCTGTCGTTAAACGGCCAGGGAGGCTGGCCGCTGTCGGTCTTTCTTACCCCTAATGTCAAACCCTTCTTTGTCGGAACTTACTTCCCACCAGAAGACAAATTCGGTCTGCCGGGTTTTATTTCCGTGCTGAACTCCATCCAGTATACCTGGGAGAATGAACCGAATAAAATCCGCTTCGCCTCTTCCTCGTTGACATCGGCAATCATGAACCAGGAAGCGGGAAAAACCGTTACCGAAAAGCCGGACCAGAAAATTCTGGACAAGGA
>CAXMTB010000632.1:0-510 GCA_964195835.1 uncultured Nitrospinaceae bacterium | reverse complement strand
AATTGTATAATTTATTCAAGATCATGAAAATTTAAATCTAAGTCACGACATCCGAGAAGAAAATCGGCTTATTATTGATAGAGATATTTAGGAAGCAGATTAATACACAAAATTATGGCCACCAGGGTTCGATCCTTGGTGGCCTTTACCACAGAAGAGCCGCTTCCAATTAATGGGCGACTCACCTGTGGTCTTTAAGCTGCCTGCTGGCTAAGGTTTGTTTAACCGAATAATTTAGCGGCTAGGTACGCAACCGCCGGCCAGGCGACCAAGATGGCTGACAGGAAAGCGAAGATGCCAAGCAACGCAATCACGAGAACCATATAATTAGTTTTTACGACATCCATCAAGCGACTTTGTGTTTTCATGACGACCACCTTTCTCCCCCTACTTAAACTCACCCTCCATGCATTAATATTATATCATTAGTTTACCCTAATATCAAGGTTGCATCCGGACAGGCACAAAAAACAAATTTGAGGTTGTTCTCATATTGCACCACTGCCGAGA
>CAXMTB010000631.1:0-510 GCA_964195835.1 uncultured Nitrospinaceae bacterium | reverse complement strand
GGCTTCCCTTTGCGCCTCAACCTCCTGAACAGAGGTAAGTGCGAGTCGCTTTTTGGTGTTCTCCAGGTCAGTGCATAGACGGAGATATCTCTCCTTCCAGACCGCCACATCATCTAGCGACCGTTCGCCAGCTTGTATGTTTATGTCTCCATTTGTAGTTCGGGGATTTTTTGTAAACTCATCGCCCATCATTGTACCTCTTTGAAACGGCGGAGGCCGTCCACAAAATGTGCATCTCGCTATCAGGAATCTGGACAGGAGTTTAATGATTAGCAAAAAGCCGAACATGCGAGGTCCGCCTAGACATATAAAGGACTCTTTCTTATTTATCCCCTTGCATTGTTTGGTGGTTTTCAGATTGGCCGAAATACGAAATTCTTACTGCCCCTGCAATGCAAGAAAGGCCACCAAGGATCGTACCCTGGTGGCCATTTTTGTTTTGGTTAAAGAGCTTCTGAAATCTCTCTATCAATAATAAGTCGTTTTTCATCTCAGAAGTCTTAACTGACC
>CAXMTB010000630.1:0-512 GCA_964195835.1 uncultured Nitrospinaceae bacterium | reverse complement strand
CTGCATTCCGGCTGCAGAGCGGTCGTTACACAAGGCGCATTGTCATCCAGATAGTCAAGTATCTTCTGAATGATCGATGGGTCCTCAATGCTGGCAATAATCTTGACATCGCCACCGCATTCACTGCAGGTTTCTATGTCAATATCAAATACACGCCTTAACCGTTGTGCCCATGTCATTGAAGCCCTCTTCTCAGCAGGAGTTTGGTCTTGCGTTTCATTTGTTGCTTTAGACTTGTGTTCTTTACCACGTCTTGCCGGTGTCACCAGTGACCGGTATTTGCTGTTCGGTGCGAACACACCGTGAAAACGAGTAAGGTTAACGCGTGGTTTGGGAACAAGAGAAACCAGCCTGGAGATGAAATCCAGCGGCTCAAATATGACGTGCGTGGTGCCGTTGCTCCAAGGTGTTTTCAACTCATAGCGGATCTGGCCATTGCGGGTCAATGACAGACGTTTCGTAGAAACCGCGGGTCTGGTGATATAGCGGCACAATCGTTCTAATTTCGCTCG
>CAXMTB010000629.1:0-512 GCA_964195835.1 uncultured Nitrospinaceae bacterium | reverse complement strand
GGTTACGATTTCGATCTAAAACCATCACACCAAAACCGTCATCTGCTATTTATCCAACAATCTGGGTGTAATACAAAAGCTGTGATATCATACCAACAAAAAGATTAAATGTATTGACTTTAAAGTTCATTATGATATAATTTCTTTTATAAATAATCATGTAGAGTGGCACGATGAGATCTGGCTCGATGACTGCCCGGCAACCTTTTCCAAAAGGTGCTAATGCCAGCCCTAAGGGAATCATGAAGCCTTGAATGGCAAGCGGAATCATGAAGCCTCACCATTGTGTGAGGTTTTTTGCTTTGAGGTCAAGGTCACCTCCAAGAACCAATTAAAATTCAGAAACGAATATATCAAGTTGGAGTTCTGCTATATCCGACAGGTTTTTGATGCCTTAAAAACATTGTGATATCGTTTTTCAATAAGGGCAAATCCGTTTTGCGTGGTTTGTCTTTTTGATTTTTGAGGCAAACTCCATCAGTTGCTCAGATTATGCTGTTCTTTTTTCTAAT
>CAXMTB010000628.1:0-512 GCA_964195835.1 uncultured Nitrospinaceae bacterium | reverse complement strand
TCAGAGATACCTGGAAAAAAAAGGAACCATCATTTGATACGTCGACTGCATCTGATGAAACTGATAAATACAAACATGAAATCGGAGACCTGAAAGAGGAGATCGAGACGTTAAAAGCAGAAAAGTCTGAATAAGAATCCTTTTCGCAAAACAATAGATTTCAAATCTATAAACAAGTACCCTTCCTGATTTGAGGCGGGGCGCTTGTTCTATGTTGAATAATAGCCAGAATGTGCTTCCTGGGAACTTAAAATCATAAGGTCAGTATGCAAGACTACTGCCTTTCATGGTGCAAATTTGAAGCCCTAAAATTTGATTGATTCGGAAACGAAATCATCTATCCGAAACTTTGGATACCTGCTATGTATCTTGAGTTTTGGCAACGTTTCAATTGGTTGTGATATCGTTTTTAAATAGGGCAAATCCTTTTTCGAGGGTTTGCAATTTTGTAAGAAATACGATATATGCAATCCAAATAAAGCCATTTCAGGTTGTGCTTATGGCAAGAAACC
>CAXMTB010000627.1:0-512 GCA_964195835.1 uncultured Nitrospinaceae bacterium | reverse complement strand
CCAACGGTATCAACGACTCAATATTATCAGGTAATTGTTGGAACTTGATCATGATTCGATTGTACCTCAATTGAGCGTAAACCTGAGCTGTTCGGCCACAAAGACACCCCAGTACGATCTTCCGGACCTACGGGGCAGGCGAAGACACCAAAGATTCTAATATAATTGTTTTTTTAGACCCCGTACGATCTTCCGGCCTGTTCCGTATTTCAACGGAGACCTACGGGACAGATTTTTTTAAAGACTTTTTCAGTTTCCAGATGAAACTTAAAAACTTTGTTAACTTCAGACCTCCATTCAAGAATAATTTATGATCATGTATATCCTGTCGGATTTTAGAGTTTTTCCCATGTTGCTCGATCAATTCCAGCCTCTTTGAGAACTTGCTTTAGCAAATTAATGCCTATGTCACGCTTGTGTGGATTAGGGATTCTTACTCTTAATTGTCCTTTGACCATAAATTGATGCTTACCGCCAGAATATGGACCTCTATAGTCCAGTTGCCGGAAGTA
>CAXMTB010000626.1:0-513 GCA_964195835.1 uncultured Nitrospinaceae bacterium | reverse complement strand
TGCGCAATTAAGGAATTACAGATGTTAGGTGTTGGTCTTGATCCTGGATATGTGGAGAAGCTGAAACTTTCAGTAAAAAATCGTATCATAGAAAAACAGCGTTTGAAGGACGGGAAGAAACAAGAGCTGGAAAATGAAATTTCTTGGGATTCTGATGAGACTTTTGCTTACATAGCCGGGTATACTTCAGCGGGTTTTCCGTATGGTGTAACTTGGGAGGAATTGGGAGAGGAACCACCGAATTTTGAGGATTGAATTTAAAATTTGCTGGTGATACGATTAACATATCGTCAAAATATTTATCAAATCAGATAGTTGTTGGCGTTGCAAGATATCAAACTATCTACCCAATCAGATAGCTGTAGAATTGTAGGGGATCAAAGGTTTTGACAAGTCCGATTTTTATAAGATACTCTCAATATATCACAGCTTAACGATAGCCTGAGATTTTGGCGAGATATGCAAATTCGCCCTCAATAAAAGAGAAACATTGCCTACAAAAATGCAAACCGC
>CAXMTB010000625.1:0-513 GCA_964195835.1 uncultured Nitrospinaceae bacterium | reverse complement strand
TTCTAAGTGCCGATCAGCCCTTAGATGAAAATCCCTGTGATCAGTGTGAATTGTGTCGAACAGCATGCCCCGTTGAAGCAATCCAAGAAGACGGTACACTCGATTATCGTGCTTGTGTTTCTAATGCGTTGAGTGGTGGACTGCCGGGAGCTATCGCTATTGCAAAAAAATTTATAGGAGCTGATGAAAAGGAAATCAAAGGCGCGATTTATAGCTCTGATTTCTGGGACATTTGGCAATCAGCTGTTTCTGGCATTTTTTACAGCTGTTCCGAATGTATGGCATCCTGTCCTATCGGTTCCGACTGATTAAATGCTTTTAAGAGATAATTTGAGCCAACTCGGATCAAATCTCTACTTGAAATGTCAATATATTGCAGTCTTGTTTTGCCTCTAAAAAGTTAAGTATGCTGCTTTATACAAAAACATTTAAAGCTTTTGAGAATCTAGAACTACGATACGGAGTTGTCACTATCGAAAATCTTAAACCGGCTATCTTTGTACACTCAATTCT
>CAXMTB010000624.1:0-515 GCA_964195835.1 uncultured Nitrospinaceae bacterium | reverse complement strand
CTCTCGGTCGGGACGGACACCGAGATCACCGGGATGGGCTTGCCCATAAGCGTCGGCAGTGAACCAAGAGGAATAGCGACGGCCTTTTCGTTCTCTTCGTGCGCTGCGTCGACCTCGGCGCCGGCGCCCACGATGTCGCTCTCTCTCTTGGTCACTCTGCTCTTGGCCCTCGGCGCGCTGGGTCTCTGGACGCTCCGTGACCGGCAGCCGGCACTGTGATCGCCAATCTGGACGTATTGACGAGCGACGTTCCAGATGCTGGGCGTGATCGCGCGTGGACACGTCGAACGGTTGAGCATCGGCGAAATCGTTGGCGTTCACAGAAAACACTGAGAAACGCTCGCGTTATCAACGCCGCTGTTTCCGCCTTTTAAGCAGAGGGTCGCGCGTTCGAGCCGCGCACGGCTCATTCTTTTCTTCTCTTAATTCAACTACTTGCCCGCCCGCCGCAGTGGCGGCTTGGTCGGCGTCGGCGCTGGTGGCAGTAGTGGTGGCAGTTGGGACACGTACCAGCC
>CAXMTB010000623.1:0-515 GCA_964195835.1 uncultured Nitrospinaceae bacterium | reverse complement strand
GCCGGTTGAATTGCCGCAATTAAAGCCGGACAACTGGAGACTACTCTCCAACAGCCTTCTGTTAAGGGTTTACGGCACCCCTCTGAAAATCGACCACCTTCCCATTGCTCTTAGCTGATAGCTCATAGCTGATGGTCTGAAGGAAAAATCCTTTTTTACATTACATACTAGTGTTATGTCCCACAAATACATTAATAAAGTCGAACACAATATCTAACAATGGGTTAGCCCTTGAATATAAAAAATCCAAGCACCAAAAAATAAATCACGAGGAGTTTTATTCAAGCTGAACTCAGGCCGAATGTAGCTTTTCAGGGACAGCCAGATCGATTTGATTCATTGGATCCTGTGATACGTTTCGGAATTGAGTTTTGTAATTTGGGATTTATTTGATATTTGGGATTTGATATTTGGAATTTAACCACTTATAGGGATTCTATGCCGGCGGCGGGAAATAAAGCGAAAATACAGTGGCCACCGCCTGGTGACAGCCGTGGCCGGTTTAGATCGGAAGA
>CAXMTB010000622.1:276-516 GCA_964195835.1 uncultured Nitrospinaceae bacterium | reverse complement strand
CTGTAAGGAACCCAGATTCAAGATCGCTGCTATGTATCTTTCATTTTGGCAACGTTTCAATTGGTTGTGATATCGTTTTCCAAGAAGGCAAATCTGTTTTACGGGGTTTGCCTTTTTTGCATTTTTGTAAGAAATAAGATATATGTAATCAGTAAGAATTGATGTTGGGTTTTGCTTTGGTCAAGTGAAATCATAGACAATAGCAGGAGTAAAGATTAAAATACTTGGAAGTTGAGGAAG
>CAXMTB010000622.1:0-260 GCA_964195835.1 uncultured Nitrospinaceae bacterium | reverse complement strand
CTAAAGAGCAGAAAAATTGCTGGATGCATAGCCTGTTTAGGTTGCGTGAAGGACAACGTGTGTAAGGTGGAAGACGATTTGGCCGTATTGCGCGATAAAATTGTACACGCGGAAGCTTATGTCATTGGCGCACCAAATTATTATTCTACTTTTAACGCAGCAACTCATGCCTTTCTTGAACGCTGGTTTCAGTTCAGGCATCAGGAGGGGAACACCCTATGGGGGAAGCTGGGTGTTGCTGTAGGTGTGGGTGGAACCAC
>CAXMTB010000621.1:0-516 GCA_964195835.1 uncultured Nitrospinaceae bacterium | reverse complement strand
CCATGTAAAGCCAACCTTCTTAAAAGTCGCGACATCTGAGATGAAGACGGGCTTCTTATTGATAGAGACATTTAGGAAGACAAAATTATGGCCACCAGGGTTAGATCCTTGGTGGCCGTAATTTATATCGAATTGCATCATTCCACTATAGTGCTAACCTTGTGTATAACACGTCAACTTTTAGGGGGTGTGTATGCTCGAATTTACCGAAAAAGCCACTAAGTTTCGCCAGGATTGCGCATGTTTTTAGATTTTTACGTGCTTATCACTTCCATAATATTCCTGTTTGCTGTTTTCCTTGCGGTGGTTTATATCGGCACTTGATTTGTTTGAATTAGTAAGTGCGGCCTTTCTCAACCGATACTTCGCATAACCATCCCTGAAGATGAAATATTATTGTCGGGAGGTTGCTGTCTTAAATGTCACGACTTCTGAGAAGAAAACCGGCTGTAGTATTTGCTGTAAAAAATTCGTTTTCCCTTGATTCACCGGCATAAATTCTCTCGGGGATATAAA
>CAXMTB010000620.1:0-517 GCA_964195835.1 uncultured Nitrospinaceae bacterium | reverse complement strand
TAGGGTTTGGTCGGCGACCATTTCATCAATGCTTCACTGACTTGGCTTTTGGCTTCGACGTTTGGAACTATCGCAATTTTTTTTCCTGCGTTTCCGTCGAATCTGCCTTTTGTGTATGAAACACCTATAGCAATAACTAAAACTATGACAATGATTATAAAACTGCGTCGAGTTTTCATCCCTTACTCCTTAATACATTTTTAGGTATTGAATTGCGGCATGACTGCTATGGTCTAATATGTGTGAATCACACATCTAATATTATGGATCATAACCTATGACAGATAACTTGAGCTGTCAATCTCCATCCAAACAAAGGTGGGCAACAGTATCTTGTTCCTTCATTTTTATCGCCGATCTGGTGATATATTGAGAGTATCTTACAAAATACGGTCTTGTCAAAACTTGCGTTATCTTGCCATATCTGCAATTTTGAATCTTCTTTAAAATATTGAGATAGCATTATGATATCAATTGTAAAGAGAACTAAAAAGAGAATATTTATTTTGATGGGAAA
>CAXMTB010000619.1:0-518 GCA_964195835.1 uncultured Nitrospinaceae bacterium | reverse complement strand
ACGCGCCAATCAAGGCCAATCAAAGCCAGATCAGGCCAAATAATCCCTAAACGAAAGGAAAAGAACATGAAACAGAACTCGAATCATTCATTAACCAGCAATCCAAAGGATGATAAGCTGGCACCCTAAAACACGCTAAATTGCTGAATTTTCGTGTGTATTCTGATCTTCTGAAATAAAAAAGCCCAAAATACAGGCCCTGGGGAAGTCTTTTTTTTCAAATCAGTTCGGCTTTTCCCCGGTAACGTCTTTGTGATCTTTGAAATTCAAATCTATGGTGAGATAACAACCAGCCTGAAGTCGGTTGTAAGTATGGTGTGTTAACCCCAAGGAAGGGTTGCGTGTCGCCATTCCTGCTACAGCAGGTAGGAAGCCTAACCGGAAAATGGCATTTTAAAAATTGCCTTGGCATATTATTTGTCAGCTCAATTCAAATAGGAAGATATCACAACTATTGGACCGGCTTTTGGGATTGCAGATATATAGCAGATAGTGCGCCACGAGCGCACTTTAATATA
>CAXMTB010000618.1:0-520 GCA_964195835.1 uncultured Nitrospinaceae bacterium | reverse complement strand
AAGCCTCTCAAATCGATATCACCCTCGCATCTGGATTCTAATCCATTTATTTCGATTTCTCTATTCACCCCTTGAAACCGCTTATCGATGTTCATGATGTCCTGTCGCGCTCTTGATCATAGTATGTAATCCTTCTACATAATGAGTAAAGATCACATAGGCTTTAACAAATTCACGACCGGCAGCCACGCTTTCATCGGCGTGTTTACTGGCTTCCAAAGCCCGCTGAAAACGCTCACGGATACCCTTGGCCGTGGCATCGGTCAGGGTATTTACAAGTTTATCCACCGAGCCGTTTTCCAAAGCCTTGTCAGCTAAAGCGACCGCCGGATCAACAGCAGTAACGGGTTTGAGGCCAGTGTAAGGCGCACCTTCCCCGGCTCGGTGAATGCGGACAAGGGTTTCAAAAAAGTACATGTCAGCCAAATCACGTGCCTGAGTTCCAAGCTTTCTGACTTCCAGTGTTTTTTGAAAAGCGGTGCGAATCATTTGCTCATCATCGGCGGGAACCCATTTAAGC
>CAXMTB010000617.1:0-521 GCA_964195835.1 uncultured Nitrospinaceae bacterium | reverse complement strand
TCAAGGGGAAGCTGTGCCAATTAGAACCATAAGCCCTGACAAATATAAGAAGAGGCCACCCGTTTCCAGGTGGCCATCGTTTTATGTCTTAAAGAGCTTCCTGAATACATCTATCAATAAGAAGCCATTTCTCCTCTTACAAGTCGTGATTTATCGGATAGTCAACTTCTGCCAAAATTTCTTTAAATTTATGACAATGCATTTTGAAAGGACATCTGCGAAAAAACATGAAGGTCTTGTGATTTGCGCTCAAGACTCTCGTGTATACATAACACTCCCTGCAATTTTTATTTTTTTGTTAAGATAGGTAAATATAGCTTCAACTTAATACTCATTATTTATGGGAAAATTATGCCTATCAACCTTGAAGAATATTTTAGACCCTTCCGCGAAAATATTATTGGTGAAAATCTGGAGTATTACGGAAATAAAATGCTCTACGCAGATTGGACTGCCAGTGGGCGTTTGTACGCGCCAATCGAAGATTTCATGACTAATAATGTCGGTCCTCTGGTAGCCAA
>CAXMTB010000616.1:0-521 GCA_964195835.1 uncultured Nitrospinaceae bacterium | reverse complement strand
GCTTGATAAAATTGGCACAAGAGACCGGCAATGCAACCCTCGACAATCAAGAAATCCCCGAGCTTCCACTACTTGACGATGTAGCCGTTGATTATGCCGAAACGTTCCTTGGTCATATGTTAAGTATCTACCCGACACTCGGCTTGAGAGCTTTTGAAGAGCCGTGACGAAAAGATGAGAAATATTGACAACAAACAAGACAAACCTAAACCATTTTGTTAACGCAAAGACGCTAAGAAAGGCCAAAAAAACGCAAAGGGTTATGTTCTGGCTTTTTGAAGTAGTTTGCTTTGCGGGCTTTCTCTACCCCTTCGCGCCTTCGCTTAAAGCGCCTACTTTTGGTGCGTTAAATCCTTACAACCTTTGCTTGGGTTATAAGTCCGTTGTTTTTTGAATTTCTCAGTGTCCTCTGTGTCTCTGTGGCGAAAGGTTTTTAAAAGTTTCCCTCTGCGTCCTTTGCGACTCTGCGTTAAATTGCCTTTTGGGTTGTAGAGCCATAAACATAATAAAGCTTGTCTTTG
>CAXMTB010000615.1:0-521 GCA_964195835.1 uncultured Nitrospinaceae bacterium | reverse complement strand
CTTTAACCACGAGTTTGCACGGTTTTAAAAAAAACATTATCCATGGAGCGATTTAACAAATAAAAACACCCCGACCCCTCATTTAGTCAAAAAAAAGCGGATAACGCACCATGTTCGTATAAAATATTGAGCCCGATACCGATCAGAACAACTCCGCCGATGGTTTCGGCATAAAGACTTAACCGATTGGCAGCGCCGATCCGCTCGCCAATCCGCATTCCAATGAGGGTAAATGTACCTGCTACGATACCAATAATCAAGGCCGGCATCCAAATCGATATCTTCAGCAAAGATAGACTGAAGCCGACAGCAAGAGCGTCAATACTGGTTGCCACCGAAAGCATCACCAGTGTCATTCCTTTTGTATAATCTTTTATCGGTTTTTCGGCCTTACCATCCTGGAAGGCCTCTTTAATCATGTGGACGCCCACAAATGCCAGTAAACCGAAAGCGATCCAATGATCGTAATGTTCAATATAGCTCCGTATGGATAAACCCGCACTCCAACCAATAATTGGCAT
>CAXMTB010000614.1:281-523 GCA_964195835.1 uncultured Nitrospinaceae bacterium | reverse complement strand
TGTAACCCATTTAAAAGAGCGTTACCTGTCAGCAGACGCTTTTGCCGACCATGGGCATGATCATATCGGGAATGACAGGGGTCTGGAACAACATTTAATTCTGGGCAACAATTTCCGAATCAGCGAGTTAAACGCCGCCGTTGGGCTGGCCCAATTGAGAAGGCTCGATTCGATTCTTGAAAAGCAGCGGAAGCATAAACAATTTTTTAAAACCGGTCTTGAATCGATCTCAAATCTTGCTT
>CAXMTB010000614.1:0-256 GCA_964195835.1 uncultured Nitrospinaceae bacterium | reverse complement strand
AATACCCGATGATCAGGGGGACTCGGCTACGTTTCTATCTTTTTTGCTTCCAGATGAAACCACAGCGAGACACCTGGCTGGAAAACTTTCCGAATCAGGCGTTGACGGATGCTTTTACTGGTATGACAATAACTGGCATTATATTCGACAGTGGGAACATCTCAAAGGGTTGCATTCGGCCTCTCGGTTACCCATTACCCTGGTTCATCCCAGACCCGATTATTCAGCCATTGACCTCCCTCGATCCGATCATATT
>CAXMTB010000613.1:0-524 GCA_964195835.1 uncultured Nitrospinaceae bacterium | reverse complement strand
TTGCCCTGTTAAATTCTTCGAAGAAGACGAGCGGAGCGAATTTAACCAGGGCCCTCTCTTTTAATCAAGGATCAAGGTCTGCCCCTCAATCTCACTGATCAAGAAAATAAACTTAATATGTTAAGAACGCCCCCTAATTCTAAAGCATCAACTTGTTTGCATGTATCTTGGAAATATCTCACAATTTCAAAGACTCTAAAAGTCTGCGATCAACTGCAGAAAGCACAGGTTTTGATTGGAGGATAAATCCTCCTGAATAATCAAATATTCAAGTAATCCAATGATCAGTATTATCTTCGGGAACGCACCGCAAAACCCCGCAAGCCGTTGAGGGAGTAGTTGCGGGTGCCAAAGTACTTGCCGTCGCTGGAGAAGCCGAAGTACCAGGCCGACGAAGAACTTCTGCTTTCAGACCAGACCCTCCATCCGGTAGTTTTCAGCAAAGCCGTCATATTACGTGTCCCTGCACCCTTCTTGTACAGGGTTTTAAGCTCCTCTCTCGTCGGCATACGCCAGTCGCCACC
>CAXMTB010000612.1:0-524 GCA_964195835.1 uncultured Nitrospinaceae bacterium | reverse complement strand
GTCGAACTGGACAATGTGCTGATCGTCCCCCATATTGCTTCGGCAACCCGCTGGACTCGGGAAGGTATGGCCACCCTGGCGGCCAGCAATGTCGCCGGCATCCTGTCCGGTTACCCGGCCTGGAACCAACCGGATATTCTGTCTTTTTTGGAAGGAGAATCACCCAAAGCGGCACCCAGTATCGTCAATGCGAAAGAGTTGGGGATTCCGCTGTTTGGGGGTTGAGATCGTTTAGATGGTCAGGCCCTTAACAGGTTTTTTCTGACTTCAGCAATTAAAAAATTTCAAATAACAAATTACAAATACCAAACAAATCACAATGACCGAAATTCAAAATGTCAAACAATTGGCTTTTGGTCTATTTTGAGATTTGGATATTGTAATTTATTTTTATTTTGGTGCTTGTAATTTGTTATTTCCGGTTTATCCGGGTTAGGATCGTTCGCATCAGGTTTGACCTTAAAGTTGTCGAATCTTTCCGACTCTCCTCAAAAACTGAAAATTCAAATATTCCGCTAAATCGA
>CAXMTB010000611.1:0-525 GCA_964195835.1 uncultured Nitrospinaceae bacterium | reverse complement strand
ATTCTCGACGCTCAGATGAATCAACATTTGCACTCCGATGATTGGCAACGCACCATTTACATTGCTACGCTCGGTGTTAAAGCCACGGATTTCAAGATCAAGGATGCGAAGAAGGAAGCGCTCGTGAAATCCGGTCGGAAAGGCGCACAGGACTATTTTAAATGGTATGACAACCCGAAGAGCTCTCCGGCCAATCGTATTTGAAAAATGTAAAGATACAAGCGCCCTTTCCATGTGTGATCATTAGAGGACCTGAGAAGGGCTTGCGAAACAACTAAGATCTATACCGCGAAACCCAACAAATCGAAATAGCTGGGTTTTCGTTCACCCACTAATCAGAAAAAAGCTTGACAATTTTTACTGCAGTGTAATATGAGTGAACTTAGGGGCTTCGCCCCAATTGGAATGCTGGAATAGTGGAATGTTGGCCCGCCCTGGTGCGACCTATTTAACATCTGCTGTTACTCAGTAACATTCATACAAAAGAGTTTTTGAGACCAGGCTTAGGGGAATCGGTCTGGACCA
>CAXMTB010000610.1:271-528 GCA_964195835.1 uncultured Nitrospinaceae bacterium | reverse complement strand
CACGAATGGGGGCGATTTGGATTCGACGCCGGTTGCAAACCCTAAGGTGCATGCCGTGATGACAGCCAATCACGTAAATCAAAAGCTGTTAACTTTTAGTTGCCAACGATGACAACTACGGTGCTCAACTCGCTGCGTAAGCAGTGACATTGCACTACTGAGGGGTTCGCCCCACAGCGGTCACTAGCAAGGTTCCAGCCCCGCGCTACTGACCGTCATATAGAACTGGATCGCTGCGAGGTATGTTTTGGGCCGCG
>CAXMTB010000610.1:0-251 GCA_964195835.1 uncultured Nitrospinaceae bacterium | reverse complement strand
CTAAATTTAAACAGGGCTCGCCAATCACGTCCTGCCCGTTGGGCTGTTTGCGGTTAAATTAATTAACGGAAACTAAGCATGTAGAGCCGAAGGCAGAGTACTGACGGACGCGGGTTCAACTCCCGCCGCCTCCACCATTTCACTATCTTATATTATCCAATATGTCCTTAAGGCCCTGTTTTTCAGGGCTTTTTTGTTTATACTCTATCTTATGCCGTCCAATGTGTCTGAGCACATACCGCAAAATTAGT
>CAXMTB010000609.1:0-528 GCA_964195835.1 uncultured Nitrospinaceae bacterium | reverse complement strand
GTACAACGATGTCGTTCTGGTTCTTCGGGGTCTGTCCCTCGAAGTGCGAGAAGGACAGATCGTTGCGCTTCTTGGTGCGAACGGTGCAGGGAAGACGACAACGCTTCGTGCGATCACAGGTCTGTTGGATGTCCATGAAGGTGACGTCACCAAGGGATCGATCGAGTACAACGGCAAGGAGATCCACGAGAAGGAAGCCTCCAAGATCGTCAGGTCTGGAGTTTCCCAGGTGATGGAGGGCCGACGGGTGTTCGCTGAGATGACGGTTGAGGACAACCTTCGCACCGGAGCGACCACCAACAAGAGTTCAGGCAGCGTCAAGGAGAATTACGACATGGTGATGTCGATGTTCCCCGTGCTCGCAGTCAGACGGAAGGACACCGCCGGTTATCTATCCGGAGGAGAGCAGCAGATGCTCGCCATCGGAAGAGCACTCATGGCCAACCCGTCGTTGTTGATCCTCGACGAACCGTCTCTTGGGCTGGCCCCGCTTCTCGTTGCCCAGATCAGGGATGTCATCGTCGACAT
>CAXMTB010000608.1:0-528 GCA_964195835.1 uncultured Nitrospinaceae bacterium | reverse complement strand
GACAGGAGTGAAAGAAATAATAATCCTCCTTGGAACTTCATATATTTGATTGGCCTTTTGATTAACGATCTGTTCATCTTCTCAACTTAAGCGCCCGGAGGCCTTCTTCAAGTAAATTAGCATGTATTTTTTAAACATTGAAAGTAGGTGTAACCGGATCGTTCAGAAATCCAAAGTGGATAGGAAATGATAATCTTCGCTATTCTAAAATTGAATCGACGACAAGATTTTAAGGTCTCACAACAGGGTTAAGATTACATGTGGCTTACCAGTATTTGGGCTACAAATAATTTAGCAGGCATTGTGATACCTGTAAAAGATTTTGGTTTTGAAATTCCTGAAAAACAACCCTCAAAAGGAGTTAAAACGTCCATATTGAAGAATATCGGCTAGGCTAGGCGTTATCTTCACCTATTTATCAAGCCTTTTCATCATCCTCATCCTTTAAGAGTGTATAAAAACTTCCTGCTTCTGCAACCTTTTTACCAAATTCTGTGCTCATATAATATGCATTCGGGGTTTCACCTA
>CAXMTB010000607.1:0-530 GCA_964195835.1 uncultured Nitrospinaceae bacterium | reverse complement strand
GCCAATGGCCTGCCGGATAATGCCTATGAGCTGTCCGACCTTCTCACCGACCATTTTGCCGGGGGTAAACCACGCAGCATTTCCGTGGTGTCGGCCGGCGCGGGTGCCCGCAACACCCTGATCGGATGCTTGAATTTTACCTGGTATGACGCCAAGCGTAAACGCGCCCGCTATAAGCAGGCCGGCCGCGGGGGCATCGGCACCGTTTTTGCCGACAAAGGTCTTAAAGCCCTGGTGGTGCGCTGGGACACGGTAACGGCCGACACCAATAAGCCGGCCGATAAGGACAGCTTAAAAGATGTCGCCAAATTGCACTCCCGTGAAATTGTCGAACTGGATCCCAAACAAAATGAAATGTCCCGCATCGGCACCACCCCTCTGGTCAACATCATGAATGATCACGATTTGCTGCCGACCCACAATTTTCGTTACGGTTCGCATCCCCAGGCGCCCAATCTGGGCCAGGAAGTCTACCGCCGTCTTTTCGACCCGGGCTTCGACGGCTGCTGGATGGGATGTACGGTGGCCTG
>CAXMTB010000606.1:0-530 GCA_964195835.1 uncultured Nitrospinaceae bacterium | reverse complement strand
ACATCACTGAGGGTGATACGGTCAAGTGCACCGGTCGAATTCTCGAAGTGCCGCATGGCCCCGGCCTGCTCGGTCGTGTGGTGGATGCACTTGGTAACCCGATTGACGGCCAGGGACCGATTGATAATGACGGCTTCGCACCAATCGAAAAAGTCGCGCCGGGCGTCATCTGGCGTAAATCGGTTGATCAGCCGGTGCAAACCGGTCTGAAATCCATCGATTCGATGGTGCCGATCGGACGTGGCCAGCGCGAACTGATCATCGGTGACCGCCAGATCGGCAAGACCTCTCTCTGTGTTGATGCGATCATTGCCCAAAAGGAAACCGATGTGCACTGCATCTACGTAGCCATCGGCCAGAAAAAATCAACGGTGGCCCTTGTGGTTGAAGCCTTGCGTAAGCATGGCGCCATGGAATACACCACTGTCGTTGCAGCCTGTGCTTCCGATCCTGCGCCGTTACAGTACATCGCTGCCTTTGCAGGATGCTCCATGGGTGAATACTTCAGAGATAATGGCCAGCATGCCCTG
>CAXMTB010000605.1:0-530 GCA_964195835.1 uncultured Nitrospinaceae bacterium | reverse complement strand
TGGAGTTCCTCACTTCAGAAAAGATGATGAGTATGAGGAGCACATGATAAGCTTCGCTAAGAAAAAAATGGCAAGTTTTCTCGAAGATAATAGGGACCAAATACCCGTATCCTTCGAGAGCTCTATACTATTCGGACATGCGGCTGAAAAAATCATTAGCTATGCTGAGATGGAAAGTTTTGATTTGATTATTATAGGTACCCATGGACACAAGGGGTTAGAAAAGATGTTATTCGGCAGCGTTGCTGAAAAAGTTATCAAACTAGCCCCATGTCCTGTATTGACAATCAATACCTATAGACACGATGAGGAAAAAGAGAGTTAATGGGGACAGATACGTACAAAATATTTGCCTGCTATTAATTTTAACCCTCTGAGACCAACCATTGATTCAACAATCCTGCAACTTATCTTAACTTTCCCACCCCATACCAAAAGTTAAACATTCGTATAGTATTGTTAACTGCCGACTTGCGATGTCTGCTATACATTGAAAGTTGTGAATGGTTCTTAAAAGTGCAAGATGTACA
>CAXMTB010000604.1:0-531 GCA_964195835.1 uncultured Nitrospinaceae bacterium | reverse complement strand
CTCATTATGAAAAGGATATTTTTTGTATTGACCATCTGCCGCTGACGTTTACCGGTAGCCCGGGAATGTTCGATAGCCTCGATCTGGGATATGGGGTCATGAGGAACCTTGAGGTCAACCTCGGTCTCCTCCATGGGTTTTAAAAGGGCGCGCTGGACACCGGATCGGGATACATCAGCACCAAGCAGGTTGGGGGCAGCAGCAATTTTATCAATTTCATCGACATAAATAATGCCATACTGGGCACTTTCCAGATCGCCTCCGGCTTCACGAACCAGGTCCCGGACCAGATCTTCGACATCGCCGCCGACATAACCTGTTTCACTAAATTTTGTAGCATCCCCCTTGATGAAAGGAACGCCAAGACGCTTGGCAATCAACTTAATAAGAAAAGTTTTGCCAACTCCTGTCGGACCGATCAGCAAGACATTGTTTTTTATCTGTCCCACAGTTCTTTTGGCCTGCATGGGATGGTCAAGGGAATTTCTTATGCGGTTAAAATGTGTGCAGGTCTTGGTCGACAAAATAGCT
>CAXMTB010000603.1:0-532 GCA_964195835.1 uncultured Nitrospinaceae bacterium | reverse complement strand
AAGCTTCTCGATAAAATGCGATGCAACTGCGAGATCAGTTACCAAGGCATCAGCTCTGCCGAAAGAAACCATTTACAGACCGGCAGGATTGTCTCGAACACGTTCCAAGATGAGAGCAGGTTGTTTATTTTAAATGAATTTAGTAGTTGCATATCCTTTGACAACCGCAACTTTGCATACATTCCATTCTGTACCAATATTTGCACACTAAGCTATTTAACAGGCATTGTGATATCTGTAAAGATTTTTAGCTTAAAATTTTCGACGTATATGGCGAAACTGTCGAAAAATTATATACAAATTTCACAAAAATGCATAAATTAAACTTTTTCGACAGTCTCAGCAGATACATGGAATTTCGTCTTCGAAACGGCACCAAGTGCAGATGATTATATTGTCGACTCTGATTGCATGGAAGAAGTTGATTTTTGAAAAAACCCTCACTCGTCAGCCAGGCTTCCTATGCCAATAATCCCTACATTTCTAACAATTTGGAGGTTATTTTACATGATCAAAGCAAAAAGAGGTGACA
>CAXMTB010000602.1:0-532 GCA_964195835.1 uncultured Nitrospinaceae bacterium | reverse complement strand
TACATTTTACCCAAATGGCAAGTCGGATGATGTTCTTTTTTTTCTCATCAATTTTCATGCAAGATTCAGGTATTAGATTCTACATACCACGAGAACGGTTGGGTCGTGATCCGTTTGTTTTATGTCGCTTGCAAATTTTTGGCCAACATATCATCAATCAATATGTTTTGCAAAATACTGTTGAGATAATTTGTAAAGAAAAAGGTTTTTTCGATGAGAAAGAAAAGACAGGAGAAAAGAAAATTTGGGGACTCACAAACGATCTAGTTTAGAATGTATTTTTTTGGACTAACAGGAAGACCGTTTAATAAAACTTCATAATGGACATGGGATCCGGTGCTGCGCCCTGTGTTGCCCATCAATGCAATGACATCACCTCTTTTGACCGCCTCACCCCGCTTTTTTAATGTCTTTTGAATATGCCCGTAACGGGTAATCATCCCGTGCCCATGATCGATTTTAATCATTTTACCATAGGAACCATTACGCCCGATAAACGTTACAACCCCATCTGCGGTCGCAATAATCTTAG
>CAXMTB010000601.1:0-533 GCA_964195835.1 uncultured Nitrospinaceae bacterium | reverse complement strand
CCATATCTGAGAAGTGTTGAATTAGGCTTAAAAATAACTTGAACTAATTTCTAAGTTTTTAAGAAGAGTGATTGTATTCCAAATCAGATTAGCTATTATACGAATCCCTTGAACGAGAAACATTTTTCTCAAACAAGCGATCTTTGAAAATTTGGTAACTTTTGTATCAAGAGATTGTGGTTCTCTGAGCAGCTATTATGGTTGCTTTAAGAACATTTAAACAAAGTAAAAAGAAGTCTAACTTTAATTTATTTTGGGTGAGCACAATAATTTGATACGTCAAACATTTGTGTGAATTCAAATATAGTAAATTAATGATTAGATCCAAGTTCAAATACTTCAACTGAAGGGTTTGATCCTGGCTCAGAATGAACGCTGGCGGCGTGGATTAGGCATGCAAGTCGAACGCGAAAGTGGCCTTCGGGTCACAAGTAGAGTGGCGAAAGGGTGAGTAATGCTTGGATGATCTACCCTCGAGACGGGGATAACAGTTCGAAAGGACTGCTAATACCCGATAGTCCGCTCCGGATACG
>CAXMTB010000600.1:0-537 GCA_964195835.1 uncultured Nitrospinaceae bacterium | reverse complement strand
CTTATTTTTCAAAATATTTGTGTTTATTCGTGTTCATCAGTGGTTTCCCTTATCCTCTTTCCTCTTTTCTCTTTCCTACAACTTGGAACAGGAAAGGTTAACATGAACCAAGGAGTTAATAATCAGATGAATCAGGAGAAAAACAAGTTGAAAGTCTTGGTCATTCACGGTCCCAATCTGAATATGCTGGGAAAAAGGGAGCCTGAAATATACGGTAAAACGACCCTGGATGAAATTAATTCCGACCTTGAAAACTTAGGAACAGAACTGGGAATTTTTGTCGAAACCTTCCAGTCCAATCACGAAGGGGCCATTATCGAAAAGATCCAGAAAGCTGCTGCAACTCAAAAAGGGATTATTATCAATCCTGCTGCATATACCCACACCAGTATCGCAATCCGCGATGCACTGCTTGCCCTCGATGTTCCGATCATCGAAATACATATTTCAAATATCTACAAAAGGGAACCGTTTCGACACAAATCTTTGATATCGGATGTTGTAACCGCCCAGATTACCGGACTGGGTATTAAGGGC
>CAXMTB010000599.1:276-537 GCA_964195835.1 uncultured Nitrospinaceae bacterium | reverse complement strand
AGGTTAAGTTGATTAGAAAAATAGTTAAATGATACCAATCCAATCATCCTATTTAACTATTTCTCTATTTGACTGTTTAACTAAAAAAAAGGAGAGATGTCCGAGCTGGCTGAAGGAGCACGACTGGAAATCGTGTGTGCTGTTAATAGCGGCACCGAGGGTTCGAATCCCTCTCTCTCCGCCACCAGATAAAAAATTGAATATTGAAAACTGAAAATTGAATATTTGTGGAATTCTGTCTATTTTAAATGAACCTTTGTC
>CAXMTB010000599.1:0-266 GCA_964195835.1 uncultured Nitrospinaceae bacterium | reverse complement strand
AATGTTGGAAAACTGGGTTTGACGGAATGAGATCTATTTTTTAATTTCGATGACCCTCATCTGAAACTAAAATCAGGACACCATCCGCCCTTCATACCCAATATTCCATTGTTCCAGCATTCCATTATTCCATTGATTATCTAACGGCAAACACCACCCCTCTGGGGATGAAATCAGAGGCGGGTCAGGTGTCAGGCTTCATTGCATTAGGCACTTCCTTATGTCCTATCTTGTTCTTGCACGCAAGTACCGTCCTCAGGCTTTTG
>CAXMTB010000598.1:0-537 GCA_964195835.1 uncultured Nitrospinaceae bacterium | reverse complement strand
TATTGCTTTTCTAATTCCATATACATAGCAGGTATCCGTTATCTGGCTGGGGTTATTTTTTGAAAGTGGCTTTTCCTTTATCTGACTGGGCGTATTTTTTTTTAGCGGCTTTTCCTTTATCTGACTGGGCGTATTTTTTGAAAGTGGCTTTTCCCTTATCTGACTGAGCGTATTTTTCTCTGGCGGTTTTTAGGACGACTTTTCCTTTATCTGACTGGTGATATTTTTTAACTTTAAAATTATGACATTGTTTGCAGTAAAAATACAGTCCATCTTTTCTATTTTTATCTTTGTAGAAATCAGAGGTGGACTTAAATAATTTACACTTAGGACATTGTTTTTCCATATTTTGAAACCGAGAAACTTATTGATATTTACGTGCCTGAAGCTTCAATTTCCGAAAAGCGAAGCTTCACAGCCAAAATCATAAAGAGTACAGACCACTTGCCAAAACAGCAACCCAAGGTTAATAAACTTTGATTACGTATATCGTAAAATCCACAAAAAATCAAAAAAGACAAACCCTGTTAAATGGAT
>CAXMTB010000597.1:0-539 GCA_964195835.1 uncultured Nitrospinaceae bacterium | reverse complement strand
GCCAAAAGACCAATCTATGAAGATTGGTGAAAAGGATCGAAAACTTAGAGCGGGAAGCCTTTGAACGCAAACAGGCTGAGGAGTCGCCAGACGGAGGCGGACCAATTTATGAAGCATATTTCGAGCTGCACCAACAGGTATTGGTATGGTATGCGATAGAGTTATCAAGCAAGCTAATGAACGGCTATGCGAAATACTTGGTTATTCACGTGAAGAGCTATTGGGAAGAAGTGCGAGGATGTTATACCTGACCGATGAAGATTTTGAATATGTTGGGCGAGAGAAATACGCACAGATCGATGACCGAGGAACAGGAGCAGTTGAAACACGATTGCGACGTAAAGATGGTAAAGTGATTGATGTACTTCTGAGTTCGGCCCCTATCGATCCTAACGATTTGTCTAGTGGTGTAACTTTTACGGTACTTGATATTACCAGTCGCAAGCAAGCAGAAGAGGAACTGCAGGAGAGCGACAAAAAGTATCGTCTTCTCGTGGAATCCACCCCTGATTGGGTTTGGATATGCGATGAAGAAAGTC
>CAXMTB010000596.1:294-539 GCA_964195835.1 uncultured Nitrospinaceae bacterium | reverse complement strand
TAGCCGCCTGATTTAAGAGAAGGTTCGCTCATCAGGTTAGACTACGAGGACTATAATGGGCAATGAACAGTCATTTTGGACGGTCGTGTCGCCCAGCGGAACCACCCCGCCAGGCTCACACAGAACCGTACGTGAACCTCTCGATTCATACGGCTCTTGTTAACCAGCCATTCTAGGGTACATAAAGCGCCAGTGTGCAAAGTCATCAGGGTGATGGATAAAATACTGACGTATCCACTCCCCTG
>CAXMTB010000596.1:0-284 GCA_964195835.1 uncultured Nitrospinaceae bacterium | reverse complement strand
CGACGTATCACCAGCCCCATACGTTTCAGGGCTGACCGACTCACCGCTGGATTGAATCCTACAAAACGGTTACCTGTTTTCGGACTTCGCGCCAAACGTGGTCGAAAGGTGAACCCCAGAAAATCAAAGCTTGTGTGCTCAAACTTTCCTCGGCGTTTATCATCTTTGCAATATACGATCTTCGTCTTCTTTGGATGCAGCACTAACCCACAGTCCTTAAAGCGATTTGCTACCGACACTAAAAATGCCTTCGCTTCAGTCTCTGATCGACAATGGCAAACTAT
>CAXMTB010000595.1:247-542 GCA_964195835.1 uncultured Nitrospinaceae bacterium | reverse complement strand
CGATGCCAATGGTTATTTTCTTACGAGAATCGAGCTCTAAAATACGCGCCTGAGCATCAATAAGTTTTTCAATCGGCTTTACGGTAATAACATCACTGGCAGAGCCCATAACACTGTTTTTTGGAACATAACTTCCGACATTAAACGAAAGAACATCATAAGGAACCGTTTCACCGGATTCAAGAATCAGTTTTTTTTCCTTTGGGTCCACACGGACGGCCTTTCCTAAAATGAAAGTCCCTCCCTGTTTTTGCACCACATGCTGTGTGAAAAAACGGATGTCATCTGGAGTATA
>CAXMTB010000595.1:0-237 GCA_964195835.1 uncultured Nitrospinaceae bacterium | reverse complement strand
CAAGCACAATGTGTTTTCTCATGGATCATTTCCCGAAAATAAAATCGTATTACAATATTATAGAATCAGAAAAGACATATTAACATTAGCAATATCTATGCCGTCCTCTTGCATTTTAAACAAAGGGGCTTTCCCCCAATTAGAATAATGGAGAGATAGCGTACTGGAATAACGCTTGATTTATAACTATAAAGTGTATAAATCGAACGTTAAACATTATATATATAAAAGGTTATA
>CAXMTB010000594.1:0-542 GCA_964195835.1 uncultured Nitrospinaceae bacterium | reverse complement strand
TAAATATTATTATTTTGATTTGTGTTTATTGGTGTTCATCCGTGGTTTCCTTTTACGAAGCCTCCTTCATCCACTGATCCAGGATGTCTCTATCTTTCGGATCGATGGAGGTGATCTGTAGTTGATGAAGGGATGTTCCGTCTTTTTCTTTCACAGACAACACCTTCGCATAAATATCTTCAAAACAGTGGGCCTCTACACAAAAATCGAAAACCAGCTTGATATCCGTCAAAGGATCAAAATTAGGAACAATCGATGCGGTGATTAAATTCTCGCTCAACAGGATGGTCTCACCTGAAACGGCACTGTCGCCAATTTTTTTATGTTCCACTTTCCAGCATCTAAAGGGTAGATTCATGTAAACCCCTGTTTCAAGTGTTTTCCGCAATTTTAACTCAAGGTTATACGGAGGCCCGATACGTTTTACGGCATAGGCCACCAAAGGTCTTTTAATGCCTTTCATCATGATCGCCTGAGGGGCGTCACAGGTCACCGTTTCTTTGACCAGATCATACGTGGATTCTCCAAGTAGAATCTGTCCG
>CAXMTB010000593.1:0-542 GCA_964195835.1 uncultured Nitrospinaceae bacterium | reverse complement strand
ATGAAGTTTAGAGGTAAAGGATCGCAATATTCTGTCGCCTACAGCGATTCAGACGGCAATCCTTTCGACGGAAGTAAAACCTACAAAGTCAACCTGCCCGCACCTGTTCCAGTTAAAGACTTCTGGTCATTTACACTCTACGACAACCAGACTCGGTCAATGCTGCAAACCGACCAGCAGTTCCCCGGTATAGATGGCAACAAAAAGGGTCTGCAAAAGAACAGTGACGGATCCGTTGATGTCTATGTTGGCCCCAAGGCTCCGACAGGCAAGGAATCCAACTGGTTGCAGAGTGTGCCCGGCAAGGGCTGGAACACGATTCTGCGCCTCTATGGGCCGCTTGAGCCGTGGTTCGACAAGACCTGGAAACCGGGTGATTTCGAATTGGTGAAGTAATGATTAGGCAGGGTCAGAAATGGCTCTGCCTTTTTTATTATAGACTGACTGCGAATGGCTGCTATCCATTTACACTCTTGAATCTTTCCTAAAAGGTCAACATGGCCAGTGGATATATTGAGTCAGATTTTATCTGCCAAAAGTCA
>CAXMTB010000592.1:0-544 GCA_964195835.1 uncultured Nitrospinaceae bacterium | reverse complement strand
AAGAAGACGGATCTGTTCGCCCGCTTTACCACCGTGGCGGGTGAACGGGGCGCCGCGGACGCCGAGCGCGACATCCGCGGATTCGCCGTTAAGTTTTACACCGAAGAAGGCAACTGGGATCTCGTTGGCAACAACACGCCGGTGTTTTTCCTGCGCGATCCGCTCAAGTTCCCCGACCTCAATCATGCGGTGAAGCGTGACCCGCGCACCAACATGCGCAGCGCGAAAAACAATTGGGATTTTTGGACATCGCTCCCCGAAGCGCTGCACCAGATCACCATCGTCATGAGCGATCGCGGCATCCCGGCGAGCTACCGGCAGATGCATGGCTTCGGCAGCCACACCTTCAGCTTCTTAAACGCGAGCAATGAGCGATTCTGGGTGAAATTCCACTTTAAGTCCCGACAGGGGATTAAGAACCTGACGGACGCGGAAGCCGAATCCATCGTTGGCAAGGACCGTGAAAGCCACCAGCGCGATCTCTATGAGAGCATCGAGAACGGCGACCTTCCAAGTTGGACGCTTCAAGTGCAGATCATGCCTG
>CAXMTB010000591.1:254-545 GCA_964195835.1 uncultured Nitrospinaceae bacterium | reverse complement strand
CTTGATTTTTGACTTTGTGCACCACATCAGCCAGACTCTCAACATACTGAGGGGTGTGGGTTGTTTCGATCTCAACGTTGAGCCGGCCGTATTCACTCATGATGAGGTGGGTTTCAACATCATCAACGGCCTTGAGCTGTTCCAGCATGCGGATTCCGTAGATGACCCCGCTGGCTCCCGTAATTCCGATGATTAGTCTCTTCATTCGGCACTCCTGTCTGTTTATCGCAAGATTCGGTGGTTAAGCTTATCCGTCGGCAAAACCATTTAGAAAAAGAGCTTGATTCCCTG
>CAXMTB010000591.1:0-246 GCA_964195835.1 uncultured Nitrospinaceae bacterium | reverse complement strand
TGTAGTTTTCGATTTGGAAACGAGCAATTTTTCGCAAGGTCAAGGAAATCAAACATTTGAGCGGAGGCGTAGTTGTTTACGCCGCACAATCAAATGTGCAGATTGACGCAGAGATTGCGGAAAAGGGCCGTTTCCGGACGAAAACTAACGAGTTTGTTAAGGGGCTCTCTCTATCTCAAGGTTGAGCTGCAAACGATCCATGGCCAATGCCATCGCTTCGGACCAACATCGTGGCGAGGAGCACGA
>CAXMTB010000590.1:0-547 GCA_964195835.1 uncultured Nitrospinaceae bacterium | reverse complement strand
GTGGCTATGGGGCTGACTCGATCGAGATTGAAAGACAAGCATCTCACGAACCGAATCAAGAAGAGCTCTTTTCAGAACCTCAGCACTGCATCGATCCATAAATTCACTGAAGCCAGAGCCGCCAAGCCAGGCATCTGCAAAGGTCACACAATCGTTACTGCCAACCTCAACGAGAACTTCACCTTCGTATGAACCATCTCCAAGTGTGCCACAGAAGCGCATACCACGCCCTTGTCGTTCTGCTGCATGGATATCAAAATAGATGGCTCTACCGTCGTCTTGTGTCGTACCTATGTAAAATATGAACGACCACACAGCAAGCTACGAGGTATCAACAGACTGTAACTTTTGCTGTCAAAACAATTGGAATCTATTTTTAGCCGCGATCAGAATCTATGAAAATCTGTTCTCAAACGGTCAAATTTTCGCTTCAGCCCAGATAGTCCGACAGGCTGCTAGGTTTGGTTCTAACCATAAATTTTAATAGACTTTCATTGCCTCAAGGCACCTACTTCTGGCGCGGCCAAACAAAGGTTGTCTCTTTAAA
>CAXMTB010000589.1:297-547 GCA_964195835.1 uncultured Nitrospinaceae bacterium | reverse complement strand
CGATATCGTAATTACTGTGTACGTTCTGCATCACCGCGGCCACGCGCTCCAATCCCATGCCGGCGTCCACCGAGGGCTTGGGCAGAGGATTCAATGTGCCGTTCTGGTCGCGGTTGTACTGCATAAACACCAGATTCCAGATCTCAACATAACGATCCAGGTCGTCATCCTCGCTACCCGGGGGGCCGCCAGGCACATCCGGCCCGTGATCGTAAAACAACTCGGAACAGGGACCACAGGGGCCGGTATC
>CAXMTB010000589.1:0-287 GCA_964195835.1 uncultured Nitrospinaceae bacterium | reverse complement strand
TGAGGTATGCACGGTCACCCACAACTTTTCCTTGGGCAGACCCAGTGTTTCAGTCAGAAAGTTCCAGGCAAACTGGATCGCCTCACGCTTGAAGTAATCGCCAAAGCTGAAGTTGCCCAACATTTCAAAAAAGGTGTGGTGGCGGGCGGTGTAGCCCACGTTTTCCAGGTCATTGTGCTTGCCGCCGGCGCGCACACAGCGCTGGCTACTGGTAGCCCGGTTATAGGGGCGTGGCTCCGTACCCAGGAAGGTATCTTTAAACTGGTTCATCCCAGCATTGGTGAACA
>CAXMTB010000588.1:0-548 GCA_964195835.1 uncultured Nitrospinaceae bacterium | reverse complement strand
CCTGTACCAAAAGAGGTCCCGGGCGACCAAAAAAATATGGTAGAAAATTTGGGAGCGCATCTTCACTGGCCGTGAAATACAAGCACCTGGCAAATGAATACAGCGTCAATCTTTATGGCCGCGTCAGGACCGTTTCAGCCTATGACCGTGTCGTGATGCTCAAAACGCTCAAGTGTGCGGTCAGAGTCGTGTGGGTCTATCGCAAGACTCAGTGGGTTGCACTTTTTTCTACTGACCTGACCCTTTCTGTTCAAGAAATTGTCGAATACTACGGCGCCAGGTGGAAGATTGAAGCGGCTTTCAAAGAACTCAAAAGAGATATCGGCAGCGCGGACACACAGACCAGAAACCCGAAAGCCGTCATGAACCATCTGGACTTTTGCATGATGGCAACTTCATTGACCTGGATTTACGCAAGTCTACTTGAGAAAACGCCGAGTCGACGACACGTCGTTAAAGGTCGCAACCATTTCGCCTTTTCCGATGTTCGAAGATTGATCGCCAAAGCGGCATTGGATGATAATTTTGGTATACTTTGCCGTGTTCCA
>CAXMTB010000587.1:0-550 GCA_964195835.1 uncultured Nitrospinaceae bacterium | reverse complement strand
TGATTATTCACGCTATATACTCGCCTGGCAGCTGTGCACCGGTATGTCCACCGACGAGGTCAAGGAAACGATTGAAGCGGCCATTGAGTTTACCGGCTTTCGGGATCCCAGGGTGGTACATCGCCCCCGGCTGCTCTCGGATAATGGCCCTTGCTATGTTTCTAAGGCGTTAAAAGAATATCTGGAGCAGGAAGGGATTCCCCATACCCGCGGCAGGCCGTATCACCCGATGACCCAGGGTAAAATCGAGCGCTATCATCGCTCGATGAAAAATATCTTGCTTCTCGAAAATTATTATAGTCCCGATGAACTAATGGACCAAATTGGTCTTTTTGTCGATCATTACAATAATAATCGCTATCATGAAGCGTTGAACAACTTGACTCCAGCTGATGTATACTACGGTAAGGGGCGTGAGATCCTGACAAGGCGTGAAAGAATCAAGAAAAATACAATGATTCAACGTAGGAGGTATAACTGCTCTTTAAAGGTTGCTTAAACGACCGGAAAAAGGTATTTGAAATCTGAAACCCTCTCTTATTTTAATGCC
>CAXMTB010000586.1:0-550 GCA_964195835.1 uncultured Nitrospinaceae bacterium | reverse complement strand
AGATTCGGTAAGATCGGCAATCCCGAAGGGTTTAAAATTTAAAAAATATAAATGAAAATAATTCACTTAAAATAAAAGATGTTTATCCCATTTTAAAATTTGAAACGCTCAACTTAGGTTACAGTTTATGATTATATTACACCCCACAATATTTTCAAGCTGGAAAACAATAAAAAACATAAAGCCCCAATGATAAATGTCAGAGGGGCCCAGTTTTTACAAAACTGGCAGCAACGGACGGTATTTGTTTCATCGTAATACCGTAAAAACATAATCCAGTGATGATTAATGCTCGCTTGTATATTTTCAATACTTATAATCATTTTTGATGTCAAGTTATTTCAAATTGTTGATTTAACGGAGGGCGCCCTTCTGTTCTCCATGGATAAGGTATTCATTTTTTCTTTCCATATTTCACCATATATTGTGTTTTTACTTGACGTATATATCAATAGCTTGTATGTACCCCCATAATATGAAGGAAAAGAATCAGGAACAGAGAATACAACAACAGTGCCATCGAAGACTTTTCCTATTAAAAGGCGTTGCA
>CAXMTB010000585.1:275-550 GCA_964195835.1 uncultured Nitrospinaceae bacterium | reverse complement strand
ATAGGAATATCCTTTCCCGCCTTCCTGCAGAAGAAATGTTGTTTTGCCGGATTGACGCGGACCGGTTATGAGGACAGCCGGGAAATATTGAAGAGCCTTTGCCAGCGATGGATAGAGAAGTCTTGAAATATACATGCGACAAATATAAAATCAAATTTTACATTTGTCAACAATGATTAGTTTTTTGAATAACAACTAAATGGCTCGAATAGAAAAAGGACCGCAACATATTGATATTGCAGCCCTTTTATGCCTGGCGCCGAAGGCCGGACTCA
>CAXMTB010000585.1:0-265 GCA_964195835.1 uncultured Nitrospinaceae bacterium | reverse complement strand
TGCTAACTACTTGAAATCATTAGACTCATGGTGCCGTTGGTTGCGTGTTTTTTGCCGCATTCTGCAACCTATGCGCAACCATTTTCCATGGTTTGCAAGGATTCAACATATCCACTGTACATCTTGCACTTTTAAGAACCATTCTTGAGTCAACATGTATAGCAATCGCTAGTCGGTTACTTAAACATACTGTATGTATTTTTTTTGGGGGATACTGATATGCCTAACATTGGTATTCCAACAAATAACCATTTTGGGGTTCCTG
>CAXMTB010000584.1:0-550 GCA_964195835.1 uncultured Nitrospinaceae bacterium | reverse complement strand
CAACTCTTTGCGTTTAATCGGACCCATTGCCGGCATTAAGCCACTTCCTTAATATTTAGTTCAATCCCGTCAATAGAAGGAATTGAGTGCCCCATCTTAAGGCCTAATATAATCCATTCCTCTAATACTTCTCGCAATTCCTCTCGACAGGCTTCAAGGGTTTTTGCATTTGCCCAAACCCCCTGGAGACTCTCAATTTTTCCGTAATACCCTTCATTGTCTGGCAAAATATCATAATGTGCTTTACGCATCGCGGCATTAATGTAAGAAGTAAGCATAGGTACCTCCGTTAACTAATGAAATAAAAGAACAAAATCCGTTTGTTATTTTTTATTAGACCCCGTACGATCTTCCGAACCTACGGGACAGGCACGATTTACCCCAGGTTAAATTCGCCCCAGTTAAACAGAAAAGACAGATAGGTTTCACGGGTTAAACTTCGCTTGTTTTCTACGAAAAATTTAACGGGGCAAGCAGGATTATTAGGATTTATTTTTATTCTTTGTTTTCGGAAGAAACAAAGAACACCTAATTGCCTTCGGTGATAAAA
>CAXMTB010000583.1:0-553 GCA_964195835.1 uncultured Nitrospinaceae bacterium | reverse complement strand
AAGTTCTGCTCCAGAATCGTCAAGCCACCGGGGCGCGTCAGGCTACTCAACAGAGCCGTCTCCGGCCGAATACGGGCACTGACTTCACGTAGAGCCAGGTCAACCGTTCCTTCCGGCAGATCAACTTGACGTTGATCACGAACCAACGCCAGATTTTCGTTGTAAATGGTGACCGCCACTTCCTTCTGGTCATCCATAGTACTGACAATTTCATCGGCACAAACGACTGAGCCTGACAGAAAAATTGATAGACAAATCAGCGCAATAGTACAGATCCACTTCGACATAACGACCTCCAAATAGTTGATCAGACGCAAAGGTTAAAGGAAAAGACGCAAAGAAACAATTTATCTCAAAAAAAGATTTACCCTTTGCGCCTTTACTGGCTTCTCTTAGCGGCTTTGCGTTACGTAGTTGCCTATCAACCTGTCGGACTAACCATGAACTGGCTGCTAGAGTTCAGGCAGGCTCAAGTCCAGCAAATTTAACAAGAAGCTTCTTCGGACCAAAGCGGTGGAAATATACCGTGACCTTCTGGTTATCGCCCTCCCCC
>CAXMTB010000582.1:0-553 GCA_964195835.1 uncultured Nitrospinaceae bacterium | reverse complement strand
GTTACGAATCGCACCCTATATATGCAATAAAGGAGAAGAACCATGGAAATCAACCAAAAAGACACGGCGGTAGTGATCACCGACCCGCAGAACGATTTTCTGAGTGAGAAGGGTGTCACTTGGGAACTCGTCGGCGACAGCGTCAAAGAGAACAAGACCGTCGAGAACATAGAGCGGATCGTTAAGGCCGCAAAAGTCAACGGGTTCGAGGTTTTTATCTCGCCCCATTACTATTACCCCACTGATCACTCGTGGAAGTTCGGTGGAACCGTCGAGAAAATGATGCACGAGATCAAGATGTTCGATCGCAGCGGTGCGTTGAGCCTCGACGGATTCTCCGGGTCGGGCGCCGACTGGCTCGATCGTTATAAGTCCTTAATTGAGGACGGCAAGACCATTGTGGTCAGTCCCCACAAGGTCTATGGCCCGGAGAACAACGACCTGATCCTGCAGCTCAGAAAGCGCAACATCAGCAAGATCATCCTGGGAGGGATGTCAGCCAACCTTTGTGTTGAAGCCCACTTGCGCGAGTTTCTTGAGCAGGGCTTCGAAG
>CAXMTB010000581.1:0-554 GCA_964195835.1 uncultured Nitrospinaceae bacterium | reverse complement strand
TACCGGAGTAGAAATTACTCCTGTGGATTTCTTAATAGTATTATACCCATCAGGGCAAAGAGAGTCTGCTTCCTGATAACAATCATTCCAACTTTTTCCATGGCCACTACAACTCACAGTATAAGTTTGCTTTGTATCTGTAACTGGTTTTGGGGAATCCGAGGCTAAACTAAAAGTAAACAAGAATGGAGAAATTACAAATAACATCAAAATAGTTCTCTTCATCGGTGTCTCGCTTCTTTTTGAGATTTTTACATTTCTTGCCATTTGTTTTGATTTATAGGAACGCCAAGCCGTTTAACAATATCAAATATTATCTTTAATCAAGAGTCAAGGTGTCCACTAACAATAGTAACTTTCTTACTTCCTAACTTCACGATCACACCAATAAGCAATAGTTGCAAATATGGCATACAGAGAAAGACTCATAATGCTTGCTAAAGTTGGGGTAGCTTCTGCTTCTGGAGCAAAAAACATAGATGTGAAGCCTACCGACAATGCAATTATTAATATAATGTGACGAATCTTCTTATTATAGTTTCTTAGTAGATAAT
>CAXMTB010000580.1:314-555 GCA_964195835.1 uncultured Nitrospinaceae bacterium | reverse complement strand
CTTGAGGAAACAAATATCGCACTGCATGTTTTGTTGGAGAAAAGGCAGGAAGATAAAAAAGAAATAGAAGATAGTGCATTGACAAATGTAAAAGAATTGATAATGCCATATTTTGAAAAAATCAAAAAAACGAAATTGAATGATCAACAGAAAGCCCTTTTGAGCATTATGGGGTACAATATTAACGAAATTATTTCACCGTTTACTCGAAAGATGTCTCAAAAATATTTAAACCTGACCC
>CAXMTB010000580.1:0-304 GCA_964195835.1 uncultured Nitrospinaceae bacterium | reverse complement strand
GCACGAAGTGACTTTGGGTTGTTGTTCTGGCAAGAAATATGTAATTCAGGTCACCTCTCATTTTCCCTCAATCGAAAAAAGTTTGGATTAGAGAACAAGAAAACAAACCTCAGATCTTACCTTTTATCAACCTATTAAACTGCAACAAGGCGTTCATTTTCCCTCCAAGTCAAGACCTCAGGGCCACAATGGGTATATTCTATCCGTATTGTATGGTATAATAAAAAGCATTGACTTTTGTATTTTAAACCAATAGTTTTTATAATGTCTTTTTAGCTACTTAACCAGATCAACTATTAACATA
>CAXMTB010000579.1:0-557 GCA_964195835.1 uncultured Nitrospinaceae bacterium | reverse complement strand
TTAATGTCCACGTTACTTTTTGTGCCTGTTTGGGGTTTAGCAAATTTAAGAACTCCTCAACAGGGCATTTACCTGCTGCCGTTTCATAAAATAAGATCTCAAGCATAATAAATTGTTAACATGAAAGTTAACCTTGTCAAGGAATTATTGGATAATTGATACAAAGTACAGTTTTCAAATCCCTCATAACAAATTACAGATAATTATCTCAATCCCATAATTCCACGAAGTTATTGCTTAAATCATGTATTTCTGTCATTATCCTGAAGCTTTGATTGAGTTAGGAGTAAGGAGTAGAGGATTGAGGAGAAAAAACAGGATTGTCGGCATACGATACTGCCGACGATTGACAGTCGTCATACGCAACGAGACGACGATTATGAGGTAACGCAACAACCTAATGACTGACAGACAGAGTTCTGAGGACTTTGGAGAGAAAAGAAAGAACTGAGAGCAAGTCATTTCGAACGAATGTGAGAAATCTTGAAACATTACAATAACCCAGAGCTATAAGATTTCTCCCTACGGTCGAAATGACACAATGCCTTTATACGCCA
>CAXMTB010000578.1:0-557 GCA_964195835.1 uncultured Nitrospinaceae bacterium | reverse complement strand
GGTTTCTATGGCAAAGTGCCGTGTGGACGGTTCCGGTGCGCCCAAAGATATATCGAGGGGGAGGTGAATATTATAGGAAAGGTCGTATTCATTTGCTAAAGAAAAAAGTTCTTTTATTTCATGATTTGACGGCAGGCCGTCCGGGGCATTCTCAAAGAAAATCAGTTCGATTTCATCAAGATAGGGGGCAAGTATTTTAACATTCTGGACATAGCTGTCCGGATATATGAATGAGGTGGTACCAATTCTAAATGGAAACATACCTTTGTATGATTTTGGCAGGGGAGGGTACATAAAAAAGTTGCAAGTGAGCTAAAATGTAAAGTGATCTAAAGTTTAAAAAAATATCTGAACTGCGACTCCTCAGTTAAATGATATTGAAACAAGCAAAAAAAGGAGCGCCTCGGTGACTTCGGTCATGGCGCCCAGCATGTCACCGGTAATGCATCCCATGCGTTTTTTGTAATAAAATATGATAGTGATGGTCAAAACTACAAAAATAAGGTTAAGCCAGATTCCTTTCCATCCAAGAAAAATGGAGAGTGCTACCGGGATCA
>CAXMTB010000577.1:269-557 GCA_964195835.1 uncultured Nitrospinaceae bacterium | reverse complement strand
TTCGCAAGAATGAACCGTATTCTGTTTATCCTGAATTTGATTTTGAGATTCCGGTGGGAGAACAAGGGGACTGTCTGGACCGATACATGGTTCGTGTCCAGGAGATCGAACAAAGTCTCAGGATTATAGAACAGGCACTGGACCGCCTACCGGATGGGCCGGTTCGATCGAAGGTGCCGAAAAATGTCAAGCTGACACCCGGTGACTGCAATTTTGCCGTGGAAGCCGCAAGAGGGGAGTTGTCATACTACCTGGTGGGAGATGGAACGAGTACCCCCTACAGGTTGA
>CAXMTB010000577.1:0-236 GCA_964195835.1 uncultured Nitrospinaceae bacterium | reverse complement strand
CGAGGGATTCTATTGCCCGACCTGGTTTCTATTTTGGGGAGCTTCGATCTGGTGATACCGGAAATCGATCGTTAGAAAATGTATAGGCGCTTATTTTTTCGTTCCACGAAGACACTAAGGCACGAAGAAAAAATAATAAATATATCCTTTGTGCCTTTGTGGCAACAAATATCTAAACTATTAACTTTGAAGTAATTAAAGTTGTGGAATTCTAAAAAGTTAATATTAAAATTCGG
>CAXMTB010000576.1:0-557 GCA_964195835.1 uncultured Nitrospinaceae bacterium | reverse complement strand
CATGAACATTTTTCTTGGCTTCTTTTTGGTCCGGCATAAATTCATAATCATTCTTTCCAATTATATCTTCTCTTGACAATCCAAAAACTCCTAAGGTCTTATCATTGGCAGTAATATAACGGCTTCCTAAATCTTTTAAAAAGATAGCATCATTGGCTGACTCTATCATAAATTGATATTTCCTCAATACCTCCTCTGCCTCCTTGCGCTTGCCAGCTTCTTTTTCTAACTCCTTAATCCGTCTTTCCAATTCTTTATAGGTCGGTCTTCTGGTCATTGAAAAATCCTCCGATCAATCGGGAATGATGATAGAAAAAAACACAACATATAGGTCGTCATAAGAATAGTAAAAAATCAAGATTCACTGCCTGCATCTTCCATTTCCGAAAAGTGAAGGTTTATAACCGAAATCATAAAAAGTGCAGATTTCTTAGCAGTATTCAATGTCTTATGTTATTAAAGATATCATTTGATGGTCATCATTAATTCAAGTGCTTTTTTTTTCAATTCAGAGTCACCACATCACTCAACAATCTCAAGTACGAATCTTTTTCCAG
>CAXMTB010000575.1:0-559 GCA_964195835.1 uncultured Nitrospinaceae bacterium | reverse complement strand
CTTCCAGCCATGATATCCTCTTCACCCTGCATTTCTTTGTCAGCCGTGATGTACTGAATATCCTTGAAGCCCTCTTCGCGAAGCAGGGGTTCGGCCACCAGCTGCGGCACCCAGCAGGGAGCTAGAATCTTCTGAAACCGTACTGTCGTGGTCTCAGGTGGCGGTTCAACTGCTGCAATACCGTAATCACTGCCAATTCCTAAATAAGCAGCAGCCCCGGTCAGTGCCGTTTTTTTCATGAACTCACGACGGTTTAATTCGTCAAATATCCAACTATTCATAAATACACCTCCTCTGTTTTGCTGCTAATTGGTAAAAACAATCGCAAAAAACACAAAAGCCCCCGATGGGACGAATTATCCCTGAGGAGGCTTTAATTAGGCAATTTCATGGTACCTCTATTCATTGTGAAACTCCCACAAAGAGGTTTATGTAAATGTATTTAAAAAATTTTACTTAGGAAAAGGTAGATAGTCAAGAAAAAAGTACCACATTGTGGTGGTTGGGGAGGTTGGCCGAAAGTGTAGATGTCTTGCCAACATCTTGAGTTTTGGTTTTC
>CAXMTB010000574.1:0-559 GCA_964195835.1 uncultured Nitrospinaceae bacterium | reverse complement strand
AGCTTTACTGACTCCATTTACGGTAAGCATCAAATTCCTTTTTCCAGACCTGGTAATTTACTTTGAAAATCGCTCTTCTTTTGGACATTATCGGGCGTGATAAAACCTTCTCCGAGCATGGGTTTCAGGTGTCGGGTGTCAGGTTTCAGGCCGGTTCTCGTGTTTTCACTACTGACACCTGACACCTGACACCTAAGTGCCAATGTCCAGTTTTCATGTGATCCCATGACAGCTAGAGTATCGCAGCCATTTTTTCCAAGCTGAATAATGAGATCTGTATTGGATGTTACGAGCTAAGTGCTTCCCGATGAAAACAAAATTTTACGATTCACTCCATTTATGATATGTTTTTTCGGATTCCGCTAAAAACTTATAAATCCATACAAAATATTTGAAAGGAATTTCAAGTCGATGGAAAATGACGTGACCAATAAAAATGATGGGAACCCAAAGCATATATCCGGCATTTATAATTACTGTGATCGTTGGTGTGAGCGGTGTCCTTACACGTCTCGCTGTCTAAATTTTGAAATGAGCGAAGAAAAATTCGATGATCCTC
>CAXMTB010000573.1:310-559 GCA_964195835.1 uncultured Nitrospinaceae bacterium | reverse complement strand
AATAGAGATCAGGGTCCAGAATTCAGGTGCCAGGTGTCAGGGATCAGGGGTCAGTTGCCATAGGTCAGGTGTCCCCAGTTAAATTCGCTGCGCTTGTTTTCTTCGAAGAATTTAACGGGGCAAGCAGGGATCAGGTTTCAGGGTTAAGTTTCTTCTCGATAGATCTCCGCAACCCATTAAGCATTTTACCAATTTCTGCCGTAATCCCAAGCATTTTGTTTATTTGATCTTCATAGATATAATTTAACC
>CAXMTB010000573.1:0-261 GCA_964195835.1 uncultured Nitrospinaceae bacterium | reverse complement strand
GCAATAGACAGATGTTGGAGAAACTCCTTACTATGTTGCCGATGACGACCCTCCGCAATATTTGCCGGAACAGACACTGCCGCACGCTGTAACTGACTGGAAAGGCCATAAATTTCATTTTTTGGGAACTTAGTCGTCATCTGATAGCACATCACTACCAAATCCATTGCTTTCTGCCAAACTGCCAAATCTTGATAACTCTTTATCTTTGATCCCATCTGGCCTCTGACCTCTGATCCCTGGTTCCTGACCCCCGATCCC
>CAXMTB010000572.1:0-560 GCA_964195835.1 uncultured Nitrospinaceae bacterium | reverse complement strand
GTGGAGCCATTTCGGCGATAACTCTCACCCTTTTAGAACGAAGGCTTTATTAAAAAATTGGCCATTCAACTTAACTTTTATTTAGCTTGAATTCTATTTTTCCTTACTTGCAAGGCTTAGAGAACCATTCCGGCAATCGTTGTGTAAAAAGACCATCGAAGTTGTTTATCGGCAATAAATCGCCCATTCAAAAGCGCAGATATCTCAAGAGGCTGTCGAAAAACCCTAAATCTGTGAATTTGATGCTTGTAAGTTATTGATTTCATTACATGCGAAATTGCTAAAATCGCCATTATTTGACTTTTTCGACAGTCTCTCAATAAATCTGCAATTTTTAGGTTTTGGACAAACCACAATATAGGGGATTCCACATAATTTCAAAAAATCAAAACTATCTATGGTAATCTGCGCTGGTTGACTGGTATTAATCATCAAGCATTTTGGCAAGAAATGTTCGGTTTTGATATGACTTAGTTACTGAATACTGCCTTTGGTATGTCTAAACCTGTTATATTACAGAATATCATTATCACGCTGCGCCATCTGTCCACATGAAACAT
>CAXMTB010000571.1:0-560 GCA_964195835.1 uncultured Nitrospinaceae bacterium | reverse complement strand
GAGGCTGAAGTGATGGAAAAGAAAAACCCCATATTAAACTAATAAAACAGCTTGCTTTTTTTGACACAGGACAAATATCTTCAACCCGAATGCCGTAAACGATAAAATGAAATCCGAACGAGGAGGTAAAGATGCTTAAGTTGGGCGAAAAAGGCGCCATATTGCAGCGCGACAACAAAACATATGCCGTAGCACCCCATATTCCCTGCGGCGTTGTCACTCCCGAGCTGCTCCGCAGGATTGCCGATGTTTCCGAAAAATATAATGCCCAGGCCATCAAGATTACCGGGGCAGCTCGTATTGCCATTGTCGGGCTCGAGGAAGAACATATCGATCAGGTGTGGGATGAACTGCAACTGGAAAAAGGGGCGGCAGTGGGGCTTTGCGTTCGGAGTGTCAGGGCTTGTCCCGGGACCACATTTTGCAAGGTGGGCCGCCAGGACGCTCTGGGCATCGGAATGGAGCTGGACAAGCGCTATCATGCAAAGGAGTTGCCCGGCAAGTTCAAGATGGCGGTGTCCGGCTGTCATTTGAGCTGTGCCGAGTCATGGGTGCGAGAT
>CAXMTB010000570.1:0-562 GCA_964195835.1 uncultured Nitrospinaceae bacterium | reverse complement strand
ATGTAAATTGTAATGATATACAGAAAGGTGATTTCTTCAAATTTCAGATACCTTGCCAGTATAGCAACCATTCACAACAACAATTAATATACAGATATCATATTTTTCTGGTGTCAGGTCATATAGAAAAAAAGCAAGATGACCATTTTTTACTATAGCTACTCCTTGTAAATTATTTCAGTTCAAGATTATGTTTTCTCAAAATACCATTCAAAGCTTCATAAGTAAATTTAATATTACCTGTAACATAAACTGCAAGTTTGTATGATGTTTTTGCACAATTAAATTCTTTCCCATAAATATTTTTTGCAAGTTCTTTGGACAAAAGATAAATCGGATTTTCAGAGGTGGGTATGGTTCCTTTCAAGGCTTTTTTGATTGGGGAATATCTAAGTATTTCAAAATATGCTTTATATCTAATTTTGCTTATTTCTTGAAAAGAGTATGCACCCATATAGTCAATTTTCCAATAATCGTTGTAAACAAGTCTGTGAAATGTATCTAAGGTTGCATCGCATATTTCTTCATTAGTCAAAAGTAAGCGACAACAATATGTAATAAT
>CAXMTB010000569.1:0-562 GCA_964195835.1 uncultured Nitrospinaceae bacterium | reverse complement strand
CCTTGGATATGCAATCAGCCCGAAAAGAACAAAATCTGACCACCTCTACTGTCTGACCCATTGGTCTGAATATCAAGCTGAGCAGTTTAGCGGTTTCAGAGAAGTTGAAAGAATAAATCACATCAAAAAATCAAAAATGGCCGCCTGGCGTCCATCTTGGTTTTCCGATCATCACCGTTTGAACAAACTTGAATCCCCATGCCATGAGGATTCCGAATATGTATCACACATCTCGTCGGTCGAGCGGTTTCGGAGAAGATTTTTTAAGGTTTTTCAAGATAGCCGCTGTGGCGGCCATCTTGGATATGCGATCGACCCGAAAAGAACAAAATCTGACCCCCTCCACTGTCTGACCCATTGGTCTAAAAATCAAGCTGAGCGGTTGAGCGGTTTCAGAGAAGAAGTTGAAAGAATAAATCACATCAAAAAATCAAAGATGGCCGCCTGGCGGCCCTCTTGGATTTCTGATCAACACCGTTTTGATCAAATGTGACTCTGTTGGTCATGGGGATTCCAAATATGTATCACACAACTCAATCGGTCAAGCGGTTTTTTAAACGGA
>CAXMTB010000568.1:300-562 GCA_964195835.1 uncultured Nitrospinaceae bacterium | reverse complement strand
ATCGCCCGGCTTGCACTGATTCGTCTCATCATGCGCCATCACCTTGGTTGTACGACGGATGTACTTGCCGTAAACCGGGTGCTTAATCAGACGCTCGATAGCAACAGAAACGCTCTTGTCCATCTTGTCGCTGACTACACGACCGGTGATCGTGCGCTGTGCTTTCTTTTCTTCACTCATTTGTCTTCACCCGCTGCACGCGAAAGTTCATTAAGAACCGTCTTAACGCGCGCGATATCTTTTCTGACACGGCCGTGTTGAT
>CAXMTB010000568.1:0-249 GCA_964195835.1 uncultured Nitrospinaceae bacterium | reverse complement strand
CCTCGTTGAGCTCTTCTACCGATTTACTTCGGAGGTCAGCTGCATTCATTACATCACCTGCCGTCTAACAAACGTGGTACCAAAAGGCAGCTTCGCAGCAGCCAGACGGAACGCTTCGCGAGCGATCTCTTCGGTAACACCTTCCATTTCATAGAGGACACGGCCCGGCTGAACCTGGCATACCCAGTATTCAACGTTGCCCTTGCCCTTACCCTGGCGTACTTCAAGCGGCTTCTTGGAGATCGGCTT
>CAXMTB010000567.1:0-562 GCA_964195835.1 uncultured Nitrospinaceae bacterium | reverse complement strand
AAGGTTGCGATACCGCACTGGCGGGGCAGATAGTTGCCGATTACGGCAACCGAGTCGATTCCCTCATAATATTTAATAACAGATGCCATTACATCCACCTTTTTGATTTTGATTCTTAACCCATGCAGTATAGATGAGATTTCCAACGGTTTCCCTCGGCGCCACTTTGAAAATATTATAGAAGGATCGGTTGGCAAAGAGTATTTTTAGGTCTGCGTTTAGCACTATAAGAGGTTCACGCAATGTATCCAAGATGCTATCTGTATATTTGCGTGCTCGCTCGAATTCGGTCTTTGCCTGATCACATTCAATTTTCGATGCTTCCAATTCACCAACCTGTTGGCGCAACTCAACCAATTCCCTTATGAGCTGACTTTTTGTTTTACGTTTATCTTCCATTTGCCCAAATCAATTTCATTTCATTTTTTTTTGCTTCCGTTTCTCCTTTAGTTTGTGCTTACCTTTTTTCTGTTCTTCGCGTTTGTCTTTATCTTTTTTCCCCTTGTCTCCCATTTTGGCCTCTTTTCGTTTTAAAAAATTGTTTTATCCAATAAATATCCAT
>CAXMTB010000566.1:0-563 GCA_964195835.1 uncultured Nitrospinaceae bacterium | reverse complement strand
CATAAATAACGATGAGTTCCTTTTAAAAAAAAAGACGGTGAAGCTCCCCTGTTTTCGGAACCATCCGGCTGATGCCGGTGGTATACTAAATGAGCAGTCTGCAATTTTGCAGCTGCAGAAACGAAAGGAGCTTCACCATGAAAAAGAAAAACATTTTTCAAAACCGAAGTCAACAATTACTTCGTCTGTTTGAAAAAGCAGGCAACCGGTTGAAGATGATGTGCGTTCCTATCGATTACGCTAAGAAAGACCACATAGTCATGTTTTGTAACGGATAGGGCGATATTCTGCGCAAACCGTTTTCAGTGAAAAATACCCTTGAAGGCGTCAAATACTTGATTGACCAAGTGATGCGCTCGTGTCGTCAGCGTCACATCAAAAAAGAATATGTCTTCTTTGGTGGTGAAGATGTCAATTCATACGCAGAAAACTTTGCCAACGCATTACGCACCAAAGGATTCTTGGTGGCCAACGTCAATGCCCATGATGCCAAAAAGCAACGGGAAACTCTACAGGCCAGTACCGACCGCATAGACCTCATGGGCATTGCTATGATGCTGCTC
>CAXMTB010000565.1:290-563 GCA_964195835.1 uncultured Nitrospinaceae bacterium | reverse complement strand
CCCAGATCAAGTGTGGTCGCAAGGCAACAGTGGCCAAGTTCTCGTCGTTGGCCTGCAATACCAACTGCTCGGCCTCAGCCTTGGTCTGAGGATAAAAGGCTTCGAAATGTTCCGGGTAAGGAATCGACTCGTCAACACCTTCCATATCGGTACCATCAAAGACCACACTCGGCGAACTGGTATGGACCAGACGTTTGATGCCATGTAGACGACAGGCATCAATCACATGTTTCGTCCCCAGAACATTCGCCTGATAGAATTCCTCGTATGGGC
>CAXMTB010000565.1:0-272 GCA_964195835.1 uncultured Nitrospinaceae bacterium | reverse complement strand
GATTTCGCGAGAAAGAGCGAACCTCGTCACCACGCGCTCGAAGCAGCTTGACGATTGCCTTGCCGAGGAAGCCTCCGCCACCCGTCACTAAAGCTTTCATGCCAGCTTCTCCTCGGCCCAAACAGCCAGTTTTTCACGGAAAATCTTGGCATTGTGACGAATATCGACAGGAAATTCGGGATGGAAAAGGAAGGTTTTTATCTGACTGGTCACCTCATGCTCGGCGCCTATAGCAATTAATTGCTGATGTATCTTTTCAAGTCTTGTGGTGT
>CAXMTB010000564.1:0-563 GCA_964195835.1 uncultured Nitrospinaceae bacterium | reverse complement strand
AACATCATTCGATTACGCCGACAAGCATAAAAAAAGAAATTACACCTGTCTTTGCAAAGGTGGCTGATCTCAATGATGCACCGAAAGACAGAGTGGCAGAAACACTTGCAAAATATGAATCTGTAGAAAATCTTGATATCATCATCAGGGATCTTGAAAGAGAGATGAAGCTGGCGGCGAAAGAGTTAGAGTTTGAAAAGGCCGCTGAAATTCGGGATCAGATCCAAGCTATGAAGGAAATGATTGTCTTTGAATTTTGAACTCATGTTTCGCTCTCATATTTTTAGGCGATTTCAATTACTTCATAAATTGTAATAGGTTAGTCTTTTGAAACAAATCGATTTCCAAGGCGCTTCAGGTATGATTTAATTTTTGACTGGAAGCTGTCTGAGTGGACTTGTCCGCCTCGGGAGGATTAGGGATCGTTTTGAAAGAACCATAAACGATCTAACTTTATGGATGAAACCCTCTGTTAATGCAGGGACATTTATTAATAGCCCGGGCAGGTTCTTTCATTACGAGCCCTTATTCACGAGTTTTATCCGCCTTTGGCGTGATCTTTC
>CAXMTB010000563.1:0-565 GCA_964195835.1 uncultured Nitrospinaceae bacterium | reverse complement strand
GCCCGTCCCGGACCCGGGATAATCGTTGCCGAGCCCCAAAATCGGCGTTTCGGACTTGACTAGAGGCCCGCACGACTATTTAATACGCGCTTCCGCATTTCAAGCTCAGGTAGCTCAGTCGGTAGAGCAGAGGACTGAAAATACAAGGAACTCGCTGACTCTGCCCCCATAAGTTCAAGAATCGTAACGCGTTTGGGCAATCACATATTTTGATCGGTGCCTCGTCCGAACTATTCCCGAAACAGACCTCGAGATTCTATCCTCGGATTTTCGCGGTTACGTTTGTAAAGCCGAACACGATCAATCGGTTACCAAAATCATATCCGAGAAATCCCCGAACCGAACCCGAACCGAATCCCGGAATGCGTTCGGCCGTCGCACCCCCGGAAAACTGCAAAACTGAATTTCTGGGATTTCTGAGTGCTCGAGAGTGGCTCAGAGCGGCACGATTTTGCGCCGGCATGGGAGTTGGGTGCCGAGGCCGAACGGGGCCGGAGGTCGGCAATCTGGCGGCAGGGCGTGGCGAACCGGCCCGGGGTCCTGGGCGTGGTGCGGGAATTCGGGG
>CAXMTB010000562.1:0-565 GCA_964195835.1 uncultured Nitrospinaceae bacterium | reverse complement strand
TTAAAAACCACTCGGGCGGGACATAGGCTTGAAGCCTGTTTTTTTGCCTAAAAGCCCGGAACGACTCCGCTGAAACAACCGGAGCCGTTATCACCAGGCTTGCCACCATGAACACGGATGCAACCAGACACCATCTTTTCAGTATCATCGCATTACTTTCTTTTAAAAGGTTGGTTGTTTGAACTTAGGGCTTGCGGAGGATCCGACGCTTGGACCTGTGCAAACCAACGAATAAAAGATTCTGAAACAGCTTCTGAATTCAGGTTGCCCAATAGAAATTTGCCGAGTTTTCAATCGTCGTCTGATACTACTTTGTACAGCCGTATTTTTCAACGTTTTTGTCGTTCCAAAACAAAAACTCGCGGATAACTTCTTGATTATATGAGGGGTCGGGGAGTTTTTATTGTAAACCTTTATATATCCATGGAGCGATTTAACAAATAAAAACACCCCGACCCCTGGATTATATAGACTTAAATTCATATTGTTTTTGGTATCAACATCCTCTATTTCCGAGCGGGGAGTCTGCGAACAGCTGCGCCATCCGCGATAAGAGTTGCTTTTT
>CAXMTB010000561.1:0-567 GCA_964195835.1 uncultured Nitrospinaceae bacterium | reverse complement strand
TTGTGTCTCATTGTTGTTTCCTCCTTATTTTAAATAATATTTATTAATCTTCGTCTGTAAATTTATATTTTTTATGTTACCACCTCCTAATCCGGATAGACCGGAACCAAAAAACAATTTTTATCACGAAAGCACGAAATTTTAAAAACACGAAAAAGAATATTTTTTATTTCATGCTTTGGTCATCCGTGTTTTCGTGATTCGTTTTTAGTTTTTTGCTGCAAAATTCACTAAACAAGGTAATAATTTCTATTAAATTCGGTTTAATGTATGCCGTTAATCAGAACGCCTCCAATCAACAGGTGGAATAAACCTTGTCGTTGCAAGCATTTCAGGCCAGACACATTCGAATTTTCCATCAATGATCTGAAGAACCTGTGTGGGAAGGCTGTTCTGCCGCTCGTATTTTTTATATGATTTAAAATTTACAGGCCCGAAAGGGGTTACCATGTCGGTGCTGTCCAATGCCGACCGGATGCTTTCAGGACTGAAAGATTCGGCCCGTTTAAGAGCATCTGCTGCCGCGAGCAAGGCTGAATAGGCTTCAGCTCCGTGATAGTCCGGAGG
>CAXMTB010000560.1:0-567 GCA_964195835.1 uncultured Nitrospinaceae bacterium | reverse complement strand
GGTGGATTTTTCGCTGACGGTAAAGCCCGGTGAAACCATCGGCATTGTCGGCGAATCGGGCTGCGGCAAATCTACCGTCGCCATGGCGATCATGCAGTACATGGGCGCCAACGGGGGTATCAAGAGCGGCAGTATCACCTTCAAAGGCCGCGATTTGACCCAACTGTCGGAGAGTGAGCTACGCAGCATTCGAGGAGCCGAGATCGCCATGATTTACCAGGAGCCTTTTGCCTCTTTGAATCCAAGCCTCAAAATAAAGACTCAGCTTATGGAAGTGCCCCTGGCGCATGAGAACATTTCCAAGGATGAAGCGCGGCAGAGAGCAATGCAGATGCTGTCTGATGTCAATTTGCCCGATCCTGAGCGGATGATGGAATCCTACCCGCACCAGTTATCGGGAGGACAGCAACAGCGAGTGGTTATCGCCATGGGGCTTTTGTCGAATCCATCACTGTTGCTGCTGGATGAGCCTACTACCGCACTGGATGTAACGGTAGAGGCCGGCATCGTCAAGCTGGTTGCCGATATCAGCAAGAAGTTCGGCACATCTCAGATCTATATTTCCCA
>CAXMTB010000559.1:324-569 GCA_964195835.1 uncultured Nitrospinaceae bacterium | reverse complement strand
GGATGACTGGATTCGAACCAATCGGCAGTTCTCAGATACCTACATAAATAAGACGCTCCAAATTATACCCGGTCATGGGTTGAGGTCAAAGAGTAGGGATTCTTATTTATCCTCCTACATTGATTTGAAGGTGTAAATTTGGCAACAACGTAAAATTCTTACTGACCCTGACAAACAAGAAAAGGCCACCTGGCGATCAAACTAGGTGGCCGAAATATTAAAAAACTAGCTGTAGGAATCTTACT
>CAXMTB010000559.1:0-314 GCA_964195835.1 uncultured Nitrospinaceae bacterium | reverse complement strand
TTGCCGTTCAATCACCTTTCGGCTTCTCTTTCATATCCTCACACCATTCGTCACTGCCGACTTCTGGTGAACATCCGATGAGAATCGCGATCAGACAAAAAAAGATGAACAGGCTGACACCTTTGAGTAAATGCATGACTCTTTCTCCCTCGGCAGTCCTAAAGACTTTTGCGCCACTGCAATAAATAAGCTGATGCCAATTATACCTGGTCGAGAGGTAAGGTCAAAGTGGAGGGTTTCTTATTTATCCTCCTACATTGCTTGGTGGGTGTGAGATTGACAGAAACGTGAAATTCTTACTGACCCTGACATAT
>CAXMTB010000558.1:0-571 GCA_964195835.1 uncultured Nitrospinaceae bacterium | reverse complement strand
TTGAAAAAAAGCACAGCGTGAAGCTCGGCTTCATGTCCTTTTTCACCAAGGCGGCGATTGGCGCATTGAAGGAACTGCCTGCAGTCCATGCCGAGATTTATGGCGACGAGGTCATCTATAAAAACTATTACGATGTCGGGGTTGCCGTGGGCACGCCACAGGGCCTGGTAGTCCCGATTCTGCGCGATGCTGACCAGATGAGTTTTGCCGACATCGAGGGGCGGATCGCCGATTTCGGCCGTCGCGCGCGCGACGGCAAGCTGACCATCCAGGAATGACCGGTGGCACCTTCACAATCTCCAACGGTGGCGTTTATGGCTCGATGTTGTCGATGCCGATCCTGAACCCGCCGCAGTCGGGTATCCTGGGTCTGCACAAGATCGAAAAGCGACCGGTTGTGGTGGACAACGAGGTCGTGGTGCGCAGCATGATGTATGTGGCGATGAGCTACGATCACCGCATTGTCGACGGGCGCGAGGCGGTGACCTTCCTGGTCCGCATCAAGGAAATGATCGAGGATCCGCAGCGTCTGCTGATCGACGTGTAAGGAGCCGGGCGCCGGCAATTTGGG
>CAXMTB010000557.1:0-572 GCA_964195835.1 uncultured Nitrospinaceae bacterium | reverse complement strand
TGCATGAAGATATCTTGCCAAAAGTGCAAACCCAGGGTGATCAACTCCAATTATATATATCGTAATTTTCATAAAAAAGCAAAAAGGCAAATCCTTGTAATAGGATTTGTCATTACTAACAAATGGAGTGTTGTTGGTTTTTTGTTTACATGCCGGAATCAAAACCTTGACTTAATAAGCTACGTATCTGTCTTTACTTCAAAAATGAAGTTTATTCTTAAGTTTATTTTAATAGGTGCTGATAATATAATAAGGGTCAAAAATATGGAAATCTCAGCGTACCAAATAAATAATGTTCTTCGAGTTTATGGAGAACAACTTCGTCGAGGAAGGATTTCAAACCGGCAGAGGTCTACCGATACCAACGCACCGGATAAGATCAGTATCTCTGTAAGGGCTGGACGGAAAACTATTATTGATGATACTACCTCTAAGCCGAAGAAAAAAAATGAGATAGAGACTTAAAGACTATATAATAAAAATTGACGATATAATCATTAACTACAGAAAGATAGGGAATTACAGATTTCTTGCCAGTACAACAGGTTCAAGCAACTCACATTTAAGTACAT
>CAXMTB010000556.1:0-573 GCA_964195835.1 uncultured Nitrospinaceae bacterium | reverse complement strand
CAGTCTGAGATGGATTCTAGACAGTTGAAATACGTGGACCTACTGAAAAAAAATCTGGAAGACATCATCTCCCCTTTTGTGGAACGAGACCAAAATGTCCTTAGCAAACTCAGCCCTGTTGAACTTTTGGTTTGCAATATGATCAAACATGGGTTGTCCACCAAGGAGATCGCGAATATGCGGAGGATTTCCCCCGCGACAGTTAATCGTCACAGGGAAAGCATTCGTCGTAAACTCGGCTTGACCAATCGCAAAGTAAATCTGATTTCTTATCTCAACAAGATTGCCGAAACGTAAAAGACTCCTTGATTAAGTTCTCCAGACAGGGCTTTGCCCCTTGTGGTTTAGTTTACTATTTATCCTCTCACATTGGTTTTAAAGGCTCTAAACGACCAAAGCTCATTATTCCTACAAACCCTGATAAATAATAAACGGCCACCCAGAGTTGATCCAGGTGGCCATAGTTTTGCGGATTAAAGAGCTTCCTGAATACCTCTATCAATAAGAAGCCGTTTTTCGTCTCAGCAGTTGTGACAAATAAGAAAATCCCCCGATCCGAAGATTGAGGGATTT
>CAXMTB010000555.1:0-573 GCA_964195835.1 uncultured Nitrospinaceae bacterium | reverse complement strand
ATAAAATTGGCAGAATACCACAACTTTAGATCACTTTAGATCACTTTGGCACTTCACACTTTTTAATTTGATTTTACCAGTGTGTCTATTTGCTTGCCCCGTAGGTTCGGTAAATCGTACTGGGGCGGTGAGTTTTTTTTTAAAACCTTGAACTTTGAACGAGTAACTCAGAACCTCTCAGTTTAGATTAAAATATGTTACGCATATTCAAACAATATTATCCAATACGAAACATATTTTTTTTTATCGGGGAAGGCATCGTTATATTTGCTGCTGTTTTGGTTGCATGCTGGCTACTCCTTAACGTCGAATTCTTCGGATTAGATCGATGGCTAAGTCTCAAAATATTTTTGATTTCTTTAGTTTGCCAGACGTGTTTGTATTATAATGATCTTTATGATTTAAAGGTAACGGACTCCTTTCAGGAACTTGCCATACGTTTGCTTCAGGCGCTTGGGACAGCTGCTATTATACTCGCCGGTATTTACATTGTCTTTCCGAAAACAATTGTCGGAAGCGGCATTTTTGCCGTAAGCATCGTCTTTGTTATCATCCTCATTGTATCCTGGCGTT
>CAXMTB010000554.1:0-573 GCA_964195835.1 uncultured Nitrospinaceae bacterium | reverse complement strand
TGGCCATCTCAAAAGGGATTCCGGAGACTTCCGAATAGCCCAAAGCTGCATACGTTCCGGAGTCGGGAAATGGCATGACCAGATCAGCATCCACAGGGGCCTCTTGAGCAAGTCGCCGTCCATGGGCTTTACGGGTTAAGTACACATTCTGCCCGTAGATGGTGCTGTCCGGTCTTGCAAAGTAGATAAATTCAAAGATGCAAAACGCTCTTCTTTCCGGTGTCGGGGTTTTGATACTCCTGATGCCGTCTTCACTGATAATTACGATTTCGCCGGGATTAAGCTCACGTATAAATTCTGCCTGGACCAGATCCAGCGCACAGGTTTCTGAGGCCAGAACATAATGACCATTGAGTTTTCCCAGGCATAAGGGCCGGAAACCATAGGGATCCTTTATTCCGATAACTTCTCCCTTGCTGGTTAGCATCACAAAAGAAAATGCCCCTTTAAGCCGCGACACTGTCTCTACCAGAGCGCCTTCGAATCCTGATTTTAAGCTTTTAACAAAACAATGGAGAAAAACTTCGCTGTCCATGGTGGTCTGAAAAATGGAGCCTGTTTCCTCGAGTTCTT
>CAXMTB010000553.1:0-574 GCA_964195835.1 uncultured Nitrospinaceae bacterium | reverse complement strand
GGACATGATACTCTCGCATCATCCGGCTCATGCCATCGCACGAAGGCTGCCGCCTTCCGCTGAACAAGAGGGCTCCTCCCGGCATAACCGGTTGGCCCAAGCTCAACCGCGATGACCTGCCCCCTTCGCTCCAGCCCCATTACAGAGCCTTCATCACTACTACGAGGCAGTCCGCCCCTCTCCGGCGCATCGGTACTTTCGGCCTCGCGGTGGTAGCCGCTTGCGCCTTTTCCCTTGGCATCGCCGGCCAGGTTCTCACGTTCCGTACAAGAGCCTGGTTGAGCTTCGCGCCACCTACACGCCGGATGCCGTTCGGTCGGCATCAGATCATCCTCCGAACTCATCCCGGGAGATGGGTCAGCCCCCGGTTTTAACATCACCTAACTCACTTACGACGCTTCAGCAGTGGTTCGCTTGCGCTCGCCTCTCTCAACCGTGCTTGCCGGGATCATCGTCCCGACTTTTCCGCAACGCTCACCACCATGGCTTTTGACCACAGCAGCTTGCGGTAGCTTGGGATCAGCTCCTGATCGCCGAACCCGAAGGGCCCTCCTTCATCTCTCGTACAGTTGCG
>CAXMTB010000552.1:0-574 GCA_964195835.1 uncultured Nitrospinaceae bacterium | reverse complement strand
AAAAAAGGATTTGCCCTTATTGAAATATGATATCACAACAATTTTTTATGGATATGATACTTGTGTTTTATTGCAGGTATCTGTAGTGTCAGTGCTCCGGCGCTTCGGGTTTCGCGCTGATCGCGGAACCCGAAGTCGGCCTGCAGCGATTTGTTGGCTTCTGAAGATGCATTGAAAATGCGCCTTGGCGCCTCGGCCTGCATCATATTTGAAGATTATTCTTATTGACACGTAACATCAAGGAGTTACGATGTTGAACCAAAATTCAAAGTTAACCAACATCCCCTGAAGCTCTTTGAACTTACCTTTAGTGCCTTCAACTTTGATTGCACCGCTCTCTAAGCTTTGGTCTACAGTCAATTTGTCCAGTAGGATCTCATTGAGTGTTGCACGGGTGGTTATAATGGTGCTTTCGGCGTCATCTTCAAGACCAACACGATTATTGAGCGTTGAGTTCTCCAGAAACAGGGTATAGAGCTCGTTGACATCAGTGAAGTTAAATCCAATTTTCATCTTTTTGCCTGCAGCCTTTTCCGAATCAAGACGTACTGCTATGTAATCGAGCATCATCGTT
>CAXMTB010000551.1:0-575 GCA_964195835.1 uncultured Nitrospinaceae bacterium | reverse complement strand
CCGGCGATTGTGATCCATGAAGCCAGGCCCATATATCGATCGAACCCTCCTCCTAAATATCCCAGAATTGCCAGGATTAGAGGATACCAGGGTGACGTCATGCTGGACGTTCTTGTGAATAAGAATGGGACGGTTGGGGATTTAAAAGTGATCAAGTCGAGCGGTTATCCTCTTTTGGACAGAGCGGCAAAATCATCGGTAAAAAACTGGTTGTTTGAACCCGGCATGGTCGGAAAAGAAAAAATAAAAATGTGGGTCAGGGTGCCGATTCGGTTTGAATTAAAATAATAACTCAAGTTTCGCACTCTGAATTTTAAAAAATTGAATGGTTCCGGGTTCCCCGTTCAACGTTCAAGGTTGTTAAAGCCAATCAGTTAAAGCTCATTGCGGTATGTTTATAAACAGTTCTAAACCGTGAACCTTGAACCCTGAACCGTTTAACCTGAGTGATATCTTCCATGAAAAAAGCACCCTGTATAGCGATCCTGGGAACAGGTTCCGAAGTTGGAAAGAGTATCGTTGCAACGGCCCTGTGTCGCCTTTTTGTGAACAGGGGCATAAATGTCGCACCGTAT
>CAXMTB010000550.1:0-575 GCA_964195835.1 uncultured Nitrospinaceae bacterium | reverse complement strand
TAGTGGTGATATGTAATGGAAAGCACGCGGATTTGACGTGTTCCAATAGTTTGGATTTTTCCAACATATCGGCAAAATTTAGAGGCCCAAAAAACCTGTGATATCATCCATCCCAGTCTTAGGGCTGAATTGCATGTATCTGCAATATATTTGCAATCCCAAATGCCGGTTCAGCGGTTGTGATATCGTTTTTTAATAAGGCAAACTCTTCGAGGGGGGTTTGCCTTTTTTTTGCAATTTTGTAAGAAATAAGATATATGTAATCGGAGTTGATTAACCCTGAGTTGTTGTTATGGCAAGGTATCTTCATGCAAAGCATATCTTCCCCACCCGATTAAATTTGCCACATTGTGGTATATTTCATTTGACTTTAGCGATTTCATATATATTCTTTTAAAATAGGTTCTGAATTTTATTCAGTTCAATTCTTATGTAATTTTTACCTATTCCTGATCTTTCCCATTAATGGCCATCAGTAGAGCTATCACAAAATCTTGCGTCATGTTCTGAATACAGACCTATTATAACAACCTGAACTGGTTCTATATCACTTAGTATCAGTAATCGGTGCGTTT
>CAXMTB010000549.1:0-578 GCA_964195835.1 uncultured Nitrospinaceae bacterium | reverse complement strand
CGTGGCATGCCTCGCAACTGACATCTATGTCAGACCAGGTGGTATTGAAGGTCCTCAATTCCGGGTCGTAGTTTTTTTGCAGGTGGGTCGAATGACACTCAGCACACATGCCGTTCCAGTTTTGCCCATTTCGGGTCCAGTGCAACCAATCGTCCGCTGCGATCACCGTATCCGGGTTGAGCGTGAACCAGCGTTGCTCGTCAACATCCCATGCGATGGGTAATGCCTGCAGCCGCCCTCCCGAGAAAGGCACCAGGTATTGTTGCAGCGGTTCAAAACCGAACGTATAGAGCACTTCGAACTCGGCCATTTCTCCACCAGCGCCTTCTGTGAAGACGAAGTAGCCATCTCCTTTTTTGTAAAAGCGGGAGGTGACCCCGCTGTGCTCGAATTCGGCATCATTGAAGTCGCCGAGGATCGTCTGATCGCTGGCAAGATCCATGGCCTTGTCATGATCCGAGCCCAGCCACTGCTCGTATGTCTCATCGTGGCAATCAGTGCATTGCTCCCGACCCACAAAGCTCGCGGCTGACGTATCAGGTGAAATAATTGCAGCATCTCGCTGCATTTCCCTGACC
>CAXMTB010000548.1:0-578 GCA_964195835.1 uncultured Nitrospinaceae bacterium | reverse complement strand
CAACGGGTTTTGGGTTTTTCTTTAGGAGGTAAAAATGAAGAACTGATGTTCTGTGATTATTATCTTACTCTTTTAGTCAGGTATGTCAACAGGGAAATGAAAACAAAAATGACCCCTTGGTGATTGAACCCTGGTGGACATAGTTTTGTGGATGAAAAGTCTTCATAAATGTCTCTATCAATAAGAAGTCGTTTTTCTTCTCGGAAGTCGTGATTTATAAGATTGTTAAAGGTTTACAGCTGAAGCCTCTTTGATAAAAAACTTTTTCTGAAGCCAGAAGGCGACATGGACCAATCCGATCAACGCGGGCACCTCAACAGCAGTAAACGCAACAGCCGAATCAAGTCCGAAGACAGCCACGGATACGGCTATAGCTAGTTCAAAATTGTTGCCGGAAGCAGTGAAGGCCACCGTAGTTGTTTTGGAATAGTCCGCGCCTACCTTGACTCCCATCCAAAAGCTAACCAAAAACATTATGACAAAGTAGATCAACAGAGGGATGGCAATGCGTACTACGTCGAGTGGGATGGAAACGATGAGTTCTCCTTTGAGACTGAACATAATAACGATGGTAAAAA
>CAXMTB010000547.1:0-579 GCA_964195835.1 uncultured Nitrospinaceae bacterium | reverse complement strand
GCCGCCGAGATAACCGATGCGGTGATCGATGCGATTCACGGCGGCAAGTACAAATTCATCCGTTTAAATTACGCCAACGGTGACATGGTGGGGCACACGGGGGTGCCTGTTTCCATCCGCATCGCGGTGGAGACGGTGGACCTGTGCCTGGGCAGACTCCTGAAGGCCGTTAGAGGCACCCGGGGTGTGGCGATGGTCACGGCCGATCACGGCAACGCGGATTGTATGTGGACCGAGAAAGAAGGCCGGCGCACGCCCATGGTGGCCCATACGAAAAATCCCGTCCCTTTTATCATCAAAGACTACTCGGAAGTGAACAGGTTTTCCCTGAAACAGATCGATAACCCGGGTCTGAGCAATGTGGCCGCTACGATCTGCAATCTTCTCGGTTACCGGGCGCCCGAGGCGTATGATCCGTCCCTGATCACGTTATCCCAACCCGGATAAACCGGAATTGAATATTGACGATTGAAGAATGAAGATTTAATGAATAGGGCCTAAAACAATACATCTAACTTCCGTGCTCTGTCCTCTGACATCTGGCTTCTGTCCTCTGTCAACCGGCATCTGTTAAAAGGG
>CAXMTB010000546.1:309-580 GCA_964195835.1 uncultured Nitrospinaceae bacterium | reverse complement strand
GTCGCCGATAATCAGAGAAATGGTGACTTCAGGATAAACCGTTGTAAATGCACCGATGCACTTTGGAAGAATATATCCCCCGGGAATGGTGCTGCCGCCGATGACCAGGCGACCCTTGATTCTTCCATGAAACTCAGCCATCGCAGCTTCGGTTTCATCGCGCAAAGCAATGAGCTTTCGCGCATAGCGATATAACAATTCACCGGCTTTGGTGGGAACCGCTTTTTTGCCGAGCCGATCGATGAGTTGACATTCAAAATAATTTTCCAAG
>CAXMTB010000546.1:0-299 GCA_964195835.1 uncultured Nitrospinaceae bacterium | reverse complement strand
TGCTGATGGTGGGCTGAGATAGGTGAATAGCATTACCGGCCTTTGAAAAGCCTTTCAATTCGACGACTTTACAAAAAATATTGAGCTGCCATAAATCCATATTATCACCCTTTTAAAAATGCTGATGTTATGTTCTGGAAAGAATGTTGGATTTTAAAGACTTTGTCAATAGATCAGACAGATAAATCAAGGGTCGGTGTATTTTTTTGATCAAACTACTCAAACAGTACACGCTTTTCAAAAAGGATTATCTTTTTCGATAGCAAATAAGTAATTACGGAACACTTTAACCTTTAGAA
>CAXMTB010000545.1:0-582 GCA_964195835.1 uncultured Nitrospinaceae bacterium | reverse complement strand
AATTCAGAAACGGCGGGATGTACTGGAAGTTGAAATGCTTGAACTTGTGCTTTTGGCAAGTAAACACAAGTTTTGACAAGTCTTCAATTCGTGTAGTTATCTCAATGTATCTGTATTGCGACACGATCCGCGCCCTAACTGGATAGCATTACAAATGTGATGATATCCAGAAATGTATAATTACTTGTTATATGGCCTATAATATTTACAGAAAGAAATTGGTGTTATAGTGTTGAGACCAAAGATGCCGTCAATTAATGATCAGGAAGATTCAAGGGTGCCTGCCGGTCTTCCTTCCTTAATTGATGCCCATGTACATATTTTCCCTCACAATATTTTTTCTGCAATCTGGAAATGGTTTGATGAAAATGCCTGGCACATCAGATATCAGATGACATCATCCCGGATATTTGAGTTTTTGCTGTCACGCGGCATAAAACATATCATCGCACTCCAGTATGCCCATAAGCCCGGAATTGCGAAACAATTGAATAAGTATATGTCTGAGAAATGCAGAGAATATGACCATCAGGTTACAGGCATGGCCACCGTATTTCCCAGCGAGAACAATGCCGAAAGTAT
>CAXMTB010000544.1:0-582 GCA_964195835.1 uncultured Nitrospinaceae bacterium | reverse complement strand
GCAAAACTGGATCCCGCAATAGCAAATTTTGACAACATTTCTACAGGCAAGACAGGTCCGCTTCAGCCGGGCCTGTTCCAGGAGGCAGATCCAATTGTAGAAGTGAATGGAAGTTCATCCTGTTTTGAGTACCAGTTCCCCGCATCCCCCCGATACTTTGTGGGTAGAAAATCCCTTTTCAGCACGCTTGATTCGTTTTCCGGTCAAGTCGTCCATAACCAGACCACACATCGCGGTATTGTATTCGAGGGGCCTACTGGCTGGGGAAAAAGTTCAATGGTGCTGGCGAGCGTGGCACATTTGCAGAAGATGGGGCACTTTGCAGTTGCCGTAGATTGCCGAACAGCGTCATCATCAACGTTCATTCCGCGAGCCCTAGAACATACCGTGGGAAAATTCGGGGATCTTGATGGACGGATCGTCGAAACAGATCAAAAGAAAAAGATATCAGGATTTGGCAGTGCTGTAAGCATGATTCTCGACGCCGGTCAAATTCTTGAATCCCAAAACAAACTGCTGTTCATCTTTTTCGACCCGTTTGAAAATATTCTCTTTCTACCAGATGTGCTGAATCAGATTAAA
>CAXMTB010000543.1:0-583 GCA_964195835.1 uncultured Nitrospinaceae bacterium | reverse complement strand
TAAATTGTTGTGATATCCATTCGATATCAAAGAATCAGTATCAGGTGATACTTGCAAGCTATCACAGGGAAATATCGCTTTCCCTTTTCTCTAAAATTTAGTTATTCAATCTTGTCAACAACATCCTCCCAGATAATTGATTAGAGATCATTTTAAAGGTCTAATTAATTTCCGAAAATTTGACCATATCTGTTTTTCAATCTCATCCTCTTTTCTATATCCTAAATCTGTCCACTTTCCTTTGAAACGCTACATTTGGACGGATTGCCTTGAGATAGCTTACAGGGACCTCAGGCTAACAGCCTAATAGAAAAGTCTGACATCAATGACGCAACAAGATTTCGCAGCATGAAAATTGGTACAAAGTTGTGCCTGTCTCTGAAGGAATATTGTACTGTAAAATAACAAAATAGCTCTATATCAAGATAAGGCTATCAACAGCGACAGCAGAAGTTTCAAAAGAGCGGGTGAGGGATATCCGTCCGGCGGCAAAGAATTTTCTTTCTGGAATGCCCGTATTGCGGTGTGCGTGCGGGGGCCAGCCAAACCGTCCTCTGAGCCAGCATCAAAGCCAAGGCGGTTG
>CAXMTB010000542.1:0-583 GCA_964195835.1 uncultured Nitrospinaceae bacterium | reverse complement strand
CATCGTTAGGGTGCAAAGGTTTCTTGTGACGAAAGTTAGCAGGTAAAAAAAAGAAGGGCAACCATTGGAAAGTGATAGAGAATTACCAGTCAATAAAAAACCCCACCATTGCTGGCAGGGTTCAACATATCCACTGTACATCTTGCACTTTTAAGAACCATTCACAACTCAACATGTATAGCAGTTATCGCAAGTCGCTAATGCCCTGCATATGAAATGAAAAACCCCCGATAATCAGCAGACATTTTGACTTTTCCCTGTTTAACTTCTCAACTTCTTCGTCATTTTTACAAGCTCTTCTGAAAAGAATAAACAGTCATTAATGGCTTTTTCTGTAAATCCATAATTGACTGATTTGAGTTTTCTAAACTCTTTCTTATAAAGTTTGCCAATTTTTCCCAAATTAATCAGGACTTCTTCTCTAGGTGCAGGTTCTCTATTACAGTATTGGCCTGTTTGTAAAGAAATGATGCTAGTCTCTATAATACTTAATAAATCATTCACTAACTTTACATGAGGCTCTTTTTTAGATCTACGGAGTTCCAATACATGCTTATGCCTGATTTTATCCCAAAGCTTAAAG
>CAXMTB010000541.1:0-584 GCA_964195835.1 uncultured Nitrospinaceae bacterium | reverse complement strand
ATCGAAAAGAAACTTATCTCCATTGCCAAGCTCGACCAGCCAGCATGTCGCGGCCTGACCACGTCGTTGCGCTGGCATACCTGTGCCAGCAGCAATTATGCGCATCTCGTCTGGAGCCAGTTCCTCGGTGCCCGGGAAGTACATGTCGCGAGGGCTCATTGTTCCTGTGGGGCTCTTGGTGTTTGAGCTGTACTTAGCTCCACCGGCAGCCTGCGCCTGCTTAATAACCTCGATGTCGCTTTGACCCCACAGGTAAAAACCCATGGCGGCAAATACTGCGATTGAAGCAATTCCTAATAATTTGAGTTTTCCTGTCATGATAACAAATCTCCTTTTATGTGGTAGGCATCGTACGATATGCCTGATTCCTGAATCGTATCTATCGCTCAACCATATTATAGATCCGGTCAGATTGCAGCCGATAGTCCAGATTCGGAAAAGATACGGCTGATACCATATATTGTATTCCGGCTTTCAGCGTTCATTCTTTTGATATATTGCAGAAAGCACAAGGTTGGTTCAGGTTGTGATATGATATGAATATCTGGTAAAATTCAGCCCTTTGATATTTGCTGATCATTGCA
>CAXMTB010000540.1:0-584 GCA_964195835.1 uncultured Nitrospinaceae bacterium | reverse complement strand
TCCTGAATACCTCTATCAATAAGAAGCCGTTTTTCCTCTCACAAGTCGTGATAAACAGGAAAAGCCCCCGGTCCGAAGATCGAGGGCTTTCGTGTTTTATATATGGTGAGTTTTGAAAATTGCCTATGTGTTGAAAATCGAGATTTATAGGGGACTATTAACCATAGGTATGAGAACATTCAAGAGATGGGATTATCGTTACCCGGTGGCAACAGAATCGTTCTAAGAAGAGAGACCTATGGAATTTGTGGAAACGAAGCTGAAATCCTTGGCTTTGAACCTTGGTGCTGATTTGGTTGGTATAACCTCAAGAGATATTCTTGCCGACGGTCCACCCTCCGCCGATCCATGCTACCTTTTGCCATCTGCAAACTCGGTTATTTCTTTTGCAGTTTCGCTGGATAGAAATATCGTAAAAGATTTTATCAGCAAAAAAAAGTGGCAACCCCACTGTGACAACCGAAAAGCCATTTCGCAGACGCTTTATAAAATCGGCGATGCGCTTGCTGAACAACTACGATCGGAAGGCTACGATGCCATCAACGTAGACCCCAACAGCAAATATCGACCTGAAGATGCCGCTG
>CAXMTB010000539.1:349-585 GCA_964195835.1 uncultured Nitrospinaceae bacterium | reverse complement strand
CTTCACTATCGTGAATTTCACAGGGCACAGCGGGGCAGGCAGACATACAATGGTTAACCGCTCTATTCTCTCAACCAACCAAACGAATAAAACCAACTAAACCATTTGAGGCCTGATGTTTTTCAACGGCCTCAAAAATTTCCACCAAGTTACATTATTATGTATGACTAGTGTTATCATTGTGGAGTGTGCTATATGATCCGAACTCAAATTCAGGTCAATTTCGAACAAATGAA
>CAXMTB010000539.1:0-339 GCA_964195835.1 uncultured Nitrospinaceae bacterium | reverse complement strand
CAGCGTAGATTTTTACCGTTACCATGCTGAGACCATACGAAAAGTTCAATACAAAAAGAAAAAAGCGCTACGTGTCATTGGCTCCTTTTCAACTGATACTTCCAAATCGAATTAGCCATCCCAGAGGAATAGGCTTCGCCCCGATGAAATATGCGTTGCATTTCATTGGGCAGGCATTCCACCCCAGTACGATCAGCCGGACCTAATCCGATATTCTATAAGACATGTTAAATATTCAAGAAAATATTTATGTCGACTCATCAGCATTCTATGCACTCTTAGATCGCGCTGATCCTTATCACAAAGAGGCCTCCTCTCTATGGGTGGCATTGATGGATA
>CAXMTB010000538.1:0-586 GCA_964195835.1 uncultured Nitrospinaceae bacterium | reverse complement strand
ACGGACTCGTCGCTGTACAGAAACCAATAGGGTTCCTGAACCAGATAGATGTCTCCGGAGCGTTTGGGATGAAAATTCCGCCGGATCTGCTGAATCATAGGGGCTTCTGGCAAGCGTCCGCTGCGCAAGTCGCTGCTTGAAACGGCCAGCGCAATGCCGTCGAATTTCATCAGTTCCTCTGCCAGCGCACGTTCCACCTCGGCCCGGTCTAACCCCTTTTCCCGGATGATATTGTGATTCAGATATACATAGGGGTGCTTATACATTTTAATGAGTTCCTTTCCGATTCCGAATCGCTTTTTGAGAGCTTCCACTGCCGGGGTGGCATCATAAGTCGAGGGCGTCAGGCGGTTCACATCCATTCCCAGACTCGCCATGTATTCCGGGGCTTCAGGCGCACCGTGATCGGCAGACAGGACGATCAGTATGTTTTTCAGACCGATTTTCTTATCCACATATCCGAACAGATCGGCCAAAGTCCGGTCGAGCCTCAGCATATTGTCCTCGCTCTCCAGACTGGCAATGCCGAAGATGTGGCCCACATAATCCGTAGAGGAAAAACTGACGGCCAGATAGTCGGGAACAT
>CAXMTB010000537.1:0-588 GCA_964195835.1 uncultured Nitrospinaceae bacterium | reverse complement strand
TGAGGATGAAAATAAGCCGCAAGGAAGCCAAAGAGAGCGCTTATTGGCTCAGGTTAATTTATGAGGCGAATAATTTGAAGAATGCTTATGATGCCCAAAATTTGATACAAGAAGCAAATGAATTGAAAAAGATATTTTCATCAATACTGGAAAAATCAAGATAGTTTTGGTCATTAATATTTGGAATTTAATTGGAATTTGATGCTTGGAACTTGTGATTTCATAGGTTCTGTGTTCTATAAATAAAAAAATGAAACAGATAGATTTTAGAAATGTCAAACGGCTCCTCATCCGGTCTACAAACTGGATCGGAGATGCCGTTATGACCACACCGGCTGTGCGGGCAATTCGGAAGCGCTTTCCAAACACCCATATCAGCCTTTTGGCCAAGCCTTGGGTGGTGCCTGTTTTTAAGAACAGCGAGCATATAGATCGACTATTAATTTATGACGACGAAGGACGTCATAAAGGCATTTTCGGCAAATTTCGCCTGGCAAGGGATTTGAAAAAATATCATTTTGATGCAGCCATACTTTTGCAGAATGCTTTTGAGGCGGCACTAATTACATTTCTTGCCGGTATACCGAT
>CAXMTB010000536.1:0-588 GCA_964195835.1 uncultured Nitrospinaceae bacterium | reverse complement strand
CCATAAACACAGCCAAAGCCGTTGCCAGGGGATCTTGGGCGATGCCATGAAAGTGTAGTATCGTTTCTTTCTAATGCCTGTAAACCCGAAAAGACCCTTAAGGCATCGAAGCAGGTTTGAAGTCTTAGACGAAGTAAACGGGATGATGATCGCAACGAGAGTGTAGATAAACCATGTTCCGCGTTCTTTGCCTTTTCGTGAATGGGCAAATTCCTTTTTGAGTTTTTCGAGAATGTCGTGTAGTATGAACATGCGAGGCCTTCCTTTGTTATGGTGTTTTTGTTCGAGTAAAATAAACATACCATAATACGGCCTCGCAATCAACAATAACTATGTGTATTATTTAAAAAAACTGCTTTTTTATACTAAAAACGGCTATTTTTATTTGTAATAAAATCAATGGGTTATAGGGCAACGCACTTTTTTCTAACCACTTGTAATTATTATAAAATAATGTTGGCGTGTCAGCACTTGCGCTGATCCACCCCAATAAAAAAATGGGAAACTTCACTTAAGGTATTCTATCAATTTTAATTATAATTGATCGCGCTGAAAGCGCGTTCCTCAACCCTGGCCCAGACCGATAAC
>CAXMTB010000535.1:0-590 GCA_964195835.1 uncultured Nitrospinaceae bacterium | reverse complement strand
TCTTATTAACATTATATTACTTACACAACCATCTGCTGCACCCTAAAGGCTGCAAGTCGCGGGTAATGGTGTCACATGATCAGCGTCAATTATAATACCCGCCTGACGACAATTAAAATTCCCGAAATTTAAAATCCAAGAAAAGCTGGTACAACTATCCAAACCGATAAAAAGGAGAGATTTGGATGGTTACGAACCAACAGGTAAGGAGGTTATTCAAATTGATACAGACAGAAAAGAATTTCGGGATAGCGGCAATCAAGGCGGGAATGGATGAAAAGACGGCCCGCAAATATCGGATGCTGGGCAAGCTTCCCAGCGAATTGGAGCGACTCCACACATGGAGAACCCGCAAAGATCCATATGAAGATACTTGGCATGAGATTAAAACAATGTTGGAGATCAATCCAGGTTTAGAAGCCAAGACCATATTCGAGGATCTTCAGCGCCGAAAACCCGGCAGATTTGCCGATGGACAGCTACGCACTCTTCAAAGGCGCATCAAAGTTTGGCGAGCATCAGAAGGACCGCCTAAAGAAGTATTTTTTACTCAAATTCACTATCCCGGTCAACTGGGCCAATCGGATTTT
>CAXMTB010000534.1:311-591 GCA_964195835.1 uncultured Nitrospinaceae bacterium | reverse complement strand
GGCAATATACGGATATATTTTTAAACCTATTGGATGGTTGCAACCCAAAAGGAAAATAACGTGACAATGAAGGGCTAATCCATGCAAACAATCCTACAAAATGTTTGACTTTTTGTGATATCGTTTTCCAATAAGGGCAAATCCATTTGACAGGGTTTGTCCTTTTGATTTTTTATGAAATATTAGATATATGTAATCGGTGCTAATTGACGCTGATTTGAGGTTCGACAAGAAATCATAAAAGTCGAATAGCTCAAGTTTTGATGCTGATAGGATTGGA
>CAXMTB010000534.1:0-301 GCA_964195835.1 uncultured Nitrospinaceae bacterium | reverse complement strand
CGAGCTTATTTAAGGTTTGACTCCTATTTCCTGGGGATGACGTCGGCTGTTTGCACACTCGCTTGCAAGGGAAATGGATCCGCTTTGGGTCTTCCTTAAAGAAAATGACGTTGACCCAACCAACCATCTTACCGAGAGGGCCTGGCTGAAGGCTATTTAATATCTGTCCCAATGAATCTTTACAAATTTTTTACCTGCCGGATATGAAAACTAGCAAAACGAAAACCATAAAAACCCGAACTTGGTATGGCATGGAGGCTACCGTGACTATTGGGCCTGGCTTCCTGCATAAGGCCGGTTT
>CAXMTB010000533.1:0-591 GCA_964195835.1 uncultured Nitrospinaceae bacterium | reverse complement strand
AATTAAATTTTTGCTGAAGTTCCTTTGAAATCGATTTGTTTCAAAGGACCAAACTATTACTTATATTTTGTAACACAAGTTTCGCACCCTTAGTTTTCAAAACGCCAATCTTCAATTAACTTCAGGTTTGGCCTGATAGTGGAGGGTTAACCAAAATTTGGAAGAAAAGAACGGTCATCATCTCATTCTCGGCGAACTCGTCGATTTTATTTCCGGAAAAACACTCGTTGATACGCATGACGAAAGATATCGTCAGAACTTAGCCCGTATGCTTGTAAACCAAAAAGGGTTCATGAAAAAAGAGATCAAACCCCGTCGCAAACTCCGGGTATCTGCCGGAGAAAAGAGTGCAATTATAAAGATCGATTTTGAGATTAATGTGTCAGGCAAAATTGGAATGATCATCAAATACGGTCCTGGTTCCTTGGTCACCAGACAGCGTCCGGCGCTGGCGGTATCCAGACTTGTGGCGCCGTACCAGGTTCCGATCGTTGTTGTGACAAACGGTAAAGACGCAGATATTTTGGAGGGAAAAACCGGTGAGGTAGTCGCCCAGGGTCTTCAATCGATACCGTCCAAGGTCGATCTCAT
>CAXMTB010000532.1:357-592 GCA_964195835.1 uncultured Nitrospinaceae bacterium | reverse complement strand
CAAAACCAGCGCGTCCCGATGCGCCCGGCAGGATTAAAAATACCGCCGTACGCACAAAAATGCGCCCGGCAGGATTCGAACCTGCGACTTTCAGCTCCGGAGGCTGACGCTCTATCCTGGCTGAGCTACGGACGCGTACGAGGGGTGGCCGACGGGACTTGAACCCGCAACATCCTGCGCCACAGGCAGGCGCTCTACCAATTGAACTACGGCCACCATCTAGGGGGGACATCGT
>CAXMTB010000532.1:0-264 GCA_964195835.1 uncultured Nitrospinaceae bacterium | reverse complement strand
GCTAAGCGTGTGCCCAGAGTCGCCGTCGCCGTCGCCATCGCAATCCTGGCGGTGCCCGTGGCCGCGACCTCCCGGCACCAGGGGAGCGGTGACGTCGCCATCACGCGCGCAGCGTTGATCCGTCTGGACACAGAGGTGGCGCGCGAACGAGCCATGACACTGCCTGCAATTCGCGCCGGTGCGCAGTTCAGGCGATTGCAGGTGCAGCCGGGTGACCTGCTATCCGCGACCTCGGTAAGGAACCGTGTGCTGCAGCTCAAAGCC
>CAXMTB010000531.1:0-592 GCA_964195835.1 uncultured Nitrospinaceae bacterium | reverse complement strand
CTATTATCGTCTTGCTCAATCCTGAGGTATCAGAAAAGTTACGATTTGGGGGACACTTTACTGCAAAGACTTCGGGAGCAGGGGGAGACCATTTCATCAGAAATCACGACTTCTGAGAAGAAAAACGACTTCTTATTGATAGAGACATTTAGGAAGCTGATTAGTCCATACTTTAATGGCCGTCTGGGTTAGATCCTTGGTGGTCTTTTTAAAACCTGCATTTTTTTATTGACAAGTCTGACCAAAAGAGTAAGGTATTAATCACAGAGCGTGATTCTTCATGTTCTACCTCCTAAGAAGAACCCATAGTAAACCCGTTGCCCCGCAGTCCTCCCCCGGACTGTGGGGCTTTTTTTCTTAAATATCAGGGTCAGTAGGAACCTAGCATTTCTGCCAACCTGAGCATTTCAAAACAATGCGAAAGGATTGGTAATAGATTAATTGCTCAACTCTTCGTGATCCGCGTTGCAGTTTATCTGATGACTATTCACGGACATAAGTGTCTACATCTGATTCGTGAATACGCGTTATCTGATATTCATATTCCGACTCGATAATCGCAAAGTGCCGAGCGGCATCATCCGCTACCTCC
>CAXMTB010000530.1:286-595 GCA_964195835.1 uncultured Nitrospinaceae bacterium | reverse complement strand
GTGCAAAGCCTGGGTCAAATTTGGATACAATTCAACAGACAGTCGACTAATTCTCAATCTGGTCGAGTCGCCCGGCGGAACCTCCCCGCCAGGCTCTCACAGAACCGTACGTGAACCTCTCGATTCATACGGCTCTTGTTAACCAGCCATTCGCGAATACATAACAAATGACATTGTCTCAATCATCAGGTCATCCCGTTTCCGGTTGTCCGACAATCTTGACAGGTTAACGTTGCCCCTTCGCTCCAGTGCCATTACAGCACCTTCATCACTACTACGAACAACTCCGCCCCTGTGCTGCACATCGGT
>CAXMTB010000530.1:0-276 GCA_964195835.1 uncultured Nitrospinaceae bacterium | reverse complement strand
ATTCATCCAGCCTCTAAGAATCGGATTAAACAACCTCCCCAATTTAGCTAAAGACGTATTATTACGAAGGTGTATTTTCCAGTGGCGGATTACCAACCCCATTCGTTTCAAGGACGACCGGCTAACTGCCGGATTAAACCCCATAAAACAGTGATCGGTTTTACCCTTGCTGGAGCGGCGAGCACGAAACGTGAAGCCGAGGAAATCAAAGCTCGTGTGCCCAAACAGTCCTCGACGACTATCGTCTTTACAATACACGATTTTTGTCTTGTTTGG
>CAXMTB010000529.1:0-596 GCA_964195835.1 uncultured Nitrospinaceae bacterium | reverse complement strand
GGGCTTCGAAAGGTAATCAAAGGCCCCTTCTGCGAGGGCTTCCCGTGCCGAAGGGAGGGCGCCATGGCCGGTGAGCATGATCACCGGAAGATCGGGGGAATGTTTTTTGATCTCTTTTAAGGCCTGGTGGCCGTCCATGCCGGGCATTTTAATATCGAGAATCACCACGTCCGGCTTTTCGGCAAGTTTCTCAATGGCCTCCTCGCCACTGTCTGCCAGAATTGTATCGAACCCCCTCTTGTTCAGAATTTTTTTAGTCGTGGCCCGAAACTGCACTTCGTCGTCGACCATTAATACTTTTATTTTCTCACTCATTTTGTATGCCTCCTTTTCGGCTAAACAAGATAAATTTTAAACGATACATCTTTATTATCCTTGTTCCTGAACTCAACTTGATAGTATAGGGATTTCCTTTTTTTTAGTCCCGCTTTAAGCGGGACGTTATATAGAATCGCGAAGCGATTGTATAACTTGAGCTTTATCACCCCCGTAGCGAAATAACGGGTAGAACAGACCAGAAAAGTAAAAACATAACACCCATCGATACGCCGATAATCACTAGGACCTGGATCAGTTTAAACCCGCAGCCTTTTACC
>CAXMTB010000528.1:0-597 GCA_964195835.1 uncultured Nitrospinaceae bacterium | reverse complement strand
ATACAATGAATACAGGAAATAGACATATCAGGCTGTTGGCCTTTCTTGCGACTATGGCCATTATTTTATTGTCTTGCGGACCGGCCCTTGCCGTAGACGATGGCGCACGTGCCTACTGGAAAGGACGGGCTGGCACTCAGGGGGTTTCCTTTCAGTACCTGCGTTTAGACCTCCAAGCCACCGACAGCCAACAATTCGCCCCGGGTCAATATATCTATCCGAACTCGGACGTCGAGGCCAATATTGTTATCGCTAACTATCTTCGTCACCTGACGCTGTTTAATCGACCGTCGTCGTTTTCCTTTGGAATCGCCGGTGGCAGTGTTGATCTCAAGGCTAACGCCAAAGTACCACCGCAGTTTGTTCCCCCAACTATTGCACCGGGCGTCACATTCAATCAATCCGCCTCCGGATATGCTGATCCCATTTTACAGCTTGATGTTAATCTTTTTGGCACCCCGCCGCTCAAGGCCAACTTTGATCTGTTAGATTATGAACCGACCTGGACCATTGATACTGCAATAATGCTGGGGTTGCCAATAGGTCAGTACGACGCCGACAAACTGGTGAATCTCGGTCAAAACCGCTGGTTTGGCC
>CAXMTB010000527.1:0-597 GCA_964195835.1 uncultured Nitrospinaceae bacterium | reverse complement strand
CTGGGCCAATGGGTCCGCATCGGCGAACGCCGTTTTCGGATCATCGGAGTACTGGCTAAAAAAGGCCAGTCACTGGGACTGGACATGGGGGACGTGGTGGTGGTACCCGTAGCCTCTGCACAGACCCTGTTCAATACCTCGGCGCTTTTCCGAATCCTGGTACAGGCCAACGGCCGTGATGCGGTTCCTAGAGCCAAGGAAACGATATTGACCACCATCCGGGAACGACACGAAGGCGAAGACGATGTTACCGTCATCACCCAGGATGCCCTGCTTTCCACTTTTGATCGAATTCTCGTGACCATGACCTTAAGTGTTGCAGGCATTGCCGCCATCAGCCTGTCGGTTGCCGGTATTCTGATCATGAACGTCATGCTGATTGCTGTTTCACAGCGCACCTCGGAAGTCGGACTTCTCAAGGCCATCGGCACCCCGGGCACCCAAATCCTTCGACTTTTCCTGGCGGAATCCGCCATTCTCTCGCTCATCGGAGCAGGTTTCGGGGTCATCCTTGCATATTTAGGGACCTGGGGACTCTCGCGCGTATTTCCCAGATTTCCGTTTGCGGTCCCGATCTGGGCCTTGGGCGCAGCGGTC
>CAXMTB010000526.1:0-598 GCA_964195835.1 uncultured Nitrospinaceae bacterium | reverse complement strand
CGCTGGCCATTAAACCCCTTGAAAAGCAATGAAATCGAAACCAAAAATATTAGATCAGTTGAGGAATAAAATCCGGAGATATAATTACAGTATTCGGACAGAGAAAGCCTATGTCGATTGGAACAAAAGATTTATTCTTTTTCACAACAAAAAACATCCCCAAGAAATGGGGACTCCTGAAATCGAACGTTTTCTTACGCATCTTGCTGTAAATGGAAATGTTGCTGCCAGCACCCAGAATCAGGCTATGAGTGCAATTTTATTTTTATACAAAGACGTATTGGGAATCGAACTGCCCTGGCTTAAAAATGTTAAACGGGCAAAAAAACCGGAGAAACTGCCTGTTGTTTTTTCCAAAAACGAAGTCGTTTCAGTTATATCAAGACTGGAAGGGATTCAAGAAATCAAGGATCGGAGATCGGGGGTCCCCAGTTAAATTCGCTACGCTTGTCTTCTTCGAAGAATTTAACGGGGCAAGCAGGGATCAGGCTCGCTTACCCGATTGGTCTTCTACTTCTTGTAGGCTGGTCTGAGACCCTTCAACATCGGGTAATGCTTGGTGTTGAGGGTCTTCAGCTCCGCATTTTCGGCTTCAGCG
>CAXMTB010000525.1:358-599 GCA_964195835.1 uncultured Nitrospinaceae bacterium | reverse complement strand
ATATTTTGTCGATGTCGGGGCGTTGCTCCCGGTCTACCTTGATTGCAATAAAGTGGGTATTGAGAAATTCTGCGACGGCTGCATCTTCGAAGCTTTCGTGCTCCATCACGTGACACCAGTGGCAGGTGGAATAACCAATGGACAGGAAAACAGGTTTGTTCTCCTGTTTTGCCCTGGCAAAGGCCTCTGCACCCCAGGGATACCAGTTGACCGGGTTGTGTGCGTGCTGCAGCAGGTAAGG
>CAXMTB010000525.1:0-274 GCA_964195835.1 uncultured Nitrospinaceae bacterium | reverse complement strand
CGTTTTCATCCAGATTCCGGGTTCTGGGGCGGTAACTCCTGCCTTGTGACTGGAGGCCGCTGGCAAGCTGTTGGCGGAGTTCCCGGGAGTGGGATACACCGGGGAGGTCTGCACACACGCTGACTGCATTCAGCATCATGAATAAAAAGAAGGTTGATGTGGTGGTTTTGAGCAAAATTTGCCGCATTTGGGTCAAAGGCTCGCCGCTTGAATTTCAGACGGCTCCCGTTTCAATCGTTCTTCAATCTCCCGAAGTTGTTCAAGCGCCAGGTTG
>CAXMTB010000524.1:314-600 GCA_964195835.1 uncultured Nitrospinaceae bacterium | reverse complement strand
ACCAGGCCTTCGGCAACGGTGAAAAGTGTGCTGAACGCCACCAAACCGAAACTGCTTACGAGAAGAAGATAGTTCGGAACCCGCCGCAGTAATTTAACGTTGGCAGCGATCTGGACGACCACGATCAGTGAGATGATCATCATGATCAATTCGTCGTGGGCAACCCCCAGCATTTTATCCAGGAGTTGTGCCTGGGTGTATTCTAAGTCGGACTCGGGTATAACCAATGCCCCCACCACCATAAGGACCCCCACCAACAGCGAACACAGAGCGATGATGCCGCCAA
>CAXMTB010000524.1:0-302 GCA_964195835.1 uncultured Nitrospinaceae bacterium | reverse complement strand
TTGATATGATTATACATAAATCCTACGGAAAGCAAATGAGTTTTGTGCGAATTCTCTTGGGGAATGGCCGCGGCAACGAAAAAAAGCCAGACACGCTTTAGCAGCATCTGGCTTCGGAGGAGGGTGATGAAAAAGTCTTTCTATCAGACATCATGATATTCGAACACTTTCTCTGTATATAATATAATGTATATAAAGGGGTCGTGTTTGATTTTTTTTGAAAAAGAACTTTCTTTTTTGGGATATCAATGGCGGAATTTCATGGATTTGAAATGCAATCGCTTTTTTCATAAGGAGTTACG
>CAXMTB010000523.1:0-601 GCA_964195835.1 uncultured Nitrospinaceae bacterium | reverse complement strand
TATTGAGCTGCTCCACGTTGTCGATGCTGGTAATAATAGAATTGTTGGTCTGCGCTTGCGCTTTCTCGTTGGTATCATTTTTGCATGATACAATACTAAAAAGAAGAAAAACAGCAACAATGACCGCAAAGGGCCGGTTGCGATAAACACTGTATTTCGATATTTTTTTCATATGATAACGTCCATTATAACGACGCATTATAGGTTTGGATGAGTTTAAATCAAGGGTTTTAAAAACTAAAGATATCCAACAATGGTTATATTTGCAAACAAAAAAAGGTCGGCCGACTGCTTAAATAAGAACTCAAGGTTCGCACCCTTAATTTTAATCGATGTCAATACAGCGTAGCAGGCCGGAAAAATTTTTTAAGGTAAAATCATACTTAAAGTGATGACACGAATCGGCATGAATTGTTTTTTTATCGGAATTTATACATTTTTATATATTATGATTGCGGTGACTACTCCCCTGTATGCCGATATCTATGTTTATGCCGACAGTGAAGGGGTGCTTCATTTTACAAACGTACCCACATCATCCAAATCATCCAATTATAAGGTCTATATCAAAGAAACCCCTAATAAACCGTTAAAATCAGAC
>CAXMTB010000522.1:0-607 GCA_964195835.1 uncultured Nitrospinaceae bacterium | reverse complement strand
ATTTATAACTTGGTTTATTCATTATATGCACGTAAAAGTGTAAAGTGCCTAAAGTTAAGGAATTCTATCAATTTTAATTATAATTGATCGCGCTGAAAGCGCGTTCCTCAATTTTAGCTCACTTTAGGCATTTCAAACTTCAAACTTTTTGACTTCAGCTTATCCGGAATAGCATTCCTGATCAAAATGCGTCACCGTATTTATGAATTAGAGCACTTAGGTATAACACTCGAAATTACAGTCTGGCATAGAGTTTGCTTAATAAATCAAGTATTTTTAACATCGCACGACTTTTATCGACGATTTATTTTATTGGGTCGGATTCGAAAAAATCTATTTTACTCGCTTTTTAGCATATTGGGATTATTGGGTATGAAAAAAAAGGATGCAATTCTAGTTGTTGACGATGAAAATGGCGTACGCCAGTCATTTAACATGGTGTTAAAAGATGATTATCATGTGCTTCTCGCCGGAACAGGTCAGGAAGCGATGGATATTTTTAAGAAAAACTCGGTAGATTTGATTCTCCTCGACATCCTTTTACCGGACATAAACGGCCTTGAACTCCTTGAAAAACTCGTCGAGACGGACCCGAATACGGAAATTA
>CAXMTB010000521.1:274-608 GCA_964195835.1 uncultured Nitrospinaceae bacterium | reverse complement strand
AATGGTTTGAAGAATGCGCTGCTTGGAAAAATTATGTCATTCATTTTTTGCACGATTTTTGCATATAGATTGTTAACTAATTTTTCTTGCAAGCTCATAACTCGTAAAAGGCAAACCACTTGAAAGGGTGGGACGCAAAGCCACTGGCCTAAGTCTCTATTGGGCTAAAGGGAGTTTTTTCAAAGGTCTCCTTTAGGGATATGGCAGCAGGGCTGCCGGGTAGATACAGCACCTTTTTAGCTGCATCTTCCATGGCAAAGATCGCAGTAAAAACAAAAGGTGATGCTATGCATGCATTAAGCCACAATTTTTTAAAACCTATAAAAACCCGTCT
>CAXMTB010000521.1:0-264 GCA_964195835.1 uncultured Nitrospinaceae bacterium | reverse complement strand
ATATCGTTCTGACTCCACGTTTTCATTGGTGTTTCTAAATCTTTTCGTATTTTTTACCCTGTTGCTTTCCGCCAATATTGCATATTGTTTTGATCGCTCCTTTGCATGGGATAAAAACACTGAGTCTGATCTTGCCGGTTACTATATTTACTATAAAAACGGCAGTTCCGGTGCCCCTTACAATGGCACCGAAGCAGATGAAGGGGACTCACCCATCAAAATACCCCTTGGGAGCCTGAATGATCCTGAAAATCCTGAATACAC
>CAXMTB010000520.1:0-608 GCA_964195835.1 uncultured Nitrospinaceae bacterium | reverse complement strand
CAGCCCCCCGGTATAGCTCCGTATGGCCTTTTTGACGGCCGAATCCTTTTACCTCTGTTACGGTCATGCCGCGCACGCCGATGTCGGACAGGACCGTTCTTACGTCATCGAGCTTAAACGGTTTGATAATTGCAGTAACGAGTTTCATTCACATACCCCATGGCAATAATTGAATTTGATGTTGAATATTGATATTAAATATTGAACAAGAGCACGAACCGTGCCAATTTCAAAATTCACCGTAGGCTAGTAAGGTTCAATCATTGCTGGAGCAGATTTCCGAGGCGGTTGCATCCGTGTTGCCGGCGGATCTGTCCGCGGATGTCCGAAAAAACATCAAAGCGACGGTCCGTGGGGCCTGCGAGGGCCTGGAGTTGGTGACCCGTGAAGAGTTGGAAGTGCAGGAAGCCGTGCTCAAGCGCACCCGGGAAAAAGTCGACCACCTGGAACAGCAGGTATCTGAACTGGAAAGTAAGGTATTGTCGAAACAAGACTAAATTTCATTCGGGGGCCTGCCGGTCTCAGGGGATTCTCATAGATTTACCCTGAACCCGGCGGGTTGCCAGGCCAGGGAGAGGCTATATGTCGCTTGCGATCGTTTATTGTCG
>CAXMTB010000519.1:287-610 GCA_964195835.1 uncultured Nitrospinaceae bacterium | reverse complement strand
GTTCGACCAGGTGCTTTTTAGCTTTATCCCTGTCAATCAGATGACTTTCTTGGAGAACCTCTGCCTGTTTCTCAATGAATGTCATTTTTTCCAGATGCTTCTTTATCCAATTCGTTTTTGAATGTGCGAATTTTTCGGCCGCGGCAAATGATACACCATGCGGAACAGCTACTCGTGCACCTTTGAATGGTCGGATAGACAAACCCAGATGCTTGGCCCGGTTGCTTCGCTCAAGCAGAACGTCGCCGACACCTCTTATTGGCACCTTTTTAGATCTCATATTTTTTAAATGTTTCTCCAAGCCATCTCAAAAATTCAGATTG
>CAXMTB010000519.1:0-235 GCA_964195835.1 uncultured Nitrospinaceae bacterium | reverse complement strand
AGGCTCGCAACGCGGTAATTGGGCGTTAGATGTATTTTTGAGATGGCTTGTCATTATATTTGAAATTGCTGCGGCCTCATGGCAACATCCACAATATCACAAGTTAAACATATTCGATTATCATATTTCACATTTTATTGACACCTAAATTGAGCGATTTTCAAGTTTGCCGCCCCAGAGAAATAGGCTCTGCATTTCACAGGGCAGGCAGATACAAGGAAGATGTCGTTTCGCT
>CAXMTB010000518.1:0-611 GCA_964195835.1 uncultured Nitrospinaceae bacterium | reverse complement strand
TGCCAGCAGACCTGTCCGGCAGAAATTGATATCCCAAAATATATTTATCAAATCAAAACCGGGAATTATGAAGGCGCGGTGAATACCATTAGAGAACGCAATCCGTTACTGCTGGCATGTGGGCGGGTTTGTCCCCATCCGTGTGAAAATTATTGCCGTCGAGGATTGGAAGATGAAGCGGTCTCCATTAACCAGTTGAAACGTTTTGCCGCTGATTATGAAATGAATTCTGGCAAAAGACTGCCCATCGCCTGCGCGCCGGATACCGGTAAAAAGGTTGCCGTCATCGGTGGCGGCCCGGCAGGTTTGAGCAATGCTTTTTTTCTGCGCCGTTTAGGCCATGAGGTTACCATTTTCGACGCCATGCCGAAACTCGGCGGTATGATCCGTTATGGAATCCCTGAATACCGGCTCCCCAAAGAGGTTTTGGCATGGGAAATTCAGAGTATTCTCGATCTGGGCGTCGAACACAAACCCAACATGATGCTTGGCAGAGACTTTGATATCGGATCGCTAATGGCGGCCGGATTTGACGCTGTTTTCTTAGGAATCGGTGCCTGGAAAGATTACACCCTGCGTGCTGAAGGTGAGGATTTGGAAGGCTGCTACAC
>CAXMTB010000517.1:0-611 GCA_964195835.1 uncultured Nitrospinaceae bacterium | reverse complement strand
TTTTCATCTGAAGCCATGCGAAGACTTCTCGATTATTCATGGCCGGGGAATGTTCGCGAATTGGAAAACACCATTGAGCATGCCGCCGTACTGGCCAAAGGCAACCAGATCGAGGTCACAGATCTTCCGCCGATCATTCGCAATTTTATTGGCCTGATTAATGAATCGATCGGAACGATTCAGGAAAATGAAATTAGCCTGTTTCAACATGCCTTGGAAGAATGCAACTGGAACAAAAAACTGGCGGCCCGTCGCCTCGGGGTCAGCCGCGCCACACTGTATAATAAACTCAAAAAATATCAGATCACCAAACCCACTATCCAATAACCCCCGAAATCTGTCTATTCGTCTTTTAGCCGCGTATAATTTTTATACCCGGCCAACTTTTTTATATTATTCAATAAATATATCAATGCTCTTATTCAGGCCTAATTCTTAGACACAACATACCAACCCTTCAAACTGTTCTTTGCTTTTCCATTTGAGTATCAATTATTATTTCATGCCGGCTGTTTCCGGTTTTTTAAATCACTTTTCTCTTTTGTTTCAGGTGGTTTGATTGATTGGGGCCCGAGATATTCAAGACAACCCCAATGTGTAAATGATCACCT
>CAXMTB010000516.1:0-612 GCA_964195835.1 uncultured Nitrospinaceae bacterium | reverse complement strand
CTTACGATCCTATCAGCCTGAATATTGATCGAGTATGATCATTTGCGGCAAGTCAGAATCTCACCAGATAGCCGTTTCAAAACCTTGCTTGCTCTCTTGAGGTTTTGCTTATATGAATGAGAATAATCGGGTTTTCGATTCCGGAAAGAAACCTTGAATTTTAGAGAATTTGCGATCTGGCGTGAAATCGATCATTCAGCCCTACATTCAGATGTAAAGTAAAAAGGATTGCATCACATTTTATTTGACATTCAAACGTTCTTGCCATATTTCGTTAAAGGGATTCTTTTTTTTGACAGATGGTCTTCATTTCATAACGCTTCTATTTTGAATCATTTTTTGTTCTGTTGAATTCACTCTCGATTTGTTCCTCTCTATCTGATTTTAATTGCATCCATTGTTTCAGATGTATTCGTATTAGTTCTTTGCATTGAGAAGTGAGGGCTAAAATAACAAAACAAAATCCATATCTGACAGTCCATAGGGACAAGCTGAGAAAGGAGGTAACATCATGGCAAAAGCAATTGTTCTGATCACCGCGGATCCGGGTAAGGATCGTGAAGTTGCCGGTAACGTTAAAAAGATCGAAGGGGTGGAAAATGTTTATCTAAC
>CAXMTB010000515.1:0-613 GCA_964195835.1 uncultured Nitrospinaceae bacterium | reverse complement strand
CCCTAAACCCTCAACTCTGATCCCTGAACCCTGACACCTGATTTCTATTACTACATAGTGATATATAACTCCATTCGCGCACATGCCACCATGTGGCATCACAACTTAAAAATTTATAATATCTTGGAATCATTTTGAATATGTGTTACAGAATCATTGTCTGAATCTTGTATGAAAATTGATGAGAGAAAAAAGATCATTATCCGATTTACTCAAGCAACCTAAAGATTCTCATTAATTTTCATGCAAGATTCAGGTTTCATCTTCTTCAACTCTTACTGGGCTCATCTAGTACCTGTTTAGTCTTACCTGAATTGAGGCTATCATCTATGCGACTGCTTCACATCTGAACATACAACCCTATTCATACAAATTGCCGCCAATGGCAAAGAGGCTTTGACCGCCGTTAAAATGGCCATCGAGGACAATCAGCCCTATGATTTAATCTGTCTGGACATCATGATGCCTGAGGTTGACGGCATTATGGCGCTGAAAAAGATCAGACAGCTTGAGGCTCAAAAAGAGTTAAATCCGGAAGCGAGATCTAAGATAATTATGACGACGGCATTATCCGACAAAAGCCATGTCCTGGCGGCGGCCCAGGCAAATTGTG
>CAXMTB010000514.1:0-613 GCA_964195835.1 uncultured Nitrospinaceae bacterium | reverse complement strand
CTGTTGGAAACGGCTTTTTAAATACGATGAAGACTGAATCCCTTTGATATGAGCTGTTTGGGGATTTTTCAACCTGGAACGTTGAACCCTGAACCACTCAACCTATGTTTGTGTCTTGGTGGCGAAAATATTTTGTTAGATAAATCCTTCGCAAACATGTTGTCAGATAAAACCCGTTAAGGGCCTAATGAACATAGATCAATATCACCATCTTCTTAGATCCGAGTTCGGTTATCAAACTCCACCCGGTCAAAGCGTTTCCGGAAACTATTTCCCGGGGTGGCTGAATTCCATCTATTACCTCCGCCTGGTGTCAACTCTCACCCATGCCGGCATTGTCGGCCGCCGAGGTGATCTTGACGACGAAAAGTGGGCCTGGTTTTCACATAGAATTGTGCAGGTCGTTGAATCCGTCGGCGGCAAAGTTAATATTTCCGGGCTGGAAGCGTTGTCCCATCAACCCGGACCGCTGGTGTACATCGCCAATCATATGAGCCTTCTTGAAACCCTTATTCTTCCCGGCATCGCTTTGGCATTTAACCGGGTTACGTTTGTGATCAAGGAAGAATTGCGTCACTATCCGGTTATCCGGCACATTCTGATAGCGCTGAAG
>CAXMTB010000513.1:0-614 GCA_964195835.1 uncultured Nitrospinaceae bacterium | reverse complement strand
CGATGGAAAAGAGGGATGTGCTTGATTACAGATATCTTGCCAGTATCTGCACAAAACATATCAACAATCTATATACAGATATCTTATTTTTCTGATGTCAGGTTAAGCAAAACCCATTTTTAACCATAGCTTAACTGCGTTCATTTTGATGTTTTTATCTAAACATCGTCATAGTCAAGTTCAATAACCTGTTTCAGTTCTTCTTTTTCCAGATCATTGTCCCATCTTTCATAAATTGTCTTTGCCGTTTTTCTGGCAATTTGATCTCTAACTTTTCTGGCAGATCCCATGAATCTTGTTTCTAAAACTTCAAGAATCTTTGTCCCGGCAAAAACATCTCGTTCAATTTTTGCCATAGCCTCTTGTAATGTACAATTTTCTACATCAATCTTGGCGAATTTTTCCGCCATACTGTTTTTTGCTATAGTACTTTTTTCTGCAATGACACGACCACTTTTTTTAATTCTGTCAATAAATGATTCTTTTTTTTCAGATATACGCCGTTGGATTTGTTCATCAATAACATCATCCACAGTAGGTTGTTGGATTTGTTCCTCTACAACATCATCCTCAATAGTTTGTTGAATCTGTTCCTCTACAACATCATCTTTAAT
>CAXMTB010000512.1:0-614 GCA_964195835.1 uncultured Nitrospinaceae bacterium | reverse complement strand
CCGAGTGTTTGGCGATTGTAGGAAGGCTTCTTAATGATTTTCTGAAAAAGATTCAATCTGCAAAAAATCCGGACTAAAAGTGTGGAATGTTTTTACCTCATCTATGAATATAGCCTTTCTCGGAATCATCCTGCGGCTTACTGAAATTGTGACCGTAAGCAATTCAATCGGAACATGTTTTTGGGAATCGCTGTAGACACTAGCTCAGTCCATACCTGTCCTTCAACCGGTGTGACAATTCCTGCACAACCTGAAACGCCTTTTCTACGGTCTTTTCTCCGTCTGGGTTGACCAGACAACAGGTTGCCGGAGATAAGAGACTTCTCGATATTAAAAACTCTTTATCGATGCCTTTATCATCCAAAAAATCCCACAATGCTGACAGCCTTGTTTCCAGCGAACCGATATCTTCAGCTTCAAAAGGCTCAAAATTTGTGGGTACAATCCCCCATACAATGACCCCGCCTCGGTCAAGGAATTGTTTTATCGATTTAGAATACGATGAAAATACTTCTCCATTTTGGTAAATATCCAGAGAAAGGATGTCAAGGTCAAGATTCAAAAGGAAATCCCAGTCCGGATTTCCACACAAATGGATACCGCGAGGTCTATGC
>CAXMTB010000511.1:309-615 GCA_964195835.1 uncultured Nitrospinaceae bacterium | reverse complement strand
CAGGATTTATTAAGGAAAGAATTAAGCGAGTCAGAGCTAAAAAAAGAGGTTAACGAACTTCTTCAAAGACTATTTGGAGACAAAACCACTTGAAACACCAAAAAAATATGATATCTGCATATCAATTGTTGCTGTGAACGATACAGATACTGGCAAGATACATGTAATGGTAAACAATTAGACCAACTGTATAGTTTTAACCCACCTCGTTCTTTTTGCTATTTCAAGCTGGATATTTTGTATCCACCATCCTCTCTTTTGATCTATCAAATAAATCTCTATCAAATAAATCTTTACATATAAACT
>CAXMTB010000511.1:0-299 GCA_964195835.1 uncultured Nitrospinaceae bacterium | reverse complement strand
GTCATATGATGGGATCTGACAATTGGGGACCGGGTTGGCATCACAGAAGTGGATATGGTTATAGCCAAGATGGGTATTCTGGCAACCTTTCTGAAGAGGAAATAGCAAAACTGGATCAGCAGCGTTCCGAATTTTTCAAGGCGACTGAAAATGCCCGGCAAAAGCTTTACGAAAAAGAGCTCGCTTTGAGAAGTGAACTGGCAAAGGAAGATCCGGAAACCGACAAGGCTTCAACACTGCAAAGTGACATATCGAAGCTTCAAAGCAATCTTGATCAGGAACGCCTGAATTATGAGGTC
>CAXMTB010000510.1:0-615 GCA_964195835.1 uncultured Nitrospinaceae bacterium | reverse complement strand
ATAAAATCTAATACTAAAGTGCGAAAATTTCTAATATCCGCCCTTCATTTCATACTTTTTCATTAGAAATCGCACCCTAAAAATACGAAATAAATAGTTCCTTTGTCGTATTTACAGCTTTAATCTCGGTTTGATAGAAGGTAGATGTATTAATAGGTTTTGTGTTTTTTTGATAACCGTTCATTTAATGGGCCTTTCTGACCAAAAAGAGCATCAGAGATTTTTGACAATTCTTAAACTTTGAGGCCTGGGGGATAGGAGATGATAAAAAAACCAATCATTTTTATGACAATTTTTATATTGGCATTACCATTAGTGGGTGGAACGGAAGACCAAACAAACCGCTTGAGATCCTTTATATCCCTTTATTGTGAGACATATGAAAGCAAAGACCTGAACAAATTTGCCATCTTTTTTACCCCTGATGCCACTGAAAACAACATGCCTTTTCATGAACTGTTGCCAAAATATACCAGAAATATGGAAATGGTCGATTCCTTTAACTACTGGATTGAATTGGTTGCCTATTCTTTACAGCCCGATACAGGTAACGTTAAGATTAAAGGAAAATTTTTCACCAAATTCCGTTTGCACGAAGGAACTTGGAAGGAAAAT
>CAXMTB010000509.1:0-617 GCA_964195835.1 uncultured Nitrospinaceae bacterium | reverse complement strand
TTTTCCGGTTATCATCAGTATTCCTAAAAGCACCAGTATCGCGCCGCTGATTTTTTGGATGAGATTCATATATTTTTTAATTTTTGAAAAAAGCTTGAAAAATCCCTTCATGGCCACCGTGGTTAACAAAAAAGGAATTCCCAAGCCAGCGGAATAAACAATCAGCAGCATCACTCCCTTACCCACTGTATCCATGGTGGCCGCGTAGGTCAATATAGCGGCAAGAATCGGCCCAACGCACGGTGTCCAGCCAAAGGCAAATGCCGCTCCAAGCAGAGGAGCTTTAAAGAGACCCAGCTTTTCCGCTGGCAGGTCAATCTGCTTTGTGGGCAGCATAAAACCAAATTTAAACAGCCCGATCTGCTGAAGCCCGAAGATTATTATGACCACACCGGCGATACTTATTAGTAACGGCAGCCTCTGGACGAAAAACCCGCCCAGCCAGGTCGCCGATGCTCCCAAAACCACAAAAACAACAGAAAAACCCAGCACGAACATGACGGAGTTGAGCATGGCTGAAGCCATTTTTTTGTCCGCCCATCCACTTTCCGTCATGTCATCAATGGAAAGACCGGACACAAATGCGATATATCCCGGGATAAGTGGCAGCACGCAGG
>CAXMTB010000508.1:0-618 GCA_964195835.1 uncultured Nitrospinaceae bacterium | reverse complement strand
GTCCCGACGTTCAAAGATCATGCAGAGCTGTGGCTTTCATTGCCTCATGACTGGAAAGAATCGACACGGGAAAACTATCAAGACAACCTGAACAATCACATATTACCTGCTTTCGGAAAAATCCCTGTTAATGAAATTAAACGAAAAGACCTTAAACTCTTTTTTGACAAGAAGTATGCTGAAGGGCTGAACCTGAATACAATCAAACTGATACGAGCGCCTATAAATGGTGTTCTGTCTTATGCCGTGGAATCTGAACTGATTGAAACAAACCCTATGCGTGATTTGGCGCTGAAATACAAAAACAAAAAGTTTGAGTTAGACCCGTTAACAGAATCAGAATCACAGCTTTTGCTTGAGCAGGCAAGGACCTTTATGGCCGGTGCTTATTATCCATCTATCCTATGTGCATTAAGAACAGGGATGAGGATCGGCGAAATACAGGCTTTAAAATGGGATGACATTGATTTTGATAACCGTCAAATCGAGGTCAAGCGAAGCTATCGAAAAGGCAGGATGACAGGCACAAAAAACCATAAGCGTCGGCGGGTTGATATGACCCTTCATCTTACGGAAACATTACAGGCACATCGGACAGCACAAAAAAGAGATGCCTTG
>CAXMTB010000507.1:0-618 GCA_964195835.1 uncultured Nitrospinaceae bacterium | reverse complement strand
ATGAGTTCGATGGGATTCAACGGTTCTTCGGGGCTGCCTTTCGGGGTCGACCGCCCTTTAAACCCGGAAGGACTGGTAGGCGTAAACTGACCGGTTGTGAGTCCGTATACCCTGTTGTTGTGAACAATGAACGTCATGTCTAAATTTCGCTTGGCACTGAAAATAAGATGCTCAATGCCTTCACCATATGCATCTCCGTCACCGGCGTGGCCGATTACCGTCAAATCCGGATTGGCCAGTTTAATTCCGGTCATCGGCGGCGGAACCCGGCCATGAAGCGAATAGAAGGTGTTGACGTTGAGATAGTCTACAATTTTAGCATGACACCCGATTCCCGAGACTATAGCTACTTTATTAAGATCGAGTCCATCATCTTCAAGATCTGTCAATGCTTTTTTGATGGATGCTAAGATGCCGAAATTGCCGCAGCCGGGACACCATGTATTCTGTGCATAGGTCGCTAATTCTTTAATGGTTGTCATGAGAGCACCTCCTTTACATTGTCGAGCAAAACATCCACGGTAAAAGGACGCCCGTCAAAACGTAAAATCATGTCGTCAATACAGAAACCGTGGCCGGAAATAAGTTTTGCCAGTTGTCCGGTGGCATTGACTTCCA
>CAXMTB010000506.1:0-619 GCA_964195835.1 uncultured Nitrospinaceae bacterium | reverse complement strand
CCCCACCTACAATGCCCTTCAAGCTTGGCGCCTTCATAGGCGACCAGGTCAGTTCGGCGGCCTACGATTGACTCTAGTGGACAATAGTTGTTGCAATTACCTCCAAACCCATACAATGTCTCTTCGCTTGTTCCCGTCCCGATTGAATAATTCTGATCAGGGCAGTCGCCGTCTGCTAAACTTTCTCTGCATTTTGCAGCATCCGGTGTGGTTATCACCAAGATAGCGTACACAGTCGGGATGTTGATGCTATCAACTTGCTCAGGTTGGTACAGGTGCACTGAACATTGTATGGATAAATCATCTATCAGCAGCATTTTGCCATTCGGGACGATATATTCATTCCTTATAATAACGTGCTCCTCTAGCACTACAAACCACGGTTGGGAAAAACACAACCCCAAGAACCAACAAACACATAATTCTCTTCATGATTACTCTCCTCTCAATAAGAAAGCCGAACCCTAGCGTTGGATAAATATCCTTCGGCAGCTCGGCCATCTTATTATGTTTGAGGAAAGACCCGTTGCTTTCCGTCCCCACCTCTCGATAGGTTTGGCTTTGTCGGGAGCCTATATAAGAATTATCTCACCATGCCGACTGAAGTCAATTTGATCGG
>CAXMTB010000505.1:358-620 GCA_964195835.1 uncultured Nitrospinaceae bacterium | reverse complement strand
AGTCGGAACACTGCACTTGCCTGTGTCGCCAGTACACCCGTGACCGTGGATGATTGCAAGCTTGGTGAAGTAACAAGACTGTCGCTTGATGAACTGCTATCACCACCACCACTGCCACCGCAGGCGGCCGCAAGGACTGCGGTTGTGAGACACAAAGCAAACACGATTGACCGAGAGTTCTTTAGGATTCTCATGACCACCTCCATATTCTTTGGGGCTTTCGTCCGTCTTCTGCCAGCCAACAAAAAGACCGAGTCCACCA
>CAXMTB010000505.1:0-284 GCA_964195835.1 uncultured Nitrospinaceae bacterium | reverse complement strand
CTGTCCTCATCTCTCGATGAGTTTAGCTTTATCGGGAACAGTTCGTGTCTTTTAACGTTATCACCGAGCCAACTAAAGTCAACCACGGCTTCAAACAATGCTGTCCTATAAGTCACGACTTCTGAGAAGAAAATCACCGTATTGTTGATAGAGACATTTAAGACGCTCGTTAACCACAAAATTATGGCCACCAGGGTTCGATCCTTGGTGGCCTTGTAATTATGGTGTAGTACATAGAGATCTTAGGCTACGAAAACAGCAGAATACCAATTTTGCTCCTCATC
>CAXMTB010000504.1:0-620 GCA_964195835.1 uncultured Nitrospinaceae bacterium | reverse complement strand
CAAAGGTAAGATTAAACAGGTTAATCGGAGGGCCCAAGCCGTTGGTGAGCAACTGCCCTCTTAAAACCCTTATCACCAGCTAAACATGTAGACGCTTAAGTAGCAGGTATCTAGGACGCGGGTTCGACTCCCGCCGCCTCCACCATTTAAATAAGGCTCGGATTAACCTCCGAGCCTTTTTTTTCAAGGGTTCCAGCGTTTACGACTTCTGATAGAAAAAACCTTGTCTCGCTACTGAAATGCACCCAAATGCACGGTTTTGCGTTGTTTATAGAGAGACATGTAGAGAGACAAAAAACGAAGGATGGAGCATCGGGGCAATTTTGCCCCGAAGCTAAGAAGCAACCGCGCGACCAGCTGGCGGAAAAAGCGGGTGTGTCACCAAAGACTTACAACGCCGCAAAGCTCATCCTTGATGCCGAGGAAAGCGGCGAGATCGCGCCGGAAGTTGCGCAGGCAGGAGTTACTTAGGCCGATTGCGAAGGAGAATCAAGCCAAGGGAGGCGGCGATCAAAAATCGGGTTTGGCAAAATTGCCTAAAGCGATCAACAAGATCGACACCCGCAAGCAGGCAGCGAAGGAGGCAAAAAACCCACCATCTGAATCCAGACGGCAGGCTC
>CAXMTB010000503.1:0-622 GCA_964195835.1 uncultured Nitrospinaceae bacterium | reverse complement strand
GGTTTGCCATCACCACATTTTACCATAACGGGTCTGGACCAGGGGTTCAAGGTTTACAACCGATTGACACTGCTTGCTATTCTGTACAAACCGTGTTGAATATTTGATTGGTTGACTGGGAGAATAACGATCATTCATTCAGCTCAAATCAAACAATCTACCCTTCAGATTTGATGCAACCCTGAACTTCTGAACCTCTGAACTGTTACAGTTTATTAGATATAACGATCAGCTATTATGGTAAGGAAGTATTTCAGAAAGGAGATTGTGTGTCAAGATGGAGGTGAACCGCTTAGATTTCGAGTAAGAGTTCACCGCAGAGCTCGCAGAGACCGCTGAGAAGGTCATAAAACAATAAAAAAGTAAATTTTATGGTAAATTATTGGATTAATTTTAATAAACGCTATTTTTCATTTAAAAATCTCTGCGACCTCGGCGTTCTCTGCGGTGAATTGAACTGTTACAAAATGGAGGTTTTATATGACGAAGAAATGGTACACCATACAAACCGGCTGCCCGCAATGTGGATGCAGCGGGGTTCAGGCCCTTTCGGAAGAGGAAATGCGGGAGCGGTACGGGGATGTCCCTAATTTCGACATGGAATGTAGTGAGTGTATGGAAA
>CAXMTB010000502.1:0-622 GCA_964195835.1 uncultured Nitrospinaceae bacterium | reverse complement strand
CATAAAGGTGGGGTTTTGTTTTTGCATTGAACCAATTTGATATCACAATATCGTCTATAGTCCAGATACTGGCAAGTAAACACAACTTTATAAAAGAGATTTAATAACAAGAATGTAATATTGTAATTGTGTCTTATGCGTCATTTTCTGTACGCCTATCGCGCAACAAGGATTTAGGTCTTAATCAAAATAAAATCATGAAATTATTCAAAAATAATGGTATGAATTCTATAACTATACTACCGTTATTCACAAATTGGAGGCATCATGAAAGTTGAGGAACTAACACAATACGGGAAAACACTCTCAGGTCTTCCCAAAGAAACCGTGAAGAAACAAGAGAGTATTGCCTTGAGAGAAATCCGTAATAAATTTGGATTGATCGGCATTTTGCCGTTTTTCATTAGATTGTTCTTAGAACAAAGAGGATTGAAAAGAAAATATCCGGAAGCATACCAGGCAACGCTTAAGCTCAGTGAAGATGCGGCTAAAGACATTACCATGTTGATCTCAATGTTCAATATTATTGCCAGAAAAGAGGGGAGAGAAAATGCGTATGAGTTTGTAAAGGGCATTATGCAAAAGGTTGCCGTTTACAGTATGCCCGCCATGTTCCAGATTG
>CAXMTB010000501.1:0-622 GCA_964195835.1 uncultured Nitrospinaceae bacterium | reverse complement strand
CTCTCATTGGAGTAGACTCCATCAGAGGTTGATAATTATGGAAAGAATGATATTATTAATAAAACTATTCAGGAGCAGATTAATCAAGTGCCACAATGTGTTAGGTGTGGGTTATGGCGTAAAGTCCATATATCTTGCCAACATGTTGACTTTATGCAATCGATCTACTAGTCAAGATGTCCAGTGGATATGTGAACTTCTTAGGTGCAACTTAAAGCACTTATTTGACCGTTTAGTTCTGTTTTTTACTTTTAATAGCAATCAAAAAGATTTTTGATTGTGCTGCAGATGCGAGAAAGCCTGTCTCAAGCTATAGTAAAGCTATGCTGGAGACAGGCTTTGGAAGTAGGTGTGGTGCAATTCGGAAATCGTCTTAGATATTCCTACAGACTCGCCCGAATCCTCCGGGGTTGAACCCCGATGCCCAGAAAACGCGAGCCTGGGCAAAATCGACAAACCAGTGCCCGCCCGGGTCCCTTTTGTCGGTTGTAAAGATAAACGGCTGACCTGCTGAAAAACAGGGATGCAGATACAGCTCCTTGTTGTTTTTCGTTTTTATTGCAAGAGACAGGGCTTCTTCAAAGGTGGGCAGACGCCAGTCATTATGTCCTGCAAAATTTTC
>CAXMTB010000500.1:0-623 GCA_964195835.1 uncultured Nitrospinaceae bacterium | reverse complement strand
CTGGCGGGATCACGCTCGTCGTGGCCGGGCTGTTCCAGTTCTCGCCGTGGAAGGCGGCGTGCCTGCACGAGTGCAGAACTCCGCTGGGATTCCTGATGACCGAATGGCGGGACGGTGCCTATGGCTCGTTCGTCATGGGCATCAAGAACGGTCTCTTCTGCCTTGGCTGTTGCTGGGCGATCATGGTTCTTTTGTTCGTGGGCGGCGTGATGAGCATGCTGTGGATGGGTGGACTCACGGCTCTGATGCTCATCGAGAAAGTGGCGCCGGGCGGAGCTCGCATCTCAAGGGCTGCCGGGCTCGTCATGATTGGGGGCGGGGTCCTCATGCTGCTCAATTGAGCGTGGCGGACATTGGCTGAGTTCAAAGTGCCAGGGAGTTCGTCTGCATCAGCCGACAGCCGACAGCCAAACGCAGAAAGCCCCGTCGGACCAAAGGTCTGACGGGGCTTTCTATTAAATGTTGGCGGCGACCTACTCTCCCACACAGTCTCCCATGCAGTACCATCGGCGCTGGAGAGCTTAGCTTCTCAGTTCGAGATGGGATGAGGCGTACCCTCTCCGCTATAGCTACCAACAAGAGGTTTGCAGCTTTTGAGGGCATACAAACCTGAATGACGAAGA
>CAXMTB010000499.1:0-625 GCA_964195835.1 uncultured Nitrospinaceae bacterium | reverse complement strand
GATTTCAGCTATTGGTCAAAACGTGATATAATTTCAAAAACATTGTGTTTTCGGATATCATAAGGGCAAACTCTTCGTGAGGGATTTGCCTTTTTTGCATTTCTGTAAGAAATAAGATATATGTATTGCAAATTTAGATGGTTGACCCTCGTTTAGATAGTAGTAAATTCAACTCTCGAAGAAAGGAGATCAAGCCATGGCCGAATACGTGGGCGCACTAGATCAGGGCACAACCAGCAACCGCTTCATCATTTTTGATCACAGCGGCCGGATCATCGGTGTCGATCAGAAAGAACATGAACAGATTTTCCCGCAGCCGGGCTGGGTGGAACATAATCCTCTTGAAATCTGGCGGAACACCCAGGATGTAATCCGAGGCACTCTGGCAAAGGCGAATCTTACCGGATCGGATCTGGCCGCCATTGGTATCACCAATCAACGGGAAACCACCGTGATCTGGGATAAAAATACCGGCAAACCTTTCACAAACGCCATTGTCTGGCAGTGCACCCGCACCGATCAAATATGTAAAGAATTAGGCCGGGAACATGGGCAAAACCGCTTTCGAGATAAAACTGGACTTCCGATTGCCACATATTTTTCTGGTCCGAAAATCAAATGGATT
>CAXMTB010000498.1:298-625 GCA_964195835.1 uncultured Nitrospinaceae bacterium | reverse complement strand
CCTGTATGGCTATGGTGTAGTTACTATCTCAAATAACGACTATTCGGTCAGACCCGGAACAACTATTTTTTCCCAAGAGGTGTTGAACATCAGACAATAAATACCGGTTTAAAATCTTGGCGGTTTTTGTATGTTTTTCCAGCGGATTCATTTGAGCAGATAGATTGCTGAATTATAATTTTGTTCTGGATTCTTAAATGACACCTCTTCCGAGAAGAAAAACGTCTTCTTGTTGATAGAGACATTTGGGAAGACAAAACACTATGGCCACCAGGGTTCGATCCTTGGTGGTCTTTTTCGTATGTCAGGGTCAGCAAGAATTCGGCA
>CAXMTB010000498.1:0-275 GCA_964195835.1 uncultured Nitrospinaceae bacterium | reverse complement strand
TATAGGACGATATATATGAATGAAATCCTTACCCAGCTATAGATACTAGAAAAGATAGATGTCGTCTTATTTGGTTTATTGCATGGGGGAAGGAAAGGATCAGAAGGTAAGCAAGATTATCGCAAATGAAACTTATATACAGCTGTTGTCTGTTTTATGCTGATTAGTGTTTTTTGTGAGTCATGAGTGTCTAGTGAATCAGGGCGATTCACTCAGCTGATGTGGAAAAAAATAAGAGGTAGGTTATTATATGTGTTGATGGAAAGATCTGCCTG
>CAXMTB010000497.1:270-625 GCA_964195835.1 uncultured Nitrospinaceae bacterium | reverse complement strand
CAATTCGACCAAGCTCTTTCCAATTGCCTTCCCTATCCAGCGGCTATGTATGATCGAGTGTTTTCTAGTATGTTTTTTCATCACCTTAACTGGGAAGACAAGGGCAGAACCGTACGCGAGATTTTTCGGGTTCTTAAGCCAGGCGCAGAGTTGCACGTCGCTGACTGGGGACGCGCCGGGAATTTCTGGATGAGAGGGTTATTTCTAATGGTCCAACTTCTCGACGGCTTCAACAACACACAGGATCATGTAAAAGGAAAACTCATTTCTTTATTTGAGGAAAATGGCTTTGTCGATGTTTCCCAACTGAAGGCATACAACACCATCTACGGAACAATCGCACTCTATAGTGCAA
>CAXMTB010000497.1:0-260 GCA_964195835.1 uncultured Nitrospinaceae bacterium | reverse complement strand
CAGATGCTTCTCGCGAGACGTTTCAGCGGTTCTTTCTGAGTTTTTATTAGTCACGACTTCTGAGAAGAAAACTGCTTCTTATTGATAGCGGTATTTAGGAAGACAAAATTGTTGCCACCTGGATCTATTCCGAGTGGCCATTTATTATTTGTCAGGTATTTCTGCAAAGAGGTTAGTGCACGATTCAATTACTGGAGTTAAATGATTTGAGGCTTTAATAACTCAAGAGATGCGAGAGCAGGTTTTTAGACAAAAGAACC
>CAXMTB010000496.1:0-628 GCA_964195835.1 uncultured Nitrospinaceae bacterium | reverse complement strand
CATTCCCATGTACCAGGTGCTTCAGCCGTTTCCTTTGCATCAGGATTTTGTGTCTCACATAATCAAGACGTATTCTGAAGTTCTGGTTATCGAAGAAACCACCGGCGTCATTGAGATGCAGCTTGCGGATCGACACCGCATCAAAGGAAAGCTGACCCGTTCGGTGCCTTCGGTCGGAGAGCTTCTCCCTGAAACCATTCAACAGATCATCGGCGAGTTTGCCGGAATCGGCATAGAACACATCGATCTGCCGTCCGAACCCGGCATACGCCCGACACTCTGCGCAGGCTGCCCCCACAGAGCGGCTTTTTTTGCCGTTAAAAAGGCCGCCCCAAAAGGGATATATCCCAGTGATATCGGATGTTATACCCTTGGATTAAATCTGGGTGCGGTGGACACGGTGCTCTGTATGGGAGCTGCCGTCAGCCAGGCGGCAGGCTTTTACCATGCCTATAAACATGAAAAAAAACCGCCGGACATTGTGGCCACCATCGGGGATTCAACGTTTTTTCATGCCGGTGTTCCGGCACTCATCGATGCGGTGGTTCAGAACGTGCGGTTTGTACTTGTCATTCTGGACAACCGAACTACAGCCATGACCGGGAACCAACCCACACCTGCCATGGGC
>CAXMTB010000495.1:0-629 GCA_964195835.1 uncultured Nitrospinaceae bacterium | reverse complement strand
CAATCCCGACCTATCAGTACCTCAGGGCATTATTCTGTGTCCGACCCGCGAACTCTGTCTTCAGATTGCGGAAGATCTAAAGAAATTTTCCAAACATCGTGCCGTACTGCAAGTGGTTGCGGTTTATGGTGGCTCTCCCATCACAACCCAAATTCGGGATCTAAAACGCGGCGCACAAATCATCGTGGCAACCCCCGGCCGTTTGATGGATCTTATTAATCGCAGAGCCATGAAAGTGGATAAAGTGTCGATGGTTGTATTGGATGAAGCCGATGAAATGCTCAACATGGGCTTCAAGGAAGAGCTCGATAAGATCCTAGGAAGCATGCCGAAGGAACGCGTGACCTGGCTCTTTTCCGCAACGATGGCAAAGGGCGTTGCCCATATTGCTAAAAACTATCAGACCGACCCGGTTGAAGTTTCCGTTGGTGGTCGAAACGAGTCAGCGGCGAACATTGATCACATGTGCTTCATGGTACATGAAAAAGATCGCTACCCAGCCGTTAAGCGCATCCTCGATTTCCTGCCCGAAATCTACGGATTGATTTTTTGCCGTACCCGCGCTGAAACGCAATCCGTGGCTGAAAAACTGATCCAGGATGGCTACACCGCCGATTCCCTGCATGGCG
>CAXMTB010000494.1:0-629 GCA_964195835.1 uncultured Nitrospinaceae bacterium | reverse complement strand
TGCAGTTTGCTGAGTACCGTTTTGTGCTGACAATTCCCGGATTCGGGCCATATATCTCGGCGCGGGTTTTAGCCTCCATTGCCAATCCCTTGCGCTTTGACAAAAGTAGCCAAGTCTTAAAGATGGCCGGCTATGATCTTGGAGCGCAGCGCAGCGGCAAAAGAAGCCAGGACGCAGTTCCGGTCATATCCAAAAGAGGAAACAGCGAACTGCGCTATGCCCTGTATCAAGCAGCTCATGTGGCTTCCAGTCGCAACCGGGATTTCATCCGCTACTTTACCCGAATGCTCCGCGGTCGGGAACGTGAGCGTGGCATCAAAACCAAAATGAAAGTAAAGCTGGCTGCGAAAATGCTGAAAATAGCCTGGACGATAATGAAGAAAAAAGAGGTGTTTGATCCGAATCATCTGGTTATAGAGTAAATAGTTTCTCATCTTCGGCGAGAGAGCTCGATCAACAACGTAGGGGCTTAAGACCTCTGGAGGGACAATACTGGGCCTCTCACTGAACTGAAAAATCTTGATTAGGGATGATTGCAGGCCTCAACCGTAGGCATTGCGGATAAACGTAACGATCAGATGCAAGGTTCGCTTGAGTGAGGGATTCGCCGAAATTTTACTAAAAATATA
>CAXMTB010000493.1:0-629 GCA_964195835.1 uncultured Nitrospinaceae bacterium | reverse complement strand
TGAGGCCCAGAATTATATACATCATTATATTTTTCCTATATGTATATATCGGCAGATATACTTAGAAGTAGATACCCACGGGCTTACGCCCGTGGTCCTCAGCTAAAATTTGATAGAAAACCCTTGAGGGTTGCTGAGCCCCCAAGGGCCTGAAAGGAGAAACATTATGGGTGCAAATTGAAAAACCATAATGTTAATTAACAGCAACGATACAATACCACAAGGTGATATGTCAAGATGTTTTAAACAGGAAGCGAGGACCGGCTTTCGAGCAAAAAGAAAACCCCTGGAAGGGGATTATGTTTCCAGGGGTTTAACATAAGTGGTGAGTAAAGAACGGAGGATGTGAATGGCATGTTTCATATCCTATGATCATCAATAAACTATCACATTGTGGCATGTCAAGTATTTTATTCATGTCAGATAGTTTAAAGAATGAACCCACGGGATAGGCACGTACGGCTGAAAAGGAATTCCCCCGATTCTCTGCCCATGGATTAACAAGGGAGAAAGTGGGGGGCATGATTTACGATTATGAGACTACACATTAAGTTCCCAAAAATAGAAGATTTTGAACTGAAATCAAACCTGTGATTTCTTGCCAAAACCACAAGTCCAAGCATCTCAAT
>CAXMTB010000492.1:0-630 GCA_964195835.1 uncultured Nitrospinaceae bacterium | reverse complement strand
GGTGGCCCAGAACATCGATTGGCTTGATTTTGTTTATCTGGACGACACCGGGGCGCCAACTGCAACCCTTGCCGATATAAGATCGGTGGAAATCACGATCGTGGCCCGGACAGACGATCCGTTGTTATACGGTACCAAAAATAATAATATCTACCGGAACCAGCAGGATGCCGTGATTTATGTTGCCCCGGATGACAACGTGAGCCGCAGACGTTTAACCGCTCAAATTCACTGCCGAAATTTAGGTCTATAGGATGATATCATGAGATTGGATAACGCATATATAATCGACACGGAGACTTCGATCAAAACATTGAAAAAAGAAGACGGTTTCACCCTAATCGAAGTGCTCATCGCCAGCACATGGGGCATGGACAAGATTGAAGAACTATCCGCACTGCCATACGATAGTCCCTGGCTGGAGGTAGCCGGTAATCCGCCTGGCGGCACGGACACGGCCGGGGAGACGCATCGGATAGTGTCGGGGGATTATACCATTTCCTGGAATGTAATTGACATCTGGACTGTAATTGACTCCATTCCGGTGTTAAGCACCAAGAACATTACGGTAACGGTAACCGGCAGAGGCAAAACAGCGAATATTAGTTTTCTTAGACCAGCTGTTGGATC
>CAXMTB010000491.1:0-633 GCA_964195835.1 uncultured Nitrospinaceae bacterium | reverse complement strand
AAGTGACTAAAGTGAAAAAAACAACTAACTTAAGGTTTGGAGTAGTATTCACCTTGCCTATAGAGTAAATCCTGAAATTAAAAAAAATCACATTCCACCAAACTTTAGCTCACTTTAGGCACTTGTAACTTGTAACTTCAATCTTCAATCTTCAATCTTTCAAATTTTCAATTTCTCCCACCAGCATCCAGTAGCGGATTGCTGTTTTGCCGCTTTCCTTTTCCCGTGCACTTATCGCCACCCGGTTTATTCTGCGTTTTAAGGTACTGCTGTTGGCGATACTGGCAAAATTGCCATCAAGAGTTGCCCTTTGCCAACCAAGTTCACTGACGTAAATGCCAACTGTCCCAGGAACATAGCGGTCCGGATAAAGCAAGTGTGCTCCGAACCGTTCAGGTGTATTATCCGGTAATTGACCGGATGTTGGAATTTCTCCACTTATCGGCAGATCCACCCTTTCCAGTACCATCTGGAAATGTTCCATGGTTGCCCACTCATTGCCGAGGATTGCTTCACGGGGTATGGAAAAAAGATCTGTGTCTTTACTTACTGAGCCAGAATCCTGTAACAATATCGCCTCATATCCGAAAGAACGGATCTCATCCAGAACTGTCTCGTTGTATTCTCCGTAGG
>CAXMTB010000490.1:0-635 GCA_964195835.1 uncultured Nitrospinaceae bacterium | reverse complement strand
TAAGAACTGGGATGGATGATATCACAGGTTTTTTGAACCTCTAATTTTTGCCGATATGTTGGAGATATCTCAGGTTTCACAGCAGATACCATGACCCCAACATCTTGTGTAGCTTTTAAAATAAAAAAAGCGTGGAATTGAATCAATTATCCACGCTTATTTTTTTGTTTGATGGCCTTGACAGCAAGAACCCCGAAAATCAATTATATTTGACTCTCGGGGTGTATGTCAGTTCCAGTCCTTATTTTACCAAAGGGATCTGCTTTGCCAGCCCGTAGTTCACTACAGCATCGATCTTGTTTTCAAGTTGGTAATAGCGTGCCACTTTCTTTTCAGGCAGAACTTTTCTGAATTTGGGTAAAAAGGATTTCATGAGCGTCACCCGTTCTCCCTCAATGGTCAAATACCCGTTGATCAGTTCTTTGGCCGCTTCCTCGGTCATGGTCTGATAGTTGGTGGCATAGTTATCGATCAGTTTGACGGTTTTATCGACAAGTGTGCCCAGATCTTTCTGATAATTCTCATAAACCGGCCAGAAAACTTTAGCCTCTGATTCCGTAAGATTCATATTTTGTGCAATAAACAGTTTCTTGTCGGTCTTGATCTTTTCGCGAACTAATTGCATATTGTCGGCG
>CAXMTB010000489.1:0-636 GCA_964195835.1 uncultured Nitrospinaceae bacterium | reverse complement strand
CATTTGGTGTCATGTTTATCCCAGCGCCCGTCAAGAAGCTCCCGATTCCTTTTGACCGCTACACCAGAAACAAGAACGACGTTACAATCGCAACGGATTAAATGACTGGCTAATGGCTTATGGTAATTGCCGGTCGGCTCCACTCCATAGATGATTTTGGAAAGGCCGTTTTGAGACTTGATAGTATCGCCTGTCTTCAGTAACCGAGAAAAACCGCCTATATTGTTTTCAAAGATCAGTTTTCTAAACAAAGATTTTCCAGTTGCCGAGCCCATGAAAGCATGATGTTTGTCTTTGCCCACATCGATACCGACAACCAAGTATTGATCCGATCCGGTGATCTCTTTAACAATTTGACAATACTGCTTGCGCCTGATAAGTTCTTGGTTAGTCATAATAACCTCCTTTTAGCATGTTTAAGGGTTAATAAATTGCGTGCCTCTATGCTATCAGGAGGTTATTCTTTGTCAAGGAGATAATATGTTTTTATTGTGTTATAATAAGAGGTTATGCCTTTGTTGTTTTAATATATAACGTCCATAAATAAGTAAACAATATGAAAAGAGGGACGGGGTTGAATTTACGCGTTTCTTTTTTTGCGTCAATAGGGAAATGAGGGACGTGCTTAACATTTTA
>CAXMTB010000488.1:379-637 GCA_964195835.1 uncultured Nitrospinaceae bacterium | reverse complement strand
TTTGAACTCTATCAAAATTCTAATCCTCAAATTCGTCGGTAAAAAAGAATCAAAAGGGCAAAACCAATCCATTTAGTAGAATTTTCTCCAAAGAATAAACGATATCGCAACACTATTGAAGCTAAAATAATAAAGTGCAAGATCAAAATTCAATTTTTGCAATTTAACGTATAGATATCCATATCCGGTTGCAAAAATTGAGTTAAAATGTAGCCGTTCATCGTTGACATATCAACCCGATCTGCCTATATTTCATGG
>CAXMTB010000488.1:0-362 GCA_964195835.1 uncultured Nitrospinaceae bacterium | reverse complement strand
AGTGGCGCAGCCCTGGGACTCGCCGGTGTGGCCATGGAAGCCGTGGAACACTTTATGGATAAATCAAAAACTCCGGCATCCGGGTTACCCTCTTCCGGACCACCGCCTATTCAAACATCAACATCTCCGGGACCACCGCCGGCACCCGGTGTGGCAACTCCGCCGCCGCCTCAGCCTGGAGGATCAGTTTCTGCACCGCCGCCTCCGCCATCGCCTAAATCCATTGGCTCTGAGAGTGTTGATACCGGAAAGACCGGCCAGGAGGCTGTTCTACTGATTCGTGCCATGATTGCCGCTGCCAACGCTGATGGCGTGATTGATGAAGAAGAGCGTAACCGAATTCTTAAAAAGTTTGAAACCGC
>CAXMTB010000487.1:0-638 GCA_964195835.1 uncultured Nitrospinaceae bacterium | reverse complement strand
GGAGTAAAGATTCGAAGGCAGACATAATTAACTGTAGATTCTCGAGGATAGAGGTGGTTCTATCGAACCGCTTTTTTTCTTTATGGCGTTTTAAAATGGGTTTTGAGAAGGGTAGGTTGACAAAGAAATGGATAAGTGTCCTCTCCTGCCAGATGAAAGTAAAATAAAGGAAATTTAGATTAATTCCATTTGTTGGGCTATTAATTCAGGATTATCAATCATAATACCAGTAACTTAGAATAATATAAGATTTTTTGAAAGATTGACATATTAAAAAAATTGTCGGTAGATGGAGATGATTTGACATTTATCAAAGATAGGATTTACTCGACCTGACACCAGAAAAATATGTTGAAGGATTATAATCAAATTTAAGTGTCCTGACCTATACTTGATTTGACAGAATCTGAAAGCGAATTAAAATCTCTATTGACACTTAGATATCAAAGCATTTCAAAAGCCATTTAATGTGCAAATGCGTTGGAGTTAACACAAAAATCAAAACAGGTCCGATTCGTGTGATCTCCATTACATATCACCACATCAAGATATTTTGGGGGTTGGGAGAGAAATCCCAACCTCTGTTCAGCTATGGGTGCACACCATCATCTTCTTTCCAGAATCCTACAACTTATCAA
>CAXMTB010000486.1:0-638 GCA_964195835.1 uncultured Nitrospinaceae bacterium | reverse complement strand
CACTGTAACAGTGAAGCGCAGGCGCGCTCGCTGCGAAGTTCTCTTGGGGTGCGGTTCGCGGAGTGCAAGCTGGAATTGCACCCGGAAAAGACGAAGATCGTATACTGCAAGGATGCGAACCGGCAAGGACGCTATCCGAACCACCGATTCGATTTCCTGGGTTATACATTTCGCCCTCGAAGTGCGGTGAACCGGAAGGGGCGGCTGTTCGTTAGCTTCGCCCCGGCGGTTAGCGACAAGGCAGCCAAAAGCATGCGACATCGCATGCGTCGTTGGCGCTTACATCGTCGCAACGATCTCAGTTTGGAGGATATTGCCGAGTGGACGCGGCCTGTCCTTCTTGGTTGGATACGCTATTATGGGCGCTTCCACCCATCTGCACTTCGCCGCGTAAATACAAACGTTTTCGGAGATGTACGATGCGCGTCTGGGAATGGTTGCGCCAGCTTAAAGCTCGCCAACCGAATCTGTTCGTGCACTGGCGACCCGAAACGGTGGTTGGACGATAGGAGCCGGATGAATCGAGAGGTTCACGTCCGGTTCTCGGAGGGCGTGGGGGTGCGATTCCCCTGCGCTACTCATCTACCTTAGGGCCTATGAAACTGTGTCTGAGGCACGGCAAGGAATTGGCACTTATC
>CAXMTB010000485.1:0-638 GCA_964195835.1 uncultured Nitrospinaceae bacterium | reverse complement strand
TAAAAGTAACAGCATCCGCTGGGCAAACTTCTGAACATACCTGACATTGATTGCAAAGCTCGGTATCGATGGTTCGTTCCGGCATATAAGCTTTGGCAGCTTGAAGACTGACTTTTTCCATCTCTGCATGATTCTCTTTGGTCTGATAGGCCAGGTCGGACAGTTTAATCCCTTTCGGATTATTTTCGTGAAGTTTTTGGTTAATATGATTCACAAGTTCCTCAACCATATGGTCGTCGTCAGCATCCGGACGCCCTTTCCCCAAAGCATTTTCAAGGGGCCACATCAAGGAATGGACGGCCAGGATCTTGGCTGCGCCGAGAATCGTAAACCCTTTGTTTAATAATTCTTTGCCCATTTCATACAAGGAAATACCGCTGCAAGCCCCGCCCCAGGTGACAAAAGGAACGGCGAAGGCACCGGTATTCTCTTTTAGTCCGGCAATACATTTCATCACAAGGGGAACCGCATGAGAAACATACACCGGAGAGCCGATAAAAAGACAGCTCTTGCCATCTGATGCTTCCATCTGCTGCGAAATCGACGTGGCGACATCACTGCTGCATTCAGCCAGATCGAATGAGGACACCTCGGCACCCAACGCCAAAAACTGTTTCTCGACAACCTCTGCAACATGC
>CAXMTB010000484.1:0-640 GCA_964195835.1 uncultured Nitrospinaceae bacterium | reverse complement strand
AATGTTCCTGACAATAACAGCTTTCTTGATATCAGTTCCTTTCTTAGAATCAAGGGTAAATTCAACACCAAGCTCATCATCAATTCTTAAAGTAGGTGCATCTAGACTTGAAAATGCCAAGCCAATTAAAGAAATATCTAAGATGACAATATCACATCTGCTGCCCTTTTGTGAATGATCGATACAGGATCCCCCCCGCAGAAATTTTTCTTTGCGAACTTCTTTACGGAATTCAAGAAAGACTTTAAATGTTTCTTTACAAAAACACTTAACTTTTAGTTTGTGTTTTTCGCCCCTGAATGGATCAGCTGAGATTGATCTCCACTGGCCGCAATATGGGCAAATTAAAACAGCTCTATTGTTTGGTCTGACATATGTTTTAGGTAATCCAAATTCTGGCATAGTCGAACTCATCAAAAGGTTTAAAGTGAAATTATATATTACGGTTGAAGGAGAGAAATGTCAAAAGGTTTGTGAGGGAATAGCTTGTTAGGAATGATTATTGAGTAAAGATGTCTTGCCAACATCTTGCATTTTAGTTTTCGTTTTTTGAGTCAACATGTACACCGTACATCTTGATATTTTAAGAACTATTCACAACTTTCAATGTATAGACATCGCAAGTCGGCAATGCCCTGCA
>CAXMTB010000483.1:0-640 GCA_964195835.1 uncultured Nitrospinaceae bacterium | reverse complement strand
CGGTGAGCTTCGTTTCCAGCAAAAGAAAAAGAATCAGCGATACGACAATCATGGTAAAAATCATGAATCCGATGCGTTTTACCACCAGGGTGACCATTTTGACTCCTCCTGATATATTATACCTAAATTGATCGGTTCTAGGTTCAGAGTTCCAGGTTCAAAGGTTATAACATTTTGACATTACAAAATGTTACAAACCAATGCCGTAATTTCTCAATAACCTCGAGGAAAAGGGCTTCAGGGTTTTTGAAAAATTCTGAAGCCCGGCGATTTTCTAAACCCTAACTTATTGAGAAGTTACCCAATGCCAGGTTTGGTCTCTTTCACCTTCTGGGTGAAAATTACTTGCTGCTTTTATTGAGACGTAACCCTTTTAATTTGATCCTGTTAGAGCCTGTCAACCCGGAACCCCTGGCCCAGACCTGATTTCAAAAAGTTGGATCCAAGGCATAGATTTTGATAACAGAGGGTTGATCTTTTTGATAACGGTAGTCGCGCCAGGGCGGGCTTGAACGTTGAACCGCTCAATCCAGGTTATACTTAGCTAATAGGCCGGGGAGCGCCGAAACGCCCCCTTACCCGAGCTTACGCTGTTAATACTACGCTAGGGAGACCTTGTGAAAGCGATAGTATCGGGTTG
>CAXMTB010000482.1:0-642 GCA_964195835.1 uncultured Nitrospinaceae bacterium | reverse complement strand
TTCTGTCTTCTGTCTTCTGTCTTCTGTTTTCTGATTTCTGCCTTCTGTTTTCTGATCTCTGATTCCTGATTCCTGATTTCTGTCTTCTGTTTTCTGTCATCTGTTTTCTGCCTTCTGTTTCCCTTCTGCCTTATATTGTCTGTTTCTTTTAAATAATAATGTTCTTTCCTCTGCGTCCTTTGTGTGCTCCGCGGTAAAATACAATAGTCAATAGTCAATCGAAAATAGTCAATCGCTCCATGCCCTGTGTTCCGTTCTCTGCGTGTCGTAGTGAAACGAAGATCCCGCTTATCGGGGTTGGAGCGAAGTTTACCCCGTGAAACCCATCTGTCTTTTCTGTTTAACTGGGGTTTACCCCGTGAAATTTACGACAGTAACAGCTTGCCCCGTAGCTCCAGAAGATGGTACCGGGGTGAAATCTTTTGTTTTTTATTTTTCGGGGTCTAAAAACCAATGTGGGTATTCTTCACCTCCGATGCGAGTAATTAATTATCCTTGCATATAATTCAAAACAATATTATTATTCAATTAAATCATCATGTAAGCCTTAAATTTTAAGGAGAAACTATGAAATATAAAATTGTTCTCAATAAAACAGACGAGGGTTACAGTGTTTCCTGCCCAGGTCTACCAGGATGCTGG
>CAXMTB010000481.1:0-642 GCA_964195835.1 uncultured Nitrospinaceae bacterium | reverse complement strand
AATCCTTAACCTCAATCAAATCTCGGCTTGTAGTGTAATTAATCTCTGAGTTGAGACATTGTCTCAGAAACGCGCCGTTTTGGAGGTTTTAAATAATATTGTTTGACCTCTTTCAACCATCTTAATGACTTTCAGATTGGAGGTAATATTATGGGAAAATATCTGGTACTTTGGGAAATTGACCAAACGAAAATTCCTGTTGATCCAAAAGAACGAAAAGATACATGGAGCCTTTTTATGGCAGTAATTAGGCAAGATATCGAAAAGGGAATAGTAACGGATTGGGGAGGATTTGTTGGTGAAACAAAAGGCTATTCTATAAACGAAGGTACTGAGGTAGAAGTTATGAACGCCCTCCAGCAATTTGTACCATATTGTATCTTTTCAGTACATTCTATCGCCACAGAGGGCCAAGTCAACGAGATGATAAAAGCTTTATCTGGGTAATCAACTAAAATTTACCTTGCTGAAGGAAATAACCATACACAAAGGGCGAGGCTATCATGGCTCTGCCCTTTGTTACATAAATTATGAATTTAGGGGGTTTGAATATCTGCTATATATCTGCAATCCCAAATGCCGGTTCAGAATCTGTGATATCGTTTTTAAATAGGGCAAATCCATTTCGCAGGGTTTGCTTTT
>CAXMTB010000480.1:0-644 GCA_964195835.1 uncultured Nitrospinaceae bacterium | reverse complement strand
TACAAATCGACTAATAAGGATACATTTTAAACGCTTTTATAAAGCAATTTTGTTGAGATTGCTCCATATCAATCCACCAAAAACACAAGTTCGGGGCTTCGCCCCAATTGGAATAATGGAGTAATGGCCCCGGTGAAATAGAAGAAAGTTTCACAGGGTAAAAATGATGAGTTTAAAGGATTTTTTGACCATTTAAATAGTTTATCTCCGCTTTTATTCACAATATTCCAATATTCCAGCATTCCATTCTTCCATATCGGCGGCATGAATAAATTGCCATTAAAAAATTATGATTTCGGCATGTTATAGAATCCCCGAGACGTTTAATCAGGGAGGATTATTATGTTTTTGGAATATATAAAATTATCGAAAATAGGAGCACAACCTGAATTCTCCTTTGATTACATCTTACCGATAGCTCTCATTTTGCTGTCTGTAGCAGCTATTGTCTTTATCGGGTACAAAATAAAAGAAGAATCGGGAGCAATTATAGCGATTTTGATTTGTGGATTTATTTTCCTATACATGAACGATCTGCTTGGGATTCTTTTCTGATTTAAATTATCGCTCTTTATTTTGGGTGCTTTTCAGTCTTCTCTCATTCCTAATTTTACCCTAAAACATTTAAATCTCGTCAAAATATG
>CAXMTB010000479.1:0-648 GCA_964195835.1 uncultured Nitrospinaceae bacterium | reverse complement strand
GATTTAACAAATAAAAACACCCCGATCCCTGACTTAAATACACCTGAGGTAATTTCTATGAAAAAAATTCTTGCCATTATCGGTTCGCCGCGAAAACTTGGCAATTGCGAAATCATGGCCAAGGAAATCAGCAATCAACTATCCATCCCCCATGAGTTGAATCTTTTGCGGCTTCAGGATTTTAAAGTCCTCCCTTGCAGGGGCTGTTACCATTGCCTCTACAAAACCGAACACTGTGTTCTGGAAGATGATTTAAATATAGTGATTCAGGCCATGTTGGATGCCGATGCATACATCGTATCAGCACCGACCTATTTTCTGGGGATCAACGCATCTGTTAAAACATTTCTCGATAGAGGAATTTCCTTTTACGCTCATATTGAAAATCTGTGGAGCAAACCGGCAGTTGGTGTGGCCATCGCCGGTATTGAAGGAAAGGAAGGATACAGCCGGCTGATCATTCAAAGTTTTTTAAAGATGATTTTTGCAGATGATAAAAACACCAAGGTGGTTTACGGTGCTTTGCCCGGGGAGATTTTTTTGAACAAAGAGAACAAACAGGCGGCCGGTAAACTGGCGTCAGCGCTTTTTGGCCCCAGGGTTGAAGAAAGAGGCCCCTGCTGTCCTCAGTGTGGAGGGGATACATTC
>CAXMTB010000478.1:0-650 GCA_964195835.1 uncultured Nitrospinaceae bacterium | reverse complement strand
GTCTTTATTGACCACCACCGGTTTCGGCACCGCTGACTATGAACTATGGCCCCAGGGTGCCCAGATGTTTCTCTACGCAGTCTGTTTTGTCGGTGCCTGCGCCGGCTCGACCACCAGCGGCATCAAGGTGGTCCATTATGCGATTATCTCCAAATACATGTACGCTTCGATCCGCAAGATCTTCTTCCAGCCCATGGCGGTGGTCTCGATAAGGCTCAACCAGCGGCCTGTGGACCAGTCGATCATTGACCTGGCCATCTGCTACTTTATCGTCAATATATTCATGGTGCTACTGGGCGGCTGTGTCATGGTACTGGTGGACTCCATGGACTATGTCACTGCCATGAGTTCGGTAATTTCTGCGCTGATGAATATCGGCCCTGGATTCGGAGACGTGGGTCCATCAGAAAATTTCGCCTTTATCTCCGATACAGGAAAATGGTTTTTGGCTTGGAATATGATGGTAGGCAGACTGGAAATGTTCTCAGCCCTTGTGATTTTCTACCCATCATTCTGGAAGAAATAAGTTGATGGCTTACGGCCCCAATAATTAGCAGACGGACAGGGCGTGTCGGCTCACCTTCAGGCTTTTAGAAGGAAAACAAATCCCGTAAATTCCTGAAGTATTGGGAAGCGCAGATCACAATAAC
>CAXMTB010000477.1:0-651 GCA_964195835.1 uncultured Nitrospinaceae bacterium | reverse complement strand
ACCGCGAATTAAAAAGCCAATTGCGTAATAACTTTTCAGAGCAGAAGATGGATCAATCGAATCGATAATCACCTTCGTCTGATGGCAGGACTGAACCTGAGCTATTATGTGGGGATTGATTATGCTGACCGGATTGGGCCTGACATGAATGAAGTATTTATGGACCCTGACGGCATGAACGCCTTGCTGACACATTGTTATCAGGGAAGTCCTGACCGGTTCTGGAAATCGGCACATTTTTTCCCTGAAACCAACGTAGAAGAACTAAAAGGCATCCATTGTGCTGTGGTTATCTGCCAGCGTGTATATCCTGATTGTCACTGGGAGGAAGTGATTCTCTCCATGAACCCGAAACTCGTTCTCCAAGAAGATCTCCATGGATGCGAGCGACAGAAGCTCCGGGGCCAAAGGTATGTACGAACCTGGTCCAAAATTCGGCAATACGCTCTAAAACCCTTTCGTCCCTGGCCGGTTTTCCCGTGGGAAAACAACCTGGTCCTCTGGCATCGCCGGAATGTTGACAATAACGACAATAATCGCAGTAAACTCAGTTGGCTTGAACGGTTTTTCTCATCTTTTATCGGTTAATCCTAACCCGGACAAGCCGGAACCAAAAATATTTGCCACAAAGGCACTAAGACACAAAGGTTT
>CAXMTB010000476.1:0-654 GCA_964195835.1 uncultured Nitrospinaceae bacterium | reverse complement strand
CGACATAGATTAGATCACTATAAATCACGACTTCTGAGACGAAAAACGGCTTCTTATTGATAGAGCTATTTAGGAAGCTCTTTAATCCACAAAACTATGGCCACCTGGATCAATTCCGAGTGGCCATTTATTATTTATCAGGGTCAGTAAGAATTATGAATTTCTGTGAGTTTGACTGCATCAAAACAATATGAGAGGATTTCTGAGAATTTATTAAGTGTGTCAGGCGCAGCCCTCTGGAACATGAAGGCGGGTGTGTAAACACCGAGGTATTTAAGACGGTATTTATGAGGATGACAATAATTATCATATTGCTGCTAACAGTCTCAGGATGTGAGTGGCTCTCTGAAGAGCATGAAGTAATTACTCTGGATGAGTTAAATAGACTCAAATGTGAATGGCAAGAGCCTAAAGTAACCCGATGGTTTTATATCGGCTCTGACGATGGCTACCACACGTTCGTTCATAGAGATCTTCCAGGGGATAAACTCTACGAAGTCAAAATTTCAGAATTTACAATTGATAACCCTACGTATGTTTCGAGTAATGAAGCTAATTGGGTGATAATGCCTTGGGGGCCAACATACGAAGTTTGTAAACAATAATGTCCTATTCACCACGACTTCTGAGAAGGAAAACGACTTCTTATTGATA
>CAXMTB010000475.1:313-656 GCA_964195835.1 uncultured Nitrospinaceae bacterium | reverse complement strand
CGGGATGGAGTACATCGCGTTGGATTAAAAAATATAAAAAGGCATACACGGCTCGCAGGCGTCCGTGCACGGATATGGGTGCAAGCCCTCGGTCCTGCTCATGTTCAACAAACGCACTGATGTCCCCTCGGTTAATCGTCTCTAGTCGGGCTCTCCCCAGATGCTTTAAAAAGGCTAAAAACAACATAATGCTGCTGCTGTTTGTTCGGATCGTGTTGGGCCGACAATTGCGCCGATACATATCATGCAAATACTCTTTAACATGCTCTTTGGCAAACAACCCCTTATCGGTGAGCTTTGCGAGGATTAGTTCAATGTTGGCCTTCTTAATTTGGGTTTGGCA
>CAXMTB010000475.1:0-244 GCA_964195835.1 uncultured Nitrospinaceae bacterium | reverse complement strand
GGAGGTCGTTGATTTGTTGGCTCGCAGTGGGTTGCTTTGAGGGGGACTTTGGCTGGTTTCTACATAAACTTGTTCGAGGTTCATCTCTACCTCCTTTCTCGTTTTTGTAGAAAAAACAGGTAGATGATGGCTTCGAACCTTAACTTAGTCAACCATCATTTTATGTCGTACAGGTTGGAGAAATCACAGGTTTGAAACCAGATTCGATCACCCCAATATCTGGTATAGCCATAAAAATAGGAAA
>CAXMTB010000474.1:532-657 GCA_964195835.1 uncultured Nitrospinaceae bacterium | reverse complement strand
CTAATAGTCATTTGCCCTAGCAGCCTGTCGGACTATCTGGGCTGAAGCGAAAATTTGACCGTTTGAGAACAGATTTTGGCTCTTTTGAGAGTAATAGCCGTAGCTATTGGTCGAAAAGGAGCTGA
>CAXMTB010000474.1:246-491 GCA_964195835.1 uncultured Nitrospinaceae bacterium | reverse complement strand
CAGCCAGTTCATGGTTAGTCCGACAGGTTGCTAGGGTTCGATCCTTGGTGGCCTTTTCCTACATTGCAGGGGTATTAGGCGTCGCTCGATCTAGAGACTCGTGCAAATCGGGAACGACGTAGAAAGATTTGTCGGACGCTCACTTCTTTGACTTCTCCGCTTGGTCTGCGATAATTGGGCTGCGTCTCATTTGTGCAGGCATTTTGGGTATAGGGGGGCTTACGTCTGTATGATAGATGTCAATC
>CAXMTB010000474.1:0-236 GCA_964195835.1 uncultured Nitrospinaceae bacterium | reverse complement strand
GTGGCAGGTCGTGTGATTTTCCGGTTTAAAGATTTCGTTTAGTCAGTCACCAGAAACGTTTAAGTAACAGTTTATTGGAGCGAAGTAGATAACCAGATATTTTTAAAGGCATCAGGCCAGACAGACTTTCCAAGGTTGATATGCTGTGATAGGTTAAAAGTTATTATTGATATTTATTGTAATTTTGACTTGGAGGGACCACTCATCATGCAACGATACGGAGCTATGAGAGCTTT
>CAXMTB010000473.1:0-659 GCA_964195835.1 uncultured Nitrospinaceae bacterium | reverse complement strand
CCGGCCAGTCCCCTTGATGTATTTACCCTCGCCCTTCAATAACCTTTTCCCTTCAACCAGCGTCGAGGTGCCTTGATACTTTGTTATGGTTGTGGAACCGTCCGCAAAGCTATTCTGGCAATACCCCGCCCATGGTCCCAGCCCTTTGACAAAGTCAAACGTACCCCGGGTGTCATAGGCTGCGGTTTCGCCATTTTCATAGATAGCAACGCCACTCTTTTCATACACACCAACGACGTGTTTTTCCACATCAGGGACCGGAGCCATCTCCACCTTGGTTGTGTGGGAAACGACTTTATATTTAAAGGTCTTTTCCCCGGCCTGTACAGTAGGCACCAGAATCAAGGCTGCGATGAGGAAAACTCCTATACAACCCAAAATAGTTATGGTCATCTTGCTCTTTCTCATGATTGTTTCCTCCTATTATGATTAAAGCTTTTGGTTATGTCATTCAATTGGGTTGGATTTATAAAGAAGATCTCACTCTTAACAAAACATGTGCTGTCCTGTTAAGAGCAAGGCATGCACATTTTGAGGTGCTTTTCCATGGTGAAAACCTCTTGAATAGAGGTTAAATGATTGAAGTGACAAAACATCAGATGAGGAGAAACGAATTGAGAATGAGATTAGCGGCACAAGAAGTGTTACAGAATGGAAAA
>CAXMTB010000472.1:0-663 GCA_964195835.1 uncultured Nitrospinaceae bacterium | reverse complement strand
AGTCGTGACAGATAGCGAATTTTTGTCTGCCTTGCCACGAGCTGCCAGCCATTTTTATCGTGCCGAAATTAAACACTTTTGCTACCAGGATAAAGATGTTGCCCTTGATTGGCTCAAGTCAAGTGATACCTGACAAAGGATTTTCATCAAAAGGAAGGTGACAACTGCCCTGAGCGAATAATTAATCAAACAGAATCAGAGGTTCTTAAAACTCACCACTTGTAAGAAGAAAACGGCTTATTATTGATAGCGGTATCTGAGAGACAGTTTAATACACAAAATTATGGCCACCAGGGTTCGATCCTTGGTGGCCTTTATATTGTTTGTCAAAACCTGTCTGATATTTATCTCTTTGACCTAAATCTCGGAATTGGATAAATTGGTAGTGATTTTATTGCGTCGAACGAATGCTAAGGCTTACAAAAATGGATAGAACTTTATGCGGGTCATAATGCTTTTCTTTACCATAACAATAATGCTCTTTCTGACTGGCTGTTTGGCAACCAAGGTCGTGACGATCCCAATGCGGGTTGCAGGAGAAGTGGTTGGCTTTGTGCCTGTGGTCGGTGGCGTAGTCGAGGGTGCGGTCGATACCACCGCCGGAGTCGTCGATCTAGTTCCACTTTAAATACAAAGTTCTTTAGTCCGGACACTTATGGCCAC
>CAXMTB010000471.1:0-673 GCA_964195835.1 uncultured Nitrospinaceae bacterium | reverse complement strand
CTGTTTTCCATATTTTTATGGGCGCTAAATCCAAAAAAACGAATCTTTCCTTTAGCTTTTGCTTTTTCAGCCCAGGCTTTGACTTCATTTGTCAATTCATCTTTTACATCACTTACAGAATGAATAAAATACATATCAATGTACGATGTATTCATTCTTTGAAGTGAGACATTTAATTTCTCAGTTAATTTTTGCGGATCTGAAGTACTCGCTTTAGTTACCAGGAACACTTTTTTCCGGTCATTTGGGAACTTGGCAAAGTATTCTCCGATTGCCTTTTCGTTATTTCCCCTTGCATAAGAATCAGCGGTATCCCAATAGGTTACGCCCATTTTAAAAGCCTGTCTGAATATTAACTGGTCATAAAGCCCTAATACACCACCCAGTGAAAGAATAGAGACATTTTCGCCTGTTTTTCCAAATGTTCGCCTTGGCACAATCATTTGTTCAGGCAACTTCGTTGAAGAGCTGCCATGTGCCTGTGTCAAAGAGCTTAAGGGAATGAGTACCGATCCTATACCGGCTCCACCAGCGGTTTTAATAAATTCTCTCCTTGAAAAATTCCCCCTTTTGCTCAATGCCTGCGCCTGCCCTGTGAAATGCGCAGCCTTATTTCTCTGGGGTCAGTATAAAATTGGATAAACTTTAGCTCACTTTAGTTCATTTTAGGCAC
>CAXMTB010000470.1:0-676 GCA_964195835.1 uncultured Nitrospinaceae bacterium | reverse complement strand
ACCAAAACTCGGTGGTAGCGGTGCCATACAAGTCTGGCTTAAATAATAGACTTAAATGAGATGTTTTAAATAATAAATCCTCAAACTTTTAACCGCTCAATATGATAGTCCACATTGCTTGCCAACATCTACAGTTTTGTCATGCAAGATTCGACTCCACCGTACACCTTGGCACTTTAAGAATGGTTCATGACTTTCAATGTATAACAGAGATGTTGATTCAATAATAAAGGCAGAGCCAAATAAATGACCCTGCCTGTTGCGGGAAGAGAGTCTCTCTATTTTAAGTTTTTTTTATAAGGTTAGACTCTTCCTCTATTTATTAAATTTGCAATAAGTGAGCCAATATTTATCAAAACAGGCTACTTTTTTTATTTCTGTTGTTATATAAAATAGTTACTTTCAGATTCTGAATATAAATCTGTGCCTGTGTTAATGGCTATATCTACTTGATTGTTGGGGTTTTGGCTGGATGGTATTAGTTAAATAACCAAAGGACTGAGAGGGTATGTCAACATGTCTTGCCAACATCTACAGTTTTTACTTAGTCAAACTGATTGAACATATCCACTGTACATCTTGCACTTTTAAGAACCATTCACAACTCAACATGTATAGTATTATTTAGACTGATCAATAGTTTTCCCCAGCTTCTCTATCCGGAGGTACCTTTAAA
>CAXMTB010000469.1:366-680 GCA_964195835.1 uncultured Nitrospinaceae bacterium | reverse complement strand
CACAACAACCTGTATATTATTACCTGCAATGTAAGAAGACCCCGCTCCGAAGGTTGAGGGCTTTCGTGTTTTATAAATGATGATTTTTAACAATGGATTTTGGGTGCAGCGGGTGGTTACAGATGGAAGGCGTCGAGTTCTTATAAATCCTACTGCATTGCTTGGTGCGTGTGAAATTGACATTTATGCGAAATTCTCACAGGCCCTGCAATCCAGTAACGCTAAAAGCTCCCTGGCAGTCATAATTTGTCGGAACGGACTAAGCTGCTCGGGTTGGAGCTAATTGTCATCTATTTAGACCATACAAGGAATCC
>CAXMTB010000469.1:0-244 GCA_964195835.1 uncultured Nitrospinaceae bacterium | reverse complement strand
CCATACCTTTCGCGATATTGATTCGGTCCGAAACAGGCAGTTTTCTGACCTCTTTTGCAGGACAGGTCTCCAAGGCTTTGCCGAGTGGGCAGTCGAATAAAAGACCTATGACCCAGGCTTTTTTTGCACAAAAGTTAGATGCTCCACTTGCTGCCTCCCGAGACGGATAGCTAGGGGGACATAATCGTACTCCTCTATGTCCTCATATCTATGTAAAACTACATTGCCAACCTATAACAATTGA
>CAXMTB010000468.1:0-681 GCA_964195835.1 uncultured Nitrospinaceae bacterium | reverse complement strand
GGATTGCTTTGAAACTGGGACCTCCAGCCACAGTAACATTATTGCTTTTTCTCGGGATTAGTCTGATGGGTATTGCTGGGATCATGAGGAAATTTAAGAAGTAGGTTTGTACACCAGAAAAATATGATATCTGTATATCAATTGTTTGTGTGAATAATGCAGGTTGTGGCAAGATATCTGTAAACAATTGTTTGAAGAAGCCATCCGTGACCTTCTCAAAAAGTACGAAAAGAAGGGCAATGAATAAAAAAATTTCAATCAAAACAGACAACCCAGCCCTTTATGGTTTGTTAAATTCCGATCTCCCAGATGGTGTACAGATTATTTCTGACAGTCCATATGAAGGGCGCGGTATTGAACTATCCCTAACTACTGACGTCCAGATTTCGGTTGACTTGGAGGCAGTTACAAAAAACGATTTTGCCGCCTGGCTAATTAACCGCGTTAGGGTGCTTAAGGGAAATCATAAAATCAATCGTCAACAAATTCCCTTTGATAATCCCGAAGCTATAGCACTTATAACAAGGGAAATCGAGTAGCATTACATCCAAATAACCTGTAACCGAGAGGTTGCCTGACACCAGAAAAATATGATATCTGTATATCAATTGTTGTTGTGAATGGTGCAGATACTGGCAAGGTATCTGTAATCTACCACCCCCTCTTTCTATCGATTAATCT
>CAXMTB010000467.1:0-682 GCA_964195835.1 uncultured Nitrospinaceae bacterium | reverse complement strand
GTCATTACCTAAGATAAAGCAAAACCAATAATACCAGATTTCTCATTTGCATATGAAAAACATGGTAATTGTTACTACTCAAGTTTCGCACCCCTGAAATGGGGTAACACCTTTTAAAGCAGCTGTTAAAGCATCTAAATAGTGATGAAAATCTTCATTAATTTTGAAAAGGTCAAAAATTGTTGAGAAGGAGACGAGAAAGAGACCACGGAAGAAATCCCAGAGTCTATGGGCATAGGTCGTAACCGCCGACTCGTCTGCTATATGTTCAAACAATTCGCCTAATGTTGAGTAGTTCTCAAATTTATTCAAATAATTTAGAATGTTATATCTCAAAAAGCTGACCGTGGTGGCAAATACTTGAGCATTAAAATCGTTACTCTGATCTCTACCGAGTTCAAGTTGCTGTTTGCATTCCTTGAAGCAAACTTCTACTGGCCAGCGTTTGATATATTTTTTTATGATCGTAGAAGCATGTAGCCGGGTATTGGTGCTGAGAAAAGCGGCCCATTTTGGCTCTTTTTTCTTTTTCTTGCCCTTTATGGTATCTACTTCAGGTTCACGATACCCTTTAGAAAATACGATTACAGCTTCTTGGTCAGATTTAGACAGTTTCACTGTGACCCGTTTTAACAACAGCCCTGTTCTTTGATCTCTTTTAAGACCATTTTTAACCTTTTCG
>CAXMTB010000466.1:441-686 GCA_964195835.1 uncultured Nitrospinaceae bacterium | reverse complement strand
AGAAGTTTATGTACAATACCTTTAAAATCTAATCAAGAATAGGTTGAGAGTCAAGGAAGCAGGTGCTACAATGTGGTAGTAATGGAAGCGGCGAGAAAGTCCACATGTCTTGCCAACATCTTGAGTTTTGTCTTTGGGAATAACAGTCAACATATCCACTGGCAATCTTAACTTTCCGGCACCCAAAAAAACTATTGGTTAAACTGTCCACAACATGAGCAGGTGTCGGCCGCCGGACATCATCG
>CAXMTB010000466.1:0-431 GCA_964195835.1 uncultured Nitrospinaceae bacterium | reverse complement strand
TTGGCATGGATAATCTGTAGCCTAACTGGTGGGATGCGTAAAGGGTGATGGCAAGAAAAACCGCTCTGAGGGGGGCCGAGCTTCCCAACGAGGCCAATCAAGGTCTCGGAGAGTCCCGGAGGCAGAAGAGTATAGCTCTGCCATCAGAGCGGCTAAAGTTTGGAGTATGTAATTAAGAGCATGGATTGCAGCATCTTAATCTTGGACAGATACCTCATAATGTTCCATGGTGGGTGGGCCCGCAAAAAAAGCTCCGAGCTTACCGAGTTGCTCTTTGTAATATCCACTTGCTTCGCCAGCAGTCATGTCAGCTTCTGTTTCCCATAAAGTAACTGATATGAATTTGCCTGTTTCGGAGTCAGTTAGAAGCAAAGCATTTTTATATCCATTTTGTTCCTTGGCGGCCGATACAACACTCTCTCTGTAAACGC
>CAXMTB010000465.1:0-686 GCA_964195835.1 uncultured Nitrospinaceae bacterium | reverse complement strand
CGAAAAATCGTCGGTTGGGAGGCATACAATCGGGAGTGTTCCAGCAATGCGGCCACCTTTGTCCATAAGGCCGTTTTGGCCGAAGGATGCATCCTCAAACCGCTTGTGCTGCATTCTGACAATGGTTCGCCCCAAAAGGGATCCACGCTCAATGCCAAACTTGAATCGCTGGGGATCATGGCTTCGTTCAGCCGGCCGAGAGTCAGTAACGACAACCCCTATTCGGAAGCGCTTTTTCGAACGTGTAAATATCGGTCGGGCTATCCAAGATCTGGATTTGAAACAATCGAGGATTCTCGCAGTTGGGTGAATCAATTTGTTCTCTGGTATAACAATATTCATTTGCATAGTGCGATTCGTTTTGTCACCCCGAATCAACGGCATCGGGGTGAAGATCTTCAAATCCTTCAACACCGGCAAATGGTTTATGAAAGAGCCAAAAGCCGGAATGGAAACCGCTGGAGCGGAGCAACCAGAAACTGGGATTACATTGATCATGTCTGGTTGAACCCGCCAAAAGGTAAAAGTAACGAGGTTGTCCAGATAGCTGCGTGAAGGGGACCGAGGGTTGAAAAGAAAAAATTCACATTCATGCGACAACTACCTTGACAAATAGCGACTGCATCGTACAGGGATTTGATGAACTATCGGCGCAGTCAAGATATTCACGATTTTTTGTACCGCTA
>CAXMTB010000464.1:0-688 GCA_964195835.1 uncultured Nitrospinaceae bacterium | reverse complement strand
TAGATTTTCGTAGGATGGTTTTGATCTCGGCTATAGTCGGAGCTTTTTTCTTCTCTCTTTGTGAACAATCTCTAATTTTTCTATTATGGCATCGCTCACAAAATCCTGAATGCTCATTTCCTTATTTTCACAAACGACCTTTATTCTTTTAACCAATTTTTTCGGTAATCCGGTTTTGACAATCTCAATTTCGGCCCTTCCCCCGATAAGAGATTCTCTGCTTTTCTTTAAGACCTCTATTCTTTTAATCATCAATTTTTTCGGCAATCCGGTTTTAACAATCTCGATTTCGGGATTTCTCCTCATAAGAGATTCCATGCTTTTCTTTAAGGAATTTTTGTTCATTTTCTGTACCCTGGAACCAGTTTGATTTTAGATTAGATGACGGGTATAGGCGCCGGCGACCTTTACAGGTTCTGTCGCAAATTTTTTCATGGTCTTCGGTGATATAAATATGATTGATTTTTCTCCCACATCTGTCACAAGTCATAAGAATCAGCTCCGCAATAAATACTTTCCATCCTAATTGTCGATGATGGCAAGCTCGACAAGAGAATGCCCTTTAAAACGATCATAACTATTTTTGGATGTGATCTGGGTTTTTAAAAGTTTGGTGGGTCCTGAAGATCTTGTCGGATTGTATTCCATGTCCAATATATCACCTTCATTCAATTGTCTGAACACGGTG
>CAXMTB010000463.1:0-689 GCA_964195835.1 uncultured Nitrospinaceae bacterium | reverse complement strand
CATTGTGCAACTATTGGTTGAGGGCCAAAAACTGCCACCGGAGACCAGGGATCACAGATTGAAAGGTACATTAAAGGACTGCCGGGAGTGCCATATTGAGCCTGATTGGCTCCTGATATATCGAATCGAGGGCAGTGAACTATGTCTCGTACGGACCGGGAGTCATGCGGATCTCTTTGAGTGAAAAATAGATTTTGCAAAGGATAATGTTAATCCGCATGGATCTGTGCCCAACGAAACCAAAAGTTAGTTGAAAAAGTGGAATAGAATCAACTGCTTGTAATTGTATCATTTTAAATTTTTAAAATACTGTTCTGAAAATCCCCGTGTCGGCAGTTCGATTCTGTCCCTCGGCACCAAATATAGAAAGCTCGGGTAATTATTGCTCGGGCTTTTTTTGTTTTATTTGTTTGACATGTTCAATATATTCTATTAAATTATGACCATAATTTTAGTTGACTATAATTGGACGACCGGCGGCAGTTTTAGTAAGCCCTGATGAATTTGAAGGCTGGAGGGAAACCATTGCGATAAAATTTGATGAAGATTTGATGACAGAAATAAAAAAGGGTATTTCTGCATTAAAGAAAAAGACCAGCGTATATACTTTAGAGGAGCTGTTCGATTAACTAATGGCATCGAAAAACCGCTCTCAAAAAAAACTCAAGGTTCCTGACGAGATCGTAGCT
>CAXMTB010000462.1:0-692 GCA_964195835.1 uncultured Nitrospinaceae bacterium | reverse complement strand
GTCTTCTATAAAATACTCAACAATGGTGGACGCAAACATGGCCCGTGATACAACAATCGCGTCTGCACAGACGGTAAGCGGTAGCAAATAAATCATTAACAACCATGTTAAGGTCTTTCGCGGGAATTTATGCACCACCAAAATATGAGCCTTATTTTTTTGAATGTGCGCCAAGGTTAGATTATCAAACCTTGCGTGTACAGCATGCGTACCACGAGCCTATTCAGTACCTTACAATTTTGCACACAAAAAAAACCCCAGCCTGAATTATCAGACCGGGGTTTCGTTTTTGGCGCCTGGCAGTGACCTACTCTCGCACGGGAACTCCCGCACTACCATCGGCGATGCATCGTTTCACTGCTGAGTTCGATATGGGATCAGGTGGTTCCAATGCTCTATTGCCGCCAGGCAAACTGTTGGGGACCAGAGTTTCCTCTACTCCCCGCAACTGGGTGTTCTGTCATGCAAAGATCTTTTTGGCGAATGAAGCAGCCAAAAAGGGTTTTGGTGTTATATGACCAAGTCACTCGGGCAATTAGTACCAGTTAGCTTCACACATTACTGTGCTTCCACACCTGGCCTATCAACCTTGTAGTCTACAAGGGCCCTTACAACATCAAGTGTTGAGAGATCTAATCTTGGGCGAGGCTTCCCGCTTAGATGCTTTCAGCGGTTATCCCTTCCGAACTTAG
>CAXMTB010000461.1:0-693 GCA_964195835.1 uncultured Nitrospinaceae bacterium | reverse complement strand
AAAAATATATGAATCTCATCCAAAAAATCAGCGGCGCGATACTGGTGCTTTTAGGAATACTGATGATAACCGGAAAATTGACTTTAATAACGGCCAAACTGGGGTTTTTAAACGGATTGGTCTGGTAGTCAAAGATACAAACCATTTATTGGAAAGAGAATTGAACCGCCGAACTCAAACCACGAGGTGTCTGAAAGGATCAAAAACAGGCTGCAAGGAGCCTCAATGCCCTTTTTGAAATTCAACCTTTAGGGAGGAGAAGATATGAAATTTGATAAAATCTCTCCGGCATATCTTATTCAAAGAATTGGAAATGCCGCGAAATTTCCAGAAGTTAAAAAAACAACCAGATTGCTTATACCTTTTTCTTTGGTCATATTTATTTTTTTGGCGGCCGCTGAACTTTCCCTTAGCGAGGAAGTGGATTACCTGAAGCCGATGGGAGTAGTCAGGCAGAGCAAAATGCTTGATGCTCCCGATTTTATCCTTTCAGATTTGGAGGGGGATAAATGGAGCCTGGATGATTTTAAAGGCAAATTCATTATGTTGAATTTCTGGGCTACTTGGTGACCTTACTGCGGTAAGGAGAGGTCCTCTCTAGAAAAGATCCATCGTCTTTACAGAAGTAAAGGTATGATTGTTTTAGCCATCTCTATTGATCAAGGAAGAGCTGAGAAAGTGAGAAAGTTATTA
>CAXMTB010000460.1:255-694 GCA_964195835.1 uncultured Nitrospinaceae bacterium | reverse complement strand
TTTGGATATGATGAAGAAAAGATGGTTGCAAAACCTGGGACTCTGGTCCATTTGCCTGCCGGTACAGTGCACTGGTTTCGCTTTGAAAAAGGGGGCGGCCAAATGATATCTATCACAAGCCAGACAAGTAATGCATCAAGTTTCTTCACTGACCTTGCTAAGGAAATACCTTCGGGGCTTCCGGAGATAGATAAACTCCAAATTGTAGCAAATCGCCATGGCGTCAAGTTTCATTTAGATGAATAATGTACGGCTTTAACAAGGCGCGCAACCTGACGGCTTCGCCACCGGTACGCTTAGCGTTACATATACAAATCGTATCACACGATTCGCGAAACCGGTGATTACTGCTATATATCCGTCATTTCAGCAACGTTTCAATTGGTTGTGATATCGTTTTCAAAAAAGGGCAAATCCGTTCCACAGGGTTTGCCTTTTT
>CAXMTB010000460.1:0-245 GCA_964195835.1 uncultured Nitrospinaceae bacterium | reverse complement strand
AACTAATTGATTTCATTACATGCGAAATTGGTAAAATGGCCAAATTTGGACTTTTTCGACAGTCTCGCTATCGATCGCAGGTTTCTTCCATCAAAATATTCTGTATCGTATGACGATATCTGTAAAGGGAGCAAATTGCGGATACGTAATGATGAGCACAGGAATTTTGAACGTTTTAAAACCTGGTCCAATGTATTCAAATATCGGGTGGACCTGCGATACCTGCAATGATCAGCAAATATCAA
>CAXMTB010000459.1:0-696 GCA_964195835.1 uncultured Nitrospinaceae bacterium | reverse complement strand
TCCAGAGTTGCTTGATAAGCCCGGCCCGAGATACGCTCTAAGTGCCTGATTCTATTGTGCGGAGAGGTAGCCAAGCGGTTGACGGCACCGGTCTTGAAAACCGGCAGGGTGAAAGCCCTCGTGGGTTCGAATCCCACCCTCTCCGCCATACCGGCAAGCCCAGAGAACCCGTCTCAATTTTGCGCGAAACAGGATGAGTGGACGTGATTCAAGGCCGAAAACTGATTCTCGTGTTGATCCTGCTCGTGACGGTCATGGCGTGTCCGACCGGCCGTAGTCAGTTCCTGATGAACTCTGAAATCGAGATGGCCGAAATGGGGAGTGTCGCCTTCGCGGACATGCAGTCGAATACGCCCCGCTCGGTCGATACGGCACAGACCGCGTACGTACAATGCGTTGCGGGTGCGATCACGGGGATCTTGACGTCCCAGGAACTTCGACCGATTGCCGTTGATTACTGGGAAGTCGAGCTCTTCGAAGATCCGACCGCGAACGCGTTTGCTCTACCTGGCGGCAAGATGGGTGTGCATACGGGCCTTCTCGTTGTGGCAATCTCGCCGGCACAGCTCGCTGCTGTGCTCGGACACGAAGTCGGGCACGTGCTGGCACGTCATGGCAATGAACGCGGTTCGCAAACGTCGATCGTGCAATCGGGAATCTCGGCCGCACAGATCCTCGTCGGCGCCGACACACCGG
>CAXMTB010000458.1:0-699 GCA_964195835.1 uncultured Nitrospinaceae bacterium | reverse complement strand
TGCAAATACACATAAAAGCTGAAACAGCGGCTCCTTTCGAAAAACAGGAAAGAGAAAAGAGGAAAGAGGATAAAGGAAACCGCGGATGAACACGAATAAACACAAATTAAAACAATAATATTGATGTTCATTTGAGGTTATCTATTTTCTAATTCCTATTTCCTAACGTTATTGCATTTAATAAATAAGGATCTTTCTATGAAAAATATCGCAAATTTACTGTTTCAAGCAAACATTTTAAAAAATATCCCCAGATCGGGCTACCATTTTTTAGGTGCAGGCAAGGAATCCGTAGCCGAACATTCATTTAGTGTTTCATTCATTGCCTTTGTCATGGTTCAAATGGAGCCTGATGTGGATGCATTCAAACTCATTTCCATGTGTCTGGTCCACGATCTTCCGGAAGCAAACACCGGCGACCTGAATTATGTCCAGAAAAATTATGTGACGGCAAATGAAAATAAAGCCGTGAGGCATATCACCAAGAATTTACCGTTTGGTACAACACTCGCTGATCTTATCACGGAATTTAATGAACGTCGATCATTAGAGTCCAAACTTGCATATGATGCAGATCAGTTGGCACTGATTTTGGATTTAAAAGCGCTCTCGGACATCGGATACGATCCCCCAAAAAAGTGGCTTCCGTTCGCTTTAAAGCGTTTGGAGACCAAAACCGGTCGGGCCATCGCCCAAAGT
>CAXMTB010000457.1:0-699 GCA_964195835.1 uncultured Nitrospinaceae bacterium | reverse complement strand
ACAAAGGTCCCGGCTTGAACGTACCTTTACCTTTACTTCTAAACGAACAGCAGCTATACGAACCGATATCACCGGCTTTTGTTTCAAATAATGAAGTGATAACATCCTGTTCATGCGCCACGGGGACATACACCACCAGTTTAAACATTTCATCTTTTATAGCATATCCCAGTACTTTTAAATTTCTAAGCCCTAAACGACGAGCCAGGACATCATTAAGACCATCCATTGCGTTGTCAAGATTGGTGTGGGCTGAAAATATCGCCATCCGGTGCTGAGACGCCATCTGAATGATGGAACCCAAGGGCTCCCCAAAATTGATCGATTTTAGAGGACGAAATATCAGAGGATGGTGTGTAATTAAAAGATCAATACCGTTTCTGCAGGCGTCTTTAACAACATCAGGAGTTGGGTCCAGGGCAATCCGGATGGTCTGAACCGGCCAGTTCTTATCTCCAATCTGTAGCCCTACATTATCCCATTCTTCGGCAAGCCGGCTTGGCGCAAATAATTCCATGACCTCGATAATATCAGCGATCGTTGTTTTCATCATAAATTACAACTCATTTGTACGTGTTCACGGGGAAGCAAACCCCGTGAACACGTACACTCATTTTTGCTATGTTAAATGGATAAATACCATTCCAACTACAAGCCATCTCAAAAATGCAGATTACGTTCAAGGACAAGGCGCGAACC
>CAXMTB010000456.1:0-705 GCA_964195835.1 uncultured Nitrospinaceae bacterium | reverse complement strand
GATGACGCTCTTTATTAATTTTGATGAACAGCTTCAACCGAAGCCTGATACTAAGGCTGAAGAGCGGCATACGCCCCAGTTTAATGACAATCTTTACCGTAGTGTTGAGGAACTCGAGCTTTCCGTGCGCAGTGCGAATTGTTTAAAGAATGCGGATATAAATAAAATTTTTCAACTGGTCGGTAAAACTGAACCGGAAATGTTGAAAACTAAAAATTTTGGCCGAAAGTCATTAAATGAGATTAAAGAAGTTTTGACTGAGATGGGCCTTTCGCTTGGGATGAAGATTGAAGGGTTTACACCGCCCGAGGAAAAGACTGAGGAAGGAGAGTAGACAGTATAATGAGACATCGTAAAGCAGGCCTTAAACTGAATCGAACCCCGAGTCACCGCAATGCCATGTTCAGAAATATGGTTACTTCTCTGCTTAAATATGAGCGTATCCGAACTACCGGGACGAAAGCCAAGGAGGTTAGCCGCTGGGCAGATCAATTGATTACCCTGGCCAAACGTGGTGACTTGCATGCCAGACGTCAAGCCCTATCTATTGTGAGGGAAAAAGAAGTTGTTCATAAGCTGTTTGAACACGCCGACGAGTGGTTTGGCACGGTATCCGGCGGTTACACACGGGTTACAAAACTTGGGCAACGACCGGGAGATGCCGCTCCAATGTCATTGGTTGAATTGATAGCTCTCCAGGACACC
>CAXMTB010000455.1:0-707 GCA_964195835.1 uncultured Nitrospinaceae bacterium | reverse complement strand
AAAATTGAGATCGAAAAAGGCTATACATACAGCCTTCTAAATCTCCTTGGAGCAACTTTTGTGCTCATTTCTTTGACGAACACTTTCAACCTGCCATCCCTTGTGTCACAGACTACTTGGATAGCACTTAGTTTTTACGGGTTATTACGAACAAAGGGCAGCAGAAAACCTCTTAAGGGCGAAGATCCCCGAGCCCGCATAATTTGTAATCCCAGAGTTACCGGACAAATAGAGCAAGTTTATGTTGACGGTCGAATGGCCTGGTCTCGTAATCAGCGAGAGAAATACCAATAAGCTCAAAGTGTCAGGACTAGCTTCTGTAGGCAAAAGAACCGTTTAAGGCAATCCTTGAAGGTGGCTCTTTTGCCACAATCAATAGATTGAATTCATTAGAATGCCCCCCCATTTTATGAGCGGGCCATTTTCGTGTCCGATAAAGAGTAACGTTAGAGATTTTGTCTCAATGATTGATTCTTATAATGCACGATTTCCGAGAAGAAAAACGGCTTCTTATTGATAGAGACATTCAGGAAGCGGTTTAATCAACAAAACTACGGCCACCAGGGTTCGATCCTTGGTGGCCTTTTTCTTGTATTGCAGGTTTTCTGGGAATCGTCTACAACGGCCAGATTTGGCTCTCATGAGTTGCTGGAACAACTTCTAGGACAACCTGAGTTTTGACTACAAGCCATCCGTACAACTGCGGG
>CAXMTB010000454.1:0-712 GCA_964195835.1 uncultured Nitrospinaceae bacterium | reverse complement strand
GAGGTAAATATCAGACTTTAATTTATTTCTCTCTGAAAAACTAAATATGTCTTGCCAACATCTTGACTATTTACTTACTCAAACTGACTCAACATAACCACCGTACATCTTGCACTTTTAAGAACCATTCACAACTCAACATGTATAGCAGACATCGCAAGTCGGCTACTTAAATATACTGTATGTATTGTTGAGTTTTTGGAAGAGACAGGAAATTAAACACTCGTTGCAGGATGTTTAACTTTTCAGAAATCAAATTTACGCGTTTAGCGCCGCCGAACTTCTTCGCGTCCACTCTAGCGTTTTGTTAGCAATTATTTATTCCCGCCAATGCTGAGGTTGACTTAGCACATCAGAACATTGCACTTTTCCTTGTACTTTTCCAATAACTCCTGAGCACAACTCTTGCACCATCCAGGCACCTGCATGTTCTTCTGGTATGTGATATGGAGCTTCGTAACCAAGAACACCTGCCGGATTGAAACCAGAACGTGGGTAATAATCTGGATGCCCAAGGACAAAAACTAATTCTACTCCTGAATTTTTCAGTTGACTTAAGCCTTCTTTTATAAGCTGGCCACCAACCCCCTTACTTTGTGATTCAGGAAGAATGGCTAGTGGTGCAAGAATTTGGGCTGAAACAGATTCTTTAGTTTGTGTAACTTCTGCTTTTGTAAAAAGTATATGGCCAATTGTTTTTGCATTATCAACA
>CAXMTB010000453.1:0-714 GCA_964195835.1 uncultured Nitrospinaceae bacterium | reverse complement strand
TATTGTGAATGCGCTGGAAGGCAAGCCGATACCGGTTTACGGTGACGGGAAAAATATTCGTGACTGGCTATACGTGGATGATCATTGCAGTGGTATTGATGCGGTGTTACAGGGCGGGACTCCTGGCGAGGTTTATAACATTGGCGGCATTAACGAATGGTGCAATATAGATATCGTCAGCCTCATTTGTGAGCGACTGGACGCATTGCAGCCCGGCGCAGCGGCCTATGCAAAACAGATCACGTTTGTTACCGATCGCCCCGGGCATGACCAGCGTTATGCCATTGATGCCGGCCGCATGCAGACCGAACTGGGCTGGTCTCCCCGGCATGATTTCCAGTCCGGTATTGAAGCAACCATCCAGTGGTATCTGGCTAATCGTGACTGGTGTGACCGGATACGCAGTGGTGAGTATCAGGATTATTGCCGCCAGCAGTATGGTGATTCTGCAAATTCCTGATATTTACACTCATATCAGTCATTAATGCCTTCCGCATCTTGACTCCGCGGGAGTCAATCGCTTTAATACACCGCTCGCATCGCATGGCCAGATAGCTCAGTCGGTAGAGCAGGGGACTGAAAATCCCCGTGTCGCTGGTTCGATTCCAGCTCTGGCCACCATTTAAACAAAGACTTACCTTTCTTTCTAGTGTTGTGAAAACTCCCCTTGCGGGAGTTTTGCGGGAGCTAGCTGCCGCTGACTCTTCGCAGTAC
>CAXMTB010000452.1:0-714 GCA_964195835.1 uncultured Nitrospinaceae bacterium | reverse complement strand
CATGCCAAAGTAATCCGCTTCCTGAACATGATGTTCAGACGGTACATTGAGGGTATACGCCTGCCTTTCCATTATATTGCCATAGGTATAGGTGGCCTTGCGAAGAGAAATGGTCACACAGGGCGGTTTGGAACAGCAGATGCCGCCCCAGGCAATGGTCATAACGTTAGGGGCGCCCTTCGCATCGTACGAGCCGACACACCAGACCGGTGTAGGAAAAATTAGCGTTTTAGCACCGAATGATTTTTTCATAATGCAAACTCCTTTTCATTTTTCTTTCGAAATCCATTTTTTCTAATCAAGTTAACTAATTGAGGGGTCGGGGAGTTTTTATTGTAAACACATATATATCAGCGGAATGGATAATCTTTTTTAAAAAACGTGTACTGCCGGAGTCCAACAAAGTTCATGACACCTAAAAAATTAATATCACATATTACGATTAATTTCATCAAATTATAATAATTGTTCCCAAGCCGCCAAATCTCGACAACCTTTAAATGGCTTGATTTTGCCAACCATCCATTATTCCAATATTCCAGTTTAATCGATTAAAGCGCCATAGCCGTTGTTTTTAACCGGGCTCTGAGGACCCGGTTTTTAAAAACCAGATAAAAAGACAAGAACAATACCACTTTCAAACATATTGATACTTGCAATCCTATGGCGGGTCACTTAAACTTTATCAATCATGAGCCATTTAAAAAAAGCCGT
>CAXMTB010000451.1:0-716 GCA_964195835.1 uncultured Nitrospinaceae bacterium | reverse complement strand
TCCTACATTGTTTCGTGGCTACTGAGTTGACTTAAATACGAAATTCTTGTTTACCCTGACTTATAATAAAAAAAGCCCCGCAGTCAAAGGAGGGGGATGGCTACGGGGCAATGTTATCTAGAAGGCAAACAGTTAATTGTTTACCCATTCACATTCTATCACTCTGTTCACTTCTATGTCTATTCACCCACCAGCACAAGGAAGGCCACCAAGGATCGAACCCTGGTGGCCATAGTTTTGTTGATTAAAAGGCTTCCTAAATGTCTCTATCAATAAGAAGCCATTTTTTGCCTCAGCAGTCGTGACATTTAAGGAACCAAGATGAAAGCTAATGAGACATCAGCACTGGGATCGTCATTGACTCCAGTATTGTGCGCGTTGCTCCACCGAGGACCCATTCCCTGAGACGAGAATGACCATACCCCCCCCATAACGATCAAGTCGGCCGATATATCTGCTGCCCGCGATAACAGCTCATTACCAATATCAATCTGACCACCCGAGCTCCTGTGCACATCGACATTTACGCCATGTTGAGCCAGATAGTTTACAATATCAGTACATGGGAAGCTTTCGTGTTCACCATATCCAGAATCAACCGCCACGACGTGCACATTTTCTGCAAGTTTTAATAGCGGAATTGCATCTTTAACAGCTCGTGTTGCTTCGCGGCTGGCGTTCCATGCAACGATAATATTTTTACCCACTGTCGAATA
>CAXMTB010000450.1:0-718 GCA_964195835.1 uncultured Nitrospinaceae bacterium | reverse complement strand
CGATTTTCGGCTAAGCCTGTCTCGTGATTTTTTTGTTCGGATAGGCTCCGGTAGGGAAAAAAGATCTGCTAGATTGTTAAATATAAGCTCCACAGGTGCAGCCATTGACATTTTCGAGCTGGGTCAACTACCTGATAAGGATTCTGAAACAAAAATTCAATTACAATTACCTGGACAGGAAGAGCCATCATCGCTTCTTGCAAGGGTTATTTGGAGCGGGAAACCAGAAAATATCCCGGTATCTCCAACTATTACTATGGGATTACATTTCAAGGATATGGATGAGGAAACACGTGCATGCCTCTGGGATTTTATTGTTAATGCTGAAACTTCAGATCACACACAAGTGCTAGGTTAACAACGCAGGAGATCACTAATATTCTAAAACTATATCTCTTTAGAAAGTCAAAAATTGATTATTAAGAAGCACGACTTCTGAGAACAAAAACGGCTTCTTATTGATAGCTTCCTATTCAGGAAGCTCTTTAATCCACAAAACGATGGCCACCTGGATCAACTTCGGGTGGCCATTTATTATTTGTCAGGGTTTCTAGTAAACACCTCAAACACGCCACTTCTTATCATCAAAACAATGCGAGAGGACTTTTAGTAAATATCTCCTCTTTACCGCTGAACGCTATATCTCCCACAAATCCATTCTTAAATAGCAGGGTTAGCAATAATTTCGTGTTTCTGTCAATTCCACACCCTCCAAACA
>CAXMTB010000449.1:0-720 GCA_964195835.1 uncultured Nitrospinaceae bacterium | reverse complement strand
ACCTTCCTTGCGGATCGGTATGAACGCAGCAGTCTGATGATTACCAGCAATTTGCCTTTCTCCAAATGGGAGCAGATTTTTAAAGATCCGATGACGACTGCAGCAGCAATCGATCGTCTGGTGCACCACAGTGTCATTTTGGAGCTAAACATAAATAGCTATCGCATGGAGCAAGCCAAAAAGGCAAAGGGGAAATCCAAATGAAGATAGAAAACGATTTGAAAAAAGAATGGACGAAACATGAAATCGAAGAAGCGGTTACTTTTGTCAGATTGGAGCTGTACAACCGGGATCTGCTCTGTGGCCCCAAGCCGATACGAAAAAGACTACAAAAACTTTATCGTATCGAACCGTTGCCGTCTGAAAGGACAATTGCCCGTTTACTATCACGCAATGGTCTAACCAACGGCAGGACTGGAATTTATGAATAAAAGGCCACATCTAAAATACAGCTCTCATACTTCGGTCACTCTTCCGGCAATAGGGGCACTCACCAGCGTTGCCCTATCCTCCAGAAGGATGAATACAAATTATATGATAAAGTTGTTTTACAAGTGTTCTTTTATAAAATTAGTTTGTTAGGAGGCTGGGAAAGCGGGAATTTTAATTGTCGTTGAAGGGAAATAATAATTGTCGTTGATCAGTAACAAGACATTTGTCCGGATGGCAAAATACTCAAACTCAACATTAAGAAGCATATAATAGATCGCAACATCTATC
>CAXMTB010000448.1:0-723 GCA_964195835.1 uncultured Nitrospinaceae bacterium | reverse complement strand
CCAGAGAAAATGATCCCACCCAAGTAGCATCTACATCCCAGCACTAACTCACCCGACAACACAGATTGGTTTGTGTTGACATTCACTCTCCCTATCATATAATTGGATGCGGAAATATTGAAATTTGCAAAACAGGGTACTCTTTTCAGTACCCCCTTGAGAGGTGAAAGTGCCTAAAACCCCCTTTAATATTCAATAGCAGGGCAAAAGTGCCCGCTAATCATATTAGCGACCGGAGAAATATCTGATGTGAAAATCTATAATTTCACAGGTGATATAGAAGTGACATACAAGTCAGATGGAGTGCTATATGGTGCAGATGGCCCTTATGGCCCATCCAACGACGAGCTATTACATAAAATATTAGAAAGCAAACAAATCGAATATACAATTTTAGAGAAAGAGTACGAAGGGGATATACCAACAACAATGAAATATGCTCAATATGGTAGTTTTGTCCTTATGGCAGTACCCTTAATCATGATAATGATCATCTTTATCCAGGCAAAAACAATCAAAAATCTCAGCTCAAAACTGCCAAAAGCTGAATCAAAAATTGAGACCTCATAACAATGCAGTCGAGTTCGACGGTAACCGCTGCGCGGTTCCGCGTCTCACCGCAGACGTTAGGCCTCAAAAGTAGGAGAATCAGATGAAGATAATTATCGTAGGAGCATCTGGTCGCATCGGTAAAGAAGTAGACAACGCCTTGTCCGGAAATCA
>CAXMTB010000447.1:0-729 GCA_964195835.1 uncultured Nitrospinaceae bacterium | reverse complement strand
TCCCTCGGGTAGGCCGTCAAGGCCCGAGCGGTCACCGACCCGATCGCGGCCGCGTCGGTGAGGATCTTCTTCATCCGTGCGTCGGGCTTGAACTCCTGACCCTTCTTGATGCCGATCGAGGCGAGCAGACCGCGGGTCTCCACGTCAAGCCCTTCAAGAGGCTCAGCTTGAATGGTCGCGTTGAGTTCCTCCCAGTATCCGAAGTCCATGCGGTGGATCGTGTTGTGGAACTTGCCCGAGGCGTTCACGAAGGTCATCGCTGGCGGATTGTCCTTCTTCGAGAGCGGGTAGATCTTGAAGAGTTTCTTGGTTGCATCAACCGCTGGTTTCGGCGAGCCGTCCACCTGGAAACCGCGCCAGATCACCCAGTTTCCGTAGGTGCTGGTCTTCGCGACGTGATAGCCATCCGGCACATCGCCATCATAGCCGGGAGGCAGGATCAGGAACTTGCCGCCCTTGCTCTTGTCCGGACCGAGTCTGCCGAAATCGATCACATACTTGAACCATGCATCATTGATAAAGCCAAGAACATCGGGGGGCGTTTCAATCACCATTGGCTCGTCACCGAGCTCCAGCCAGCTCGACATGTAGACATTGGTTGTGTTCGGAGTCAGCCAGAGCGCCTCGGAGTCCATCAACTCTTCGAAAAGACCGACCGTGGTGTTGGCGGGACCGAACTCCAGAATCCCCTTCTTCATCGCATACATCGAAGCGATCGGCAGACCGTTC
>CAXMTB010000446.1:0-731 GCA_964195835.1 uncultured Nitrospinaceae bacterium | reverse complement strand
TGTGCTAATTTCTAACATTTTAATTTTTTCATATTGTACGTCTGTTAAGCCCAACTTCACTTGATTGGCCATAGCTAAGTCAAATTTATGAAAAACCTTATTTTTTAAACCATGTATCTTTCCTTTATGACGTCGTTCAGCATAGCAAGTTGTGCTTAAAGTTCCTACAAAAAGAAATGATATTAAACAAATTATAATATATACTCTTTTTTTCATGATTTTACCTCCCTTATAATTATTCTGCCTTGGCATATATTGTACGGGACTCATTCTTATCCGATATTAATGAGTTAAGCACAACCTAAAGCCAATTAATACCTAATACATATATCATAAAAATGAAATAGGCAAACCCGGTAAAAAGGATTTGCCCTTTTTGAAAACGATATCACATGAATATTGAACGGCTGATATTATCGAATAACATGATTGACAGAGATCGTCACTTTTTTTCGGGTGAGGTGGTCACACAATTATCGAGGGTGGTCATGTCAATATCAACGATAGTACCTGGTGTACTGATTTTTTTCAGATATTTTAGCAAAAGGCGCAACACATAGAGCTGGCGAGACACTTGATTGGGGTAAGAAATAGGATGTCCAAGGAGAGATCCTAAGTAAAGGGCTCGTGGTGGGCGTGCCTTGCCAGTTATTTCTTTTGAAAGGCTTATAGAGATTGTCGCAATTCCCACATCCTCAATTGATCTCTGTATCAGTCCAACGGACTGATTG
>CAXMTB010000445.1:0-734 GCA_964195835.1 uncultured Nitrospinaceae bacterium | reverse complement strand
AAAATGTCAGTTGAAGGTTTGACTCCACCAAGTACACGCGTACAAGAACCTGGATTAACTTCCACAGCAAAGACGGGCGCGGATGTTAACTGGCCTCTCCTTGCTGTTGTTGCGGGTGGTATAATTATACTAATTGTTTTTGTTTGGAAAATGGTCACCCGCCGAACTGAGTCCAACCGACCCATAACCCACAATGCTACCGTCAAAAAAGAGTCATACTCAAAATTTTGTAGTAATTGCGACAACACGGCAGATATAGATGATAGATTTTGCAGCGAATGCGGAGCGTCCTTATGAGGTGAATGACCCTAATATTTTATACTTATCCTATAAAGGGCAAGAAATAAAACAAAGCCAGCGCTCAAGAGAATATCTCCTACCCAAGTCTTGTCGTCGGCAAGTCTCTCAGTCACGGATCAGAATCTAAAAGCTTCAGGTACCTATGGGAAGCTTTCCCAGATGTCGGCTTTCGATGTGCTCTGAATTTATGAAATGCTCATTGAACAAGTTTATCAGTTTGAAAGAATTGCTGAACAAAAACTCAGCAGAAGTCAAACTCCTGACATAACCAATTTGAATAGCGACTTCCGACTCCAGATACCTGCAATGAAAAAAAGCTATCAGTGGCCTGATTTTTTTGTGATACCATAATACCATATCACCAAACGACAGTTGTGGCGAGTCGAGTGGCGCAGGGGAACCTCCCCCCTGCGCTCTCACAGACACGGACGTGA
>CAXMTB010000444.1:0-734 GCA_964195835.1 uncultured Nitrospinaceae bacterium | reverse complement strand
GTTCTGAAGGAAGCAAATCTCGAATTTGCCCCGGCTGAACGTTAGATAAAACTGGAAACGACTCAATCTTATTATAGTAATCGGCAATCCAATCTACTACTGCTCTACCATTTTGACGGAAATCATCCGGAGTCATATGGAAGCTTTTCTTTTTAGACATCTCTCCTCCAATTGCATTAATCATAAACAGTTACTCTCTCAGGCGGCTAACTAGTGTCCGTCCATAAATGGTCTTTTTGCCCGATCTCTGCGTTATGCTCAAAAAATAACCCACCTGAGGCGGATAAATCCTCGGAATATCAACTATATGCCTGTGGTTATTTTTTTTCCCATGCCCCTCCGGGGCGTAGGCCCCACGGACCGGAGGCTTAATCTTGAACAAAAATCCTCATTTATGGATGGACACTAACTAATGATTATTTCTCCAAATATGCCATATTTTTCGAGTCATTATCACACGCGAAATGGGAAAATTGACGAATCATCCATCATCATTTTCGAGAACGCACCGCAAAACCCCGTAGGTTGCGGGAGCCGTCTCGGTGCCCCCAGCGTTCAATACCGAAGCTACGGTCGAAGTAGACGCCCCAACCCGGCCACGGTTCTTTGGTATTTCCCGACCATACGAACCATCCGGTGGTTTTCAATAACTGAGTCATGCTTCTTGTCCAGGCGCCCTTTTGATAGAACGTTTTCAGTTCTTTTATTGTGGGCATTCGCCAGCCGCCACCATC
>CAXMTB010000443.1:0-735 GCA_964195835.1 uncultured Nitrospinaceae bacterium | reverse complement strand
CCGCGCACAGTACGGTCATTGGAAATCGCTAAATACCACCACAGCTACTGCTGCAGCAGCGCCTCCTTTGAATGGGGAGCCAGTCAGATCTATCTCGACACGCTCGGCAAGTGAGATAACCTGCAAAGATTTCTGTCCTTCTCCGGCTAAAAACAACTTGCTACCGTCTCGATTGATCTGCAAGCGGTTGGCATTGAAGGGTCCGGGAATTATCGTCTCAACACGACCACTTGGGTCAAGGACCAAGATCGTCCCCTCTCCTGTTAACACATAGAGACGCTTGCCATCCGGAGACTCAGCAACATCAAGTGCGCCCGTTGTTAACGGGATAGTCTGATCAAGAGTCCATTCCAAGGCCGCTAAAGCCTGTCCGGTTAACATTAGAAGACAGGTTGTTGTAATGATCATGATTTTGATTCTGTTCATGACTACTCCGTAGATCCTAAACAAGTAGGAAAAAATAAAACGCTATTTATTATAACCGCATACATGTTGAGGTCAAAGAAAAGGATTTCTCATAATTCCTACTGCATTGTTTCGGAGTGTTCCGATTGGCTGAAATGCGAAATTCTTACTACCCCTGACATATAGGAAAGGCCACCAAGGATCGAACCCTGGTGGCCATAGTTTTGTCTTCCTAAATGTCTTGAGTTTTAGGAATCGATTTGGATGTGCATTGAGTCACTATGGATTAGGAGGCCGAATTACTATAAATCCTCCTGAATTGATTGAAGC
>CAXMTB010000442.1:0-740 GCA_964195835.1 uncultured Nitrospinaceae bacterium | reverse complement strand
ATATCCACTGGCAATCTTGATACTTCAGGAATGATTCACGAGTGTAGATTTATAGCAGTTATTGTAAGTCGGTAATTAACACACTGGCTCATCACACACTGATACTGATAGTATCAGTGTACATTGAAAAAGGCCCTTCCCGATGACTTGGGAGGGGGTTTTGTTTTTGTGTCCGTAACTGGTCTTTTTTAATTTCCAACTCGTTACCCAATAAACATTGACAGAAGATTAACACAAAAGTATTGTCCTCTGCTTTTGTATTTAAGCTATGGGTGCATATTTTTCCATTTCAATAAATAACAAACTAAGGAGATAAGAAGATGACAGTAAAAGAAATTCAAGGTGTTGCTAAGAAGATGGGGTTGAAAGCCGGTAAAACAAAAAAGGCAGAACTGATTCGGATGATCCAGAAGACTGAGAATAACACTCCCTGCTTTCAAACCGGTGCCGCAAGTTCCTGCGGTCAGGAGAACTGCCTGTGGCTCTCTGACTGCAATTAAGTTTTGTATCAGCCAATAATAAAGCCGAGTTCTCTAAGAGACAGCTCGGTTTTATTTATTACTGATCCTGTTTGGCCCTTTCCTTAATTGGGAGGGGCCTTTGTTTTGTGTTAAGACTTAACATGTACTCTGTACACCTTGCACTTTTAAGAACCATTCACAACTCAACATGTATAGCAGCAACCTTAAATCGCTAATGCCCTGCATATGAAATGAAAAACCCTCGATGAAACAGGGGGC
>CAXMTB010000441.1:0-747 GCA_964195835.1 uncultured Nitrospinaceae bacterium | reverse complement strand
TTGCTTGTACCAAGCCACACATCCATCAAGTGGGCTGCAGCTAGAGCTCTGTAAGCCGGTGCGTAATTAGGGTCTAAGGCAATGGCTTCCTCTGCCAATTGCTTTGCCAAAGCATTACTCTCTGGATTTATCCGGTGAATATACTCATTCGCCTGCAAGTACTTTAGATAGGCCTCAAGGTTATTTGTGCCTTTTGCAGTCGCTCGGGCTTGCTCCCCCTCCGTCAACTTTACCTGCATGGCCGTGATAATTTCTTTGGTGATCTCGTCTTGAACGGCAAATATGTCTTTCAGATTTCGGTCATACCTCTCCGACCAAAGGTGATGCCCTTTAAGCGCATCAATCAACTGGGCGGTTATTCGTACCTTGTCTCCGCTCTTTCTAACACTCCCTTCTAAAACATACCGAACCCCCAATTCTTCTGCCACTTGCTGAACCTTTACGGGTTTGCCTTTGTAAGTGAATGTGGAGTTTCGAGCAATCACAAAGAGCTTTGGAATCTTGCTAAGTGAGGAAATAATTTCTTCAGTGATCCCGTCACTGAAATATTCCTGCTCAGGGTCGCCGCTCAGGTTGTTAAACGGCAGAACAGCAATGGAAGGCTTGTCAGGCAACTGATATGCCATCTTTTCCACAGACGCAGACTCTACTGACGGGCGTCGCATGTAAAACTGCCAGATCCCCACAGCAACAGCCAAGACAAGGACAACAACTACCCCAACAAGAATTGGCATTCGCCGCACTGGT
>CAXMTB010000440.1:282-748 GCA_964195835.1 uncultured Nitrospinaceae bacterium | reverse complement strand
GTCCCGCCCACACTTACATCTCCAACCTTAATCTGGCGAGTTTTTCTTCGTTTTATTGAAAAAGCCATGATGACCTGATATTAAATAAATTTGACAATAATTTTTTATAATGGTTTAGCCCTTTGAAACAAATCGATTTCAAAGGAGCTTCAGGTATATTTAACAGACAGCACCCTGAAATTCAAGCAAAATGCAGATTTTGGATCGGTTTCAAAATCAATTGATTCTAAAGAAGTCTAATTTATCACGTTTTTACGGCAAAAACATCACGAAAGGAGCGTGTTATGAGTCTTAGTAAAGGCAAAACTTTTTCAACAAAGCATGGACCCGATGAAAAACCTGACACCTTGATTAAAAATGAAATCTTGAAACAGACAAAAAACGACAAAATTCCCTGTGCCGTGGCATTTGAAATTGCAAAAGCGTTACAGATTTCACCGGAAAAGGTGGGCAAGACGGCTGACCT
>CAXMTB010000440.1:0-272 GCA_964195835.1 uncultured Nitrospinaceae bacterium | reverse complement strand
AATTTTAAATTGCCGAAATGCCAGCTGGGATTGTTTGGATATCAGCCTAAAAAAAAGATTATTAAACCTCAGGACAATATAAATGAGGATGTAAAAGATGCTGTTTCCGATGCGCTTGTTCAGGGAAGGCTTTCATGTAAGCGCGCATGGGACATCGCATCCCGGTTGAACGTCAGCAAAATGACTGTCAGCGGTGCTTGCGAAGCCATGGGGGTCAAAATAAAGGATTGTCAGCTGGGAGCGTTTTAACCGACCTTCAAATCAGAATTTTG
>CAXMTB010000439.1:347-751 GCA_964195835.1 uncultured Nitrospinaceae bacterium | reverse complement strand
CTGTATTAGTTGGTCAAGATCCTATAAGCCATCTCAAAAACATCTTTTGGCCCAATCTCTGTGTTGAACCCTCGTTTCAACTCCTCGACATACTGAAAGTATGCCTGCGGATTGAAACTTGGCCCCGCCTTGACTCTGAACCAAAATCCTATTTTTGAGATGGGTTCTATTAGGGTTTTCTCATTTTAAACGGGTATTGCATCTTGTCGACCATCAATTTGAATAGTTCTTCTTTGAAACCGTAGGGCATCACTTTGAACACGTCTTGAAGGCGTTCTTCCCATCGGTTCATAATTCCGGTGGGGGTTGGTTGTTCCCAGGTTAACAGGTTGAAAACCTCGTCGCGTATTTTTCTGCGCATTCGCATTTTCTGGCGCTTGTCTGCGCCCTGCGCCCGGGTCAGT
>CAXMTB010000439.1:0-337 GCA_964195835.1 uncultured Nitrospinaceae bacterium | reverse complement strand
GAATTTCGACTATATCCAGATCCTTTATTCTGGCCATATATATATGCTCAACTGTGGAATCAAGTTAGGGGCTTCGCCCCAATTGGAATGTTGGAATTCTGGAATATTGGAAAGATGGGTTTTGATCTCCGGCCCGACTCCGTCCCGTAGGGTACTACGCCCCGGAGGGCAGAGCCTACTGCTCGGAGAGGATACTGGACTGTTGGGTTAATGGCAATAATCGTCTTGACGATAAAATTAAAAATGGATAATATCCTTTAAAAAACCATTATTCCATCATTCCCCTATTCCATTATTCCATGGTTGAGGTAAAAATTCAGGCCTCAAAAAACCTCTT
>CAXMTB010000438.1:406-752 GCA_964195835.1 uncultured Nitrospinaceae bacterium | reverse complement strand
ACTCTTCATTCCCAGCTTTTCGTATTTCTATGTGCGATATGTCTTTGCCCGTCATCAGCAATCACTCTCTTTGTGTATTTGTATGTTAATAGCCATACAAACATATCAGATGTAGCTCAAAAAGCTCTCATCGTTATATGGCACAGACATGACCACCCGTTTCCAAATAGCCATGTTTTTGTCTCTCAAGTATCTCTATCAACAAGAAGCCGTTTTTCCTCTCAGAAGTCGCGATTTATAGGATTGGCGGTTTCTACAGCCTCTCCGCTTGGCTCCAGACTCAGTTGGCGCCTTCCCCGACCGGGATGAGTAGGATCGTCGGCCCGTCGCCTAGGTAGGCGTCGTC
>CAXMTB010000438.1:0-283 GCA_964195835.1 uncultured Nitrospinaceae bacterium | reverse complement strand
AGCTCCCACCCGGTCACCTTGGTGTCTGCTTTGCGAAGCTCGGCCCGCCGTACCCGAAGAACCCTGTAGGCTTGGTGCGTGTTCAGGTTGTGCATGTAGGCTATAACCGACTGTAACGGCGTCTCGTAAGAGGCGATCTTGTAGTTGCCAAGTTCGGAGCGCTGCTGCAACGGCTTGACGCCCTTGCCATCCCAAGTCCACATACCAAACAGTGCATTACCCGCGGCTGCGAATCGAGAGGTTCCAAAACCACTCTCTTCAGCGGCTTGGGCTAGCACAAGAG
>CAXMTB010000437.1:0-753 GCA_964195835.1 uncultured Nitrospinaceae bacterium | reverse complement strand
ATTTCATCAGCTAATATAACAAATTTGGACCAGCCTCAAACTGGCACCATAACGTGCCTGCATCGCTACCGCCCTAATTGTCAAGCACATCAAATAACGTGGTATTTTGCTAAAAGCCATATTCTGCAATTCACAGGTCACACTTGATTAATTTGCTCTAACATATTTATAATACTATCTATATTACTATAAATTGTTATGCATCCGCCTTACCACCTGTCAGGTATGTAGGGGGGTGGAGGATAGGGTATACCCCTGCTTAGACTCCAGACAAATACGCTTAAATGTTATTTCTGCCCCAGCTCATTTCATTGTTTCTGCCCCCTCGATGCCAACTGGTTCCAAGCGAAGGCCAAAGGGAGGGGGCTATAATAACTTGATTTTATTTATAAACAGTAGCGACCTGAAGTTTGGAATCGTAAAATTTTTTAGTAAGGAGGGTGTCACGATGGCTAATGGAATTGTCAAGTGGTTTAATGAGCGCAAAGGCTACGGCTTTATTGAGCAGGAAGACGGCCCGGATGTGTTTGTCATAATTCAGAAATCAATGTCGCCGGTTTGAAAACCCTAAAGGAGGGTGAGCAGGTTAGATTTGACATCGAGCAGGGTGAAAAAGGTCCGGCGGCAGTAAATGTCACTGTGGTTTAAATTTTTATTTTCCTGGACCCGTTTCATCCTTTGGCGCTTCCAAGAGATGAGGACATTTGCCCATTGCCTGTTTCTCAAGCGTTTGATCTAATTGCACCTTATAAA
>CAXMTB010000436.1:256-754 GCA_964195835.1 uncultured Nitrospinaceae bacterium | reverse complement strand
CTCTGAGGGAGGGCTGGATCTGATTATTCACCGCGACGATATTTCTGAAACCGTGGCCACCTTGCAGAACAGTGGTATACCGGTGGGTCTCCTGGTAGATCCGGAACCCGAGCAAATTAAAATGGCCCACGGCAGCAATGCCAGCATGGTAGAAATCCATACCGGCGTATACTGTGAAGCCAAAACCGCACAAAAAAGGCATCAGGCCTTTTTAAATATTATCGATGCCATTAAACTGGCCCATAAGCTTAAATTCAGCGTTAAAGCCGGCCGGGGGTTGTGCTATAAAACAATCAAAGCGTTCAAGGGCATTCACGAAATCGATGAATTCAGCATCGGTCACAGCATTATTTCCCGGGCCCTGATGACAGGCATGCGGGATGCCGTCGAAGAAATGGCCCGCTTGATAAGGGCGTTGTGACCCGTTACGGGTCACTTGATTGCGGATTTTGGATTTGGGATTTCGGATTTGGAAAAGGCAAGAATCATATTAACTCA
>CAXMTB010000436.1:0-246 GCA_964195835.1 uncultured Nitrospinaceae bacterium | reverse complement strand
GATATTGAAAATAAACGCGTTGGCGTGATTGCCGGGCGGGGCAACAACGGTGGCGATGGTTATGTAATGGCTCGCTACCTGAAACAAAAAGGTGTCCATGTAACGGTATATATGCTTACCCTAGCCAACAGGGTCCAGGGGGATGCCGCGGCCAATCTCAAATTCCTGAAGCCGCTGAATGTCCCACTGGTTGAGATTCCGGATGAAGCCTCATTTTCCGAATATCAATCGGAAATGGCCGGGTTT
>CAXMTB010000435.1:0-755 GCA_964195835.1 uncultured Nitrospinaceae bacterium | reverse complement strand
TTATACAGGTCGAACCTATAATCAGCCAGAACAAAGGGCGAGCAGGGGAGCTTGGTGTTGATGTCGCCATGGGACTTCTTTCCTAAACAGCAGAAGAGTTGTAGATGGTTTTGACCGGCTATTATCGGCAGCGTCTTAACCCCAGCCGCTTTATGCAAACGACTCTGATTGGCTTTTCGATTTGATCACAGAGCCCATAATGGAAGCAAGGAAATGAAGTGTGAATCGTTTTTGATGAGGCACTTACTGATGAAAGTTTTGAAGCCCATAATCCATTACTAAATTACAAATGGCCACCAAGGATCGAACCCTGGCGGCCATAATTTTGTCTTCCTAAATGTCTCTATCAACAAGAAGCCATTATTCGTCTCATAAGTCGTGACTTTTAGGAAAGACATTACAGAGTCACAACTCTTAATGACAGGCCAATCAAGATGACACCACTCGCTCTATCGATAGCGACAGATTTTCTTTGCATTGTGTCAAAAATGAGGGAGCTAGATAAAGCCAAAGCAACAAGGCTATACCAGAGGCTGTCTATAATTCCTGCCGTTGCTATCATAACCAACTGATCGTCCAAAGTGAGGCTGGTGGATACAAACTGCGAGAACAAAGCAATAAAGAAAATAGCCAACTTTGGGTTGAGTAGTGAAATCATCATCCCGTCTCTCGCAGCCTCGGAAAGAGACGCCCTTTCTTTGTCGAGATGTAGTTGTTCTCCCCCCTTTGACCGGATTGCTTTTATTCCCAACCAT
>CAXMTB010000434.1:0-758 GCA_964195835.1 uncultured Nitrospinaceae bacterium | reverse complement strand
TTTTCGAGCCTCCGATAAATACAGTTATGGCAGCTATCAGCAATTGAGGCTCATTCTCGATACGTTGGAGATATCTGCAACTGTGATAAGGCAGATTAACTGCCAATAAATAGCGAGACGGTCAAAAAGTCACAAATGTGTGTTTTCGACCGTCTTAAAAAACAAATAAAGAAAAGAAATTTTCTCGCCGGTGATAGTGAGCGACTTATTTGAGTGCTTCAGCCGCTTTTAAATATGTATCGCACGCTTCGACTTTGTTTCTATCTTCACCAGCCTGCTCAACACATTTCTTATAATCTTCGATCAATTTGAGTCGCTCTTGGGAGATTGTAGATTGAGAATCAGCGGCCTTTCGTGTAGCCTTGTGGGCCTGTCTTTCTCGATGTCCACAAGCAACTATCATCACCACAAAGCAAACTACTATTAAAGTCTTCACTACCTTCATAGTGCCTCCTTTTTTACTACTTAAACAGAAATTTAGTGAAATACCTGTTTTCAGCAAAATAATATAGAAAAGTAAGGTTAGTAAGTCAAATAGAATATGGAATATGTTGTTAAAAATATACTGAGTATCGTTGCCATGGTCATTCACAGCAGTTTGCATTTTTGTAGGCAATGGTTTCTCTTTTATTGAGAGCGAATTTGCATATCTCGCCAAAATCTCAGGCTATCGTCAAGCTGTGAGTCGAGTGGACCGAGGGAACCTCCCCCACAGTCTCTCACGCAACCGGACGTGAACCTCTCGGTTCATCCGGCTC
>CAXMTB010000433.1:0-759 GCA_964195835.1 uncultured Nitrospinaceae bacterium | reverse complement strand
GATATTGTGGTGCATTGTCGCAGCCACAAACAGTTGGAGTTTATAGAAAGGAAAATAAGGACTCGATTTGCACAATGCAAGCTCGAACTATGCCCAGAGAAAACCAAGATTGTTTATTGTAAAGATTCTAACCGTGATGGAGTGTATGCCAATCAGAGTTTCGACTTTTTGGGATATACTTTCAGACCCAGAAGCAGTCGGGATAAAGATGGTAATTTCTTTGTGAGTTTTTCACCAGCTGTCAGCCGTAAAGCGCTAAAGGCCATGAGGCTGAAGATTAAAGAACATCCGATGATAAAAGGATGCTTTAGTCAAAGTGTTGAAGAACTTGCAAAGGCGATTAATCCTATAATTCAGGGCTGGATAAATTATTACGGAAAGTTCAGGAGGTCATCAATGTCAGCTATTTATGACTACATAAACGGGAAAATAATTAAGTGGGCAAGGCGTAAGTATAAGCATCTGCAACGGCGTAAAAGACGTTCTGCTCATTGGTTACGGGAATTGTATTTGCAAGATCCCGGATTGTTTTCTCATTGGCGTGTTTGGCATTGGGTGGCTGAATAACAAGAGCCGTATGAATCGAGAGGTTCACGTACGGTTCTGTGAGCAACTGAAGGGGGAGGTTCCCTTCGGTTGACTCGACCTGTAATGGAGAGCTTTTACCATACGTTGAAAGTGGAGTTGGTCTACGGCCAGCGTTACCGGACAAGGAGTGAAGCACAAATATCAGTATTCGATTACATTGAGATTTTCTAC
>CAXMTB010000432.1:327-761 GCA_964195835.1 uncultured Nitrospinaceae bacterium | reverse complement strand
GCTTGCACTTCGAACAGGGATTTCCTCTACGGTAATTCCCAACGTTCTGGATTTTGAGAACCCGCCGGAAGTGGATGAAGATAAAACCATAGCCTTCCGCGATTCATTGGAACTTGGGCCACAGGACCGCATAATTCTGCAACCGACACGTATGATACAGCGCAAGGGAATTGAACATGCCATAGAGTTGGTAGAAGATTTGAATGATCCTCGATACAAGCTGGTGATCTCCCATGAAGCAGGCGATGAAGGATATGAATATGCTGAGTGGCTTCAAGAAACAGCTCGTGAACGAGGGGTTGATCTAAGATTAGTGAAAACGCGCGTCTTAGATCCAATAAATAATCAAGAGAATTGCAAGGGTAAGCCGACACTTTGGGATATTTATCCTCATGCCGATTTCATTACCTATCCCAGCCTGCATGAAGGATTTG
>CAXMTB010000432.1:0-261 GCA_964195835.1 uncultured Nitrospinaceae bacterium | reverse complement strand
TCTTGAGGCTGTTTATTTTAAAAAGCCACTATTGATTAACCGGTACGCTACATTTGTAAGAGATATTGAGCCTAAGGGATTCGATCTGATTGTCATGGACGGCTTTCTCACCAAAAAAAATGTTCAAAGCGTAAGGGAATTTTTAAAATCACGCAAAAGAAGAGAGAGGATGGTAAATCATAATTATGAGGTGGCTAAGCGGAACTATTCCTATGCAATCCTTCGGCGGGGGTTAAACAATATTCTGATTAATTTCTTTGG
>CAXMTB010000431.1:0-763 GCA_964195835.1 uncultured Nitrospinaceae bacterium | reverse complement strand
GGGCAGGTCTTCTGAATCGACAACTCCCTTGAGGAACCGGAGCCATTCCGGGAGGATATTCTCGCTGTGTTGATCGATGAGGACTTTCTGGCAGTAGAGATTTACACCGGGTTTGGTGCGTCCCATGCCTTCACCGGTGGAGCGTGGCCGGAACACATTGACAGCGCCACCAGCTGCCAGCAGACAGGTCTTGCAACGGAAAATATAGAGCTTGTGCTCGCGTACTGAAAAGCCGACCGCTCCGGCGATCTGGTTTTCATTGTTGGCGTCGAGTATCAGCTTAACGATAAATACCCGTTCATAAATGTTTTCAATTCCAAGGGCTTTTTTCGCACCTTCTGCGACAATTGGCTTGTAGCTCTCGCCATTGATCATGATCTGCCATCTGCCGGAACGAACCGGTTTACCGCCGTCCTTCAGGGGCACACCTTCAGTGCTTTTGTCCTTCCAGATTGGCAGGCCCCACTCTTCAAACAGGTGTACCGACACCATACGGCAGAAATCTTCAGGAGAGTTTTCCCCGAGATAAGTATTGATTGCGGAAAGCCCCTGGGCGACAGCGCCCGAGCGGTCTAGCGCAGCTTTATCCACCAGGGTGACGCGTACATCATCACCGGCCCAGCGCACTGCCTCATAGGCGGCACCGCAGGCAGCCATGCCGCCTCCAACGATGAGAATATCTGTTTCAACCTCAACGATTTCCGGATTACCGAAAGTACCTTCACTCATTTCCTGATCCTCCTGCCGGGCAGATATTCATCTG
>CAXMTB010000430.1:0-766 GCA_964195835.1 uncultured Nitrospinaceae bacterium | reverse complement strand
GTTTAGCCCCATGGTTGCATGGGCCTGAGGATCAAAATCGATGAGCAATACCTTTTGTCCTTTTTGAGATAATGAAGATGAAAGGTTAATGGCTGTTGTTGTCTTACCGCATCCTCCTTTTTGATTGGCACTCGCAATAACTCTCATAAACTTCCTCCTTTCTTTTATTTTCGAATAAGAATTGTCTATATATTAACTAAAAAGTTTTTTCAAGAAAAAATACGACATATAGTATTATTTTCCTGATCACCCCCCAGCTATTGTATGTTGAAGGGTTTCAGGATAGTTAAAGATTATGTTTAAATACTGATTTTATCTTTATTTAATTGATTTGGAAAAATACATCGTACATAATATCTTGATACAGGAATCACTTTTCGTCTTGGCACCCTACGATCATGTGCGAGGCGCCTATTTGCCGCGTTATCAAGGGCTTGCCGTAGCCTCGGCTGTGCCCTTGAATGCCTTGTTGGAGCGAAGCGGAAATCCCGCTATCGGGGCAAATGAGTGCCTCGCACACGTGAAATATCCGGGTGAGCAATATTCGGGTGAGAAAATTGAACAATAAGTAAATATAAAAAATGTGAAACGATATGAGAAGAAATGATAAAGAAATTACCGATAAAAAAGCTATAGAAGACATCATTTTGAGATCAGAAGTGTGTAAACTTGCGATGTGTGAGGAGAACATGCCTTACATCGTTCCCCTGTGTTTTGGTTTCAAAAATAAGACCCTTTATTTTCATAGCGCCCCGAAAGGGAAAAA
>CAXMTB010000429.1:0-772 GCA_964195835.1 uncultured Nitrospinaceae bacterium | reverse complement strand
TTTCCTAATATAAATATCGGTCAATTGTCTTCGTCTAAATTACGAAGAGTTTGCCTCAACAATATTTTCTGATGGGTATTTTAACACAAAGTGTGAATTTTTAGAGGCTTGTCAATACCTATCCTGAAAAACAGAAGATAATGACAACCATTTGCGATTTGCGGGACATCTTATAAATTTATAAGTTTCTTTTTTTTCGAAAGAATGGTGTCAAATCTTGAATAGTGAAATAAAATTAATTTGTCTATAATTTCAGATTGTTATCATACAAGCCAAGGCCCTATTGGTGATGATTGAATCCATAGAATGCACAATATTCCGAGGCTCTCACTATATCGAACCATGCCTCTAATCGTTATGTTGCCTCCAAAAAACCGGCGGACAAATACCCGTCCTTACCGTTTCAACGGCTGCCCAATCATCCCTTATCCAGAGTTTTTAAGTTCAGCCCCCGCTTTTAATTGGACAACGGGAAAGGCATCCTTTTCCCTCCAGAGTTCTTTTAGCCCCGGCGTTCGTGCGCGGGCTCACTCACCGAAGGCGGAAAAACTTGTTAATAGACGGTTAGATATGATAGACATGGGGCAACCCGGTCAACCCGGATATTTGCTAGATGATCATGATAAAAGAGGCTGCTTGGCGTTGGGTTTAATTATCGATAGAGACTTTTAAACTCATCATCTGATTGGATGCAAATTAAGCGAACGATACACCATGTCCATAAATAACGACAATTTTAATGCCAATTACGGAAAAAAATTTAAAAGCGTCT
>CAXMTB010000428.1:0-777 GCA_964195835.1 uncultured Nitrospinaceae bacterium | reverse complement strand
GTATAACGATCTTTACGCCCCTTACCTTGCTCAATTCTGAGCATCATTCTTGAAGGATCGCTTTCGATATGTTCCGGTTTTAGCCGAATCGCTTCTGATACTCGGAGCCCTGCGCTGTAAATTGTTGTGAGTAAAACCCGGTGTTTGAAATTTTCAATACAAGACAGTAAACGACTGACTTCTTCCATGCTGAGAACAGATGGCAGTTTTCTGCCTCGCGGTCGTAGTGGCAGACCAAAGCGATCATCGACTTCCCGCTTACAAAGATGCCTGAAGAAGTATGTAATACCTGACAGGTATGCACCACATGATGTCCATGCCAATTTACGCTCCAAAATAAGATGGCGAAAATAAGCACGTACCTGATCGTCGGTTAACGTCTCGGGGGATTGGTTGTGGTGATAGGCCAGCCCTTTAACTCCTGTGATGTAGCTTCGCTGTGTCTGCTTTGCGAGTCCAGTGAACTCCATGTGTTCAATGAATTTGTCTCTGATTTTCGTGCTCATGAGTTATCCTCCTTGTAAAATGAATAAGAATGGCGGTACACATGTCCTTATCGACCAAAGAGGTAAAAGTATTGAAAGGAAATTCAGATAAGGGGGAGGACACTGTGTCCACTTTATATCTGAAAGAATCTGCGCGTTGGGCGAAGCCCTAAGCGCACGAATGCAATGAGTGCGATATTACGAAGTAATACCAGTAAAAAGGATAATCAAAATGGAACGGTGTGGTTTGGATACAGCTTGACACAATAGCTGGTTACGTATGGGCTAAATA
>CAXMTB010000427.1:245-779 GCA_964195835.1 uncultured Nitrospinaceae bacterium | reverse complement strand
ATCATCCATCCCAGTTCTTAGGGCTGAATTGCATGTTTCTGCTATGTATCGCAAGAATTTTAAACCTCAAATCTTTACAGATATCACAATGCCTGTTAAACAATCTTATAGTCCAAATACTGGCAAGATATATGTAATCAACCACATCGCCTCATTCCATCGACATACCCCACCAAACAATACCACAAAGTAGCATAACCTTTTAAAGTATTTATTTATATTGACAAAATTACGGTTTTAATATACTAAATTCGGATACATTTTCTTTTGAAATCAGACCTCTATCTCGATTCGATTTCTATTGTGTAACACTTCTTATTCCGCTGACTTCATTCTCGATTCGTTTCCAACTGTGTGATGTTTTGTTTCTTTGATCATGAAACCTCTATTCAGGAAGTTTTTATATGGAGAAACCCATCAAAGTGTGCTTGCCTTGCTCCTGACAGGACATGAAATGTTCTGTTGGGAGTTTAAGACAATTAAAATCTTTCAATAGTTTTTTTTACTCTACGCCAATCTCGGCGTCTAAAATCG
>CAXMTB010000427.1:0-235 GCA_964195835.1 uncultured Nitrospinaceae bacterium | reverse complement strand
TGTAAAGAGAGGAGCCAATGAAAGACGTTAAGGGTTTAATTAGAATCAAAAAACATACTAATACCTTATCAATCCTCAGAAACTATACCTCCTTCATAAAGAGTCGTCTATTGGTGGGATTATGTCTACTGTTTATTGTATTTATAACGTCTGTCCATTCGTATGCATCATCAGATTTTCAGGCGGCGGTGAATTATACTGTAGGAGGTTCTCCGCAATCCGTAACCACAGGCGA
>CAXMTB010000426.1:0-782 GCA_964195835.1 uncultured Nitrospinaceae bacterium | reverse complement strand
TTTGGTAATATCCTCTCAAACGTTTATGGAACTGAAGGAGGAGCTTTCGGTACTGGCACATCGACTTCCTTTAGACTATCAGATACTAGCCCAGGCATTGCCACACTCTATGGTGACAGGGGTACTATGATGCAATGTGAATACTTTATAGGCAAACGGGCTGGAAAAGGTCGTGGCGCTTGTAAAAAAAATGATGGTTCCCTTTACCGCTTACAGTTTTAATACTTTAAATAGAAATCTAACAAAGCATTTAAAGCAAGTTTACATTGCTGCCAATCAATTAAAACTTTTGATTATTTCCTAAAGGTCAAGATTGCCAGTGGATATATTGAGTCGAATCTTGTTTGACAAAGCTGAAGATTTTGGCAAGCATGTTAACTTTAATAATTATCGCTAGGAAAGTCGATTATTCTGATATTGGATTCTTCAAAATTAATAATGAAAAAGTTGCTTACTTTTACTTCTTCGTGTATCCCCAAATAGCATGAAGATGGAAGAAAAATATATATTGGAAAGAATTAAGGCAACCCCTCTTGTTTCAGTTGACCTTATCATCAGAAATCCTTCTGAAAAGGTTCTGCTTGGCAAAAGGACTAACCGCCCTGCAAAGGGCTACTGGTTTGTTCCAGGTGGAAGGATAATCAAAAATGAAACAATTAATCAGGCCTTAAAAAGAATCTCCGAGGTGGAAGTTGGTCTGGATCTTTCAGCTGAAGCCCCCAGCTTACTTGGAGCATATGACCACATATATGAAGATAATTTTTTAAATGTTAAAGGAATAA
>CAXMTB010000425.1:292-785 GCA_964195835.1 uncultured Nitrospinaceae bacterium | reverse complement strand
CAGGCCGGGTACGATGGTTCAGGTATTGTGTTCGGAAGATTGCCGGGAAGTGTTGATGGCGTGTATCTTATCTGAAAGCAGTTCGCTGGGTGTGAGATACTATCATGCCAAACGGCGGATGCTTGGCCGTGAAAGAATTATGGTGAAAACGGTTTACGGTGAAATAGCGGTAAAACGTATTGCCGAATTGGACGGCAGTTCACGGATTGTGCCCGAATATGAAATCTGCAAAAAAATCGCCCTTGAGAAAAATCTTCCTATCAGGGTGGTTTATGATACAATTCTCAAATCGCTTTAATTCCGGAAGATGTTCCCGAAGAAGACCTGAAATCAACCGTTAGTGTTTGGTGTTTCATTTAACCACGGATGAACACGAATAAACACAAATTAAAAAAATTATTAGTGTCTATTAGTGTCCATTCGCGGTTGTATTCAATACTATTTCTTGACAAAAATAAAGTGCCAGAATATAGAGACAGGCAATGAAATTTAA
>CAXMTB010000425.1:0-263 GCA_964195835.1 uncultured Nitrospinaceae bacterium | reverse complement strand
GCTCCCGGCACTTTTGGATCTGTTCTTGGGCTCCCCCTTTGTTTCTTTCTTTCGAAAATCGATTTTTCGATTGCTGTTTTATTGACCCTGATATTTATCTTGTGTGCCATATGGATCGCCAATGAGGCTGAAAAGATTTTAAAGACAGAAGACCCCGGATGTATTGTTATTGATGAAATTGCAGGCATTATCTTGACATTATTCGGCCTGCCCTTTAACATTACTTCGGTGATTGTAGGATTTCTGGTATTTAGGGCGCTGGA
>CAXMTB010000424.1:334-786 GCA_964195835.1 uncultured Nitrospinaceae bacterium | reverse complement strand
GTGCACTTCCTTGTCCAAAGTGTTCCTGTTATGTCACCAAGCAGGGTTGTGCAAATAATTAAGAGCATTACTGTAAAGAAAATATTCAAACATCATCCGGAGGTCAAGAAATTGCTTTGGGGCGGCAAATTCTGGACGAGCGGATTCTATCTTAATACCGTTGGTCAATATGGCAATGAAACGATCATCAAAAAGTATGTCAAAGACCATGGAAAAACCTATAAACAGATATACCGCGGACAGCTAAAGTTATTTGAAGACTTCGCATAGCGATGATACCTCGCAGCTCTGCTGCGGGGTAGTTCATTTGGAAAAATGAGAAGTAAATTGGCATGAGACAAAAAAAAGACAAACTTATAGCTAAATTATTTGATAAATATCCGCCTCTTTTTAATAAATGGGTTCAAAAATCAAAATTCATCGAGTTTGGTGATTCACCCTGGTCCCAATTA
>CAXMTB010000424.1:0-325 GCA_964195835.1 uncultured Nitrospinaceae bacterium | reverse complement strand
CGGATCCAGCAGGCGACCCAACTTTCAGAGAAATTCCAGCAGATACATCCCCCTCGGAGTTATTCATTACTCATAACTATTATCACCATTCTGATGCTGACAAAGACGTAAACATCGTACTCCCGATCGAGCGTGTTTTTGATCTGAAGCAAGCTGGAGACATCGGCGATGTAAATTATCGGCATTTTTCTTTCATGGGTCATATGATGCATCACCATATTGATACATTAATGAAAGAAACAGCGCCGCGTGTAGCAAATAAATTGAAATCAGATAAAGTTGACATCGTTATTTTAACCCCTGCCTGAGGTGTTTGCAATCAGTC
>CAXMTB010000423.1:437-788 GCA_964195835.1 uncultured Nitrospinaceae bacterium | reverse complement strand
TAAGAAATAAGATATATGTAATGGAAATTGACGTGCTTGAACCTGTGTTTATGGCAAGAAATCACAAGTATCATGTCTATAAAAAATCTTGTGATATCGTTTTTCGATTTGAGCAAATCCTTTTTCGGGATTTGCCTTTTTTGATTCGGAGACTTTCCCCCAATTGATCAACGAGCGATTGCGATACCAATACATAAATGCTAAGTTCATCTTCGATATTTTTTGATTTCCAGTCAATTACCCCCATTTTCCCGGAACATCACTCATTGTTATGTTTTTAATTTAATTTAATTTAAAATTTTTCATAAAGGAAATTGACAGTGCCACAATGTGGCATTACTATTAATGACA
>CAXMTB010000423.1:0-428 GCA_964195835.1 uncultured Nitrospinaceae bacterium | reverse complement strand
CTTTTCCGGGGATTTGCCTTTATTTGATTCGGAGACTTTCCCCCAATTGATCAACGAGCGATTGCGATACCAATACAAAATGGCTTTTTAAACCCCTTTGATACCTCGTAGCTCTGCTGCGGGGTAGTTCATTTGATAAAGGAAATTGACAGTGCCACAATGTGGCATTACTATTAATGACAATAAGGCTACAAACGTTTCAATTCTACTAAAATAAAAGGAGGTATCAACATGCCGTTTGTCAATATAAAAATAATAGAAGGTGTTTTCAATAAAGAGCAGAAACAGGATATGATTAAAAAAGTTACAGACACCATGGTCTCTATCGAAGGCGAAAATATGCGTCCGGTAACTTGGGTTGTAGTTGAAGAGGTAAAAAGTGGCGATTGGGGAATAGGTGGTAAAGGCTACACCACAGAAGAGGTAAT
>CAXMTB010000422.1:0-788 GCA_964195835.1 uncultured Nitrospinaceae bacterium | reverse complement strand
TGGCAATCTTGATATTTTAGGAATGATTCACGAATCAAAATTTATAGTTCTTATATCTTCCCCACTGGTATAATAAATGATCAAGGTGAAATGCCACCAAACGACACCTTCCTAACACATTGTGGCACTTGATTTATACCCCCATCAGTTGTTATAATTTAAACATATTTCTTATCATACATATAAACCTCTACCAGGAGACAACTCCAATGAGAGAGGTTCAGTTGAAAATGCCTATGTAAATCCTTCAGGGGTGAATCCCTTGCCTTGGAGGCTTTATTATTGGGGGGGAGTTCAAGGCAAGCAGTGAAATGTGTTGGACAAATTCTAAAAGTTATGGAGACTCTTAGGGGCCGCTGTCCAGCAACCTGCTGTATCTGTATAACAAAATTCAGGGCTAAATAACAGGCCATAGATAAGGAGGTTGAGTATGAAATTTCTTAAATCGTTTCTTGTAGTCTTTCTGGTCATGTTTCCAATTTCTGCATTTGGCGAAAAAGCAAAAACCATCGAGGAACTTGCTGCTATGTATGACTCCACCAGTTGCAAGGAATGCCATGCCGAGATATACGCCCAATGGGAAAATTCTCACCATGCCCGATCTTTGATGGGAGTGTTGGGCGGCGTGTTTATGACACCCCTGGCAATGAAGGGCAAGACACCATTTTCCCCAGAGGACCCAAGTAAGGCAACACTGGATACATTTCCATGTTTCAAGTGTCATCTCCCACAGGCCGTCATATCAGCTGACGATGCATTTGCAAAGGATTATGCTAAAGCCCTGATAG
>CAXMTB010000421.1:270-791 GCA_964195835.1 uncultured Nitrospinaceae bacterium | reverse complement strand
AATGCGCTTTTCCAACTTCGGCCAGCTGCGGTTCGTTGATTTTACAATCTTCATAGGCATATTGGCATCTAGAGCCGAGTTGGGGTCGGACCACGAGTTGGGGTCGGACCACGCTGAATGCTTGACAATTAAGGATCTATGCTAAAAATAGTCCCGTTTTTTTGGCTTAAAGTGATGATTTTGACACCAAAAAGGGCGGTTTAAGAAAAAACCAATCACTATTTTTGTCGAAACTGGACTGTGCCCAAATTGTGCCCGTCAAGGTCAAAAATTTCAAAAATTTCAAAAAATTCTAAACAGATCCAAAATCCCGATAAATTTCCTGCAGTCAAATCAACTAATTAGAAATACATAAGATATTGATTTTGCTGAATTTGGATTAGGAATCCATTGCTCTATCCACTGAGCTGCGGGGGCAAAAATTTAATATTGCCTTATTCCAATTTCAACGTCCTGACAAGCATTTTTCCATACCTTGTCAAACCGCTTTGTTTTATCAGTTTCTTTCCGGTTAAGGAATA
>CAXMTB010000421.1:0-260 GCA_964195835.1 uncultured Nitrospinaceae bacterium | reverse complement strand
AAATTTTAGACTGACCCCAGAGGAATAGGCTTCGCCCCGGAGAAATAGGCTTCGCATTTCACAGGGCAAGCATTCCACCCCAGTACGATCTGCCGGACCTACGGGGCTGGCAGGGCAAGCACAGAATTCGGACAAAAAGGTCTGTTTTACAGCGTCACTTGGTTGCCTTCTATTGCCAGAAAAGCTTGTGGATATCGCTTCTGGCATTTTTTTTCCATATTTGATAGAAAGGTATCATTATGGAAAAAAAATGCCAGAAG
>CAXMTB010000420.1:325-800 GCA_964195835.1 uncultured Nitrospinaceae bacterium | reverse complement strand
TTAACTCGTGAAAAGTCAATCCAGACTATTTCTCGTTATTCCATCGAAATCGGGAATCCAGGCATTTTAATGGGTTATGGGCTCCCACCTTCGCAGGAGTGACGATTCTATTGACTTTTTACAAAACCATCAAGGTTGACAATAAATCTAAAATTATACTCGGCATGCGATTTTTCCAAATCAAGTCTCCGACAGCATTCGTCAAGACCCTGCCTGCTACAATGTGTCATTTTTTGTAATATCCTTGGCACCTTAAGTTAAATATGTGAAAAAACGTATGATTTAAAAATAGTTGCTTCAACCTTAAACCAAGGAAAAGCATATGATGATAGAAGGAACTCCATTTCTCACTCAGAGAGGTGGGGTTTTGTTTTTAAATTAACTATTAGATATCACAACACCGGCTATAGTCCAAATACTGGCAAGCCGTACGTGTCTATCCCCTGCAACTGAATTTATGTAAATCTTTTCACAA
>CAXMTB010000420.1:0-288 GCA_964195835.1 uncultured Nitrospinaceae bacterium | reverse complement strand
CCTCCATAACTGGTTTAACCACTCAAATTTATAGCAATTAACTCATAATATATTATTTGTGCACGGTTTTTGCAAACACCAGAGGAAAATCATCGATTTGTATAAAGGAGGATATTGATGTCAAGTTGGATTCTTTTAACAATTAGCTCGGCCTTGATCGCGTCCAGTTATTGGATGAGTTTTTTTTAGAGGGACAAAACCATGCTAATGGGTATAATTTTGGGTATTACACTTTCTTATGTCTTTGTGGTTGTCTACCTGCATCAAATGTACAAATAGCCACTCTTC
>CAXMTB010000419.1:0-801 GCA_964195835.1 uncultured Nitrospinaceae bacterium | reverse complement strand
GTGTATGTTCTTCATTTTTAATCCCATTATGCATAGCGTCATACAGCTCACCAAATTTTTGCGTTACACCCTGTCTCTATTGCTTCTCATACCGACGGGATTCTTGATGGGACTCCCCTTCCCTCTCGGCATGCGATATCTTCTAAAGCTTCCTGCCCAGCGGGCATACGCCTGGACGATAAATGGATGTGCGTCGGTCTTGGCATCCATTGCATCTGCACAAATCGCGCTGGGTTTGGGTATTTCCGTGATCATGATCTTTGCAATCTCAGCCTACGTTCTGGCATTCATAACACTTTGTTTCAAAAGGATTTGACACTTAAGCTTGATAACCCTATGTTGTGCGAGCTCTTTTTCCGAATGTGTTCAGGCGGCGACGTCATAGGCTTTTTAACAATAACCGGATGCGAAACGTGAGTTAAAAAATAAATAATATTTTAGCCTTTTGAAAACATTACCGCTTCAGGAATAATTAAAGATTTGCGCCATTGAATCTCAAAATGAAAAAAATCAAACAAAACCCCATGTACCGCTATTTGATGGTGTTGACCATCAGTTCAACAATAGGACTGCAGGCATGGCGAACGTTGTTCGATAATTTTGCCGTTAGAGTTGTCGGTCTGAATGGCGATCATGTGGGGATCATTCAGTCGGTCAGAGAAATTCCGGGTTTTTTGGCTTTGCTTGCGGTGTTTATCATCATGCTCATTAAAGAGCATCGCCTGTCTGCCCTTTCCATTCTGGTTTTGGGAATCGGCGTGGCCGCCACCGGACTTTTTCCTTCATTCGGCGGTCTTCTGG
>CAXMTB010000418.1:555-803 GCA_964195835.1 uncultured Nitrospinaceae bacterium | reverse complement strand
CCTTGCAGTATCGCCCGGTACGTTCACCGCGTACCGCGGGTGAATATTCAAGGAACGCCAACAAGTTCCACCTGCTCTCCAGGCCTTTCAATTTCTGGGATGGCAGTGAGAAGGCGCAGAACCTGCGCCTGAGCTTCACGGGCGGCAGTATTTCCCGGCTGAGCGATGGCAAAACCGGTGCTGAAACCAGTCTTGCCCGCCTTGATCCCGTGCTGGTGGGCAGCTTCTACCCGTCCCACAACGAAGAC
>CAXMTB010000418.1:0-503 GCA_964195835.1 uncultured Nitrospinaceae bacterium | reverse complement strand
GCTGATCGCGGTCGAGGACCGGGGTTTCTACCGGCACCATGGTGTTGCACCACTGGCCATTGCACGCGCCCTGTGGGCGAATATTCGTGCCGGTGGAGTGGTGCAGGGGGGCAGTACCCTGACCCAGCAACTGGTGAAAAATTTCTTTCTGACCAGTGATCGCTCGCTGCTGCGCAAGATCAATGAAGCGATCATGGCACTGTTGCTGGAGTGGCATTACACCAAGGATGAGATCCTCGAGGGTTATGTCAACGAGGTCTACCTGGCGCAGGCGGAACTTTCGGTTGAGCAATATGCGTTGTTGGTAGGTCTTGTTAAAGGTCCGTCCTATTACAATCCGCGCCGCCACCCCGAACGTGCACGCAGCCGCCGCAACCTGGTGCTGGATGTCATGTTGCAGCTGGAGCTGATTGATAAACAAACTGCCAGCCGGGCGAAACAAAAGGGGCTGGGGGTTAGCCCGTACGGAAGGAAAGCCATTAATACATTCCCGGCTTTTCTCG
>CAXMTB010000417.1:0-804 GCA_964195835.1 uncultured Nitrospinaceae bacterium | reverse complement strand
TGTTCCGCTGTACCTTCGCGACCGTGCCATCGGAATCATGATCCTCTTCGGGCATGCCGAGGACACACCATTCACCGAACAGAACTTGCAGTTTCTCGTCCAGCTGGCACGTCATGCTGCCATCGCTCTCGAGAAATCAGGAATCATCTATCATTTAAAGCGGCAAGGGAAGCACGGCAAGGCAGAGGCGTAATAAGGATTCCCATAAATCACGACTTCTGAGACGAAAACCGGCTTCTTATTGAACGACATATTTAAGAAGCCGGTTAATCCGCAAAACAATGGCCACCTGGTAACGGGTGGCCTTTTACTATTTGTCAGCAAAAGGGGGGGATATCGTCGGATTCCCCCCCTTTCACCCATTAGACTGCTAAAACTCTATTTACTCATCTCCATCATGTATGCTACCGCAGCTTTCATCTCCTCGTCGGTTAATTTCGTGTTGCCTCCCTTAGGCGGCATCTTTCCTTCGCCCTTGATGGCGTTATGGGTCAAGGTGTCAAACCCTTTAGCTATCAGGCCGGACCATGCGGCCTTGTCGCCTACTTTCGGAGCCCCCATCACACCAGAAGCGTGACAGGCGGCACAACTCTTGGTGTAAACCGACTGGCCGATGTCGTCGCTAGCACTTACTGAGGCGACCGAAAAAACCAGCCAGGCAATGAAGAAAGCAAGTGTGTTGAATTTCATGGGTAACTCCTTTTAATGGTGTTGTGTGTTGAATGTGTAGTCTCAGATAATGCGAGCGTACCATTTAATGGTTGTAGTGCAAATTAAATCGCGAAACATATCAAAGCAATGCTT
>CAXMTB010000416.1:0-805 GCA_964195835.1 uncultured Nitrospinaceae bacterium | reverse complement strand
CTTTTCTTTTTTTTAAGAGTATGCAATATTACCTATTGTAATTATAATGAAAAAAAGAAAGTGGATACTTTACCCATATAGCATATTTCATGCCAAAATTATCGACGGCATCGTACATCCTGCTTTATCCATAATCCCGCAGCGAAATATCACGATCTGATAATCTGATACAGCTAGAGTTTGACAGTAGATCTTCTGCTTTTTTTCGCCGGAACTATGGATAAAGCACTAATTAGATATCAAAAGTTGTATAATATAAGGGAGGGATGAAACAGAGTGTCGTCCTTCGGGACGTAGGAAGCCTAACCGGAAAATGGCATTTCTTTTAATATCAAATTGAACGCCAACTTTTATAATCGTTTCGATTTCAACTTATCCGAGTATAGGTATTAAAAATTCGATTATTGACACGCTTATCAAATTTTTATATTTTACACTCAAAAAGTACTGAAACAATTAATACATTTAGGGGAAATGTAGATGCGTAGTTTAAAATTACTCTTTTTAGTTCATTTTTCCATTATTATTATTTTTATTATACCTTCATATGGTACAGATGTTGCCAAAATAGCTATATGTGATACCCAAAAAGTTCTTGATAAATCGCTACTTGGTAAAAAAATGCAAAATGAACTCAACGATATCAGAGCCAATTTTTCTGCTGATATTGAAGCTAAAGGAAAGGAAATTCAAAAGCTGCAAAATGAACTTAAAAAACTATCTTCATTAGAGAAAACCTCTTCGGTCGCAAATAAGGAAGAATTTGATAAAAAAACTCGTGCATTAGAAATAAAAATTTACGATT
>CAXMTB010000415.1:281-806 GCA_964195835.1 uncultured Nitrospinaceae bacterium | reverse complement strand
GCAAACAGCGAACCGGCAACCATGCATAAGCCAAAAACAACATGATGGCCGTAAATCAGAGTTTCGGTTTTAATATCCTTATCCAGGATGTTGATTTTAGGTTCAATGTTGATATTGCGGTTAAAAAAACTGCCGGCGCTTTTGGTCAATCTGGGCGAAATCAGAAGTAACAGGGAAAATGCCATTCCCAGAACACCAAATAACAATGTTAAAATTTCCACTGTATTTAACCCTATATCCCAGAAAATTTCCATTGCATCTTCCTTACGTTTTGCTTTACCAGAAAAGAAGTGACTAAAGTGAACTAAAGTTTGAAGTGACTAAAGTTACGGTGTCGCTTCGCTCCATCTTTTTTATTTATTTTATAATGATAGAATTCCTCAACTTTAGGCACTTTAGATCACTTCCAACTTTAGCGCATTTGCTTTGATGTATTTTTATTTTTGTGTCAGCCTCGCGGCAATATAACCGACTTCGGAATCGGCGATGGACTGCAATTTTTTCCGAACAACCCGGGAGTAATAT
>CAXMTB010000415.1:0-271 GCA_964195835.1 uncultured Nitrospinaceae bacterium | reverse complement strand
CCCTTTGTTTGGGTGAAAAAAGTCGTCTCAGATTGGTTTGAAGGTCAGCAGAGCGGTTTAAAACAGCCCGGCTGGGCTCTTGTTCCAGCCCGCTGCGTTTAAAGGCCGGCATGATATGTTTCGTTTTGGTGATGTACTCCCTTAGGGTATCCTGGAAAGCCCTGATAGAAATACTTATGCCGCTGCTCAGTGGCAGCATCTTGGTTGACAGTAAAGTCCCATATTTTGTCTTTAGCGAACTGGCAATCTTTTTCAGGTTTTGCGGGGCCTC
>CAXMTB010000414.1:564-809 GCA_964195835.1 uncultured Nitrospinaceae bacterium | reverse complement strand
TTCATTCGATGTGGATCATTGTCTACCATTCAGTCATTGGCCTAATAATGATCTTTGGAATCTTATGCCCACAAAATCACAAGCCAATGCAAGCAAATCAAATAAAATCCCTTCTTCTGAACTCCTCGAAAGGTCTAAAAATTTCATTTTAGACTGGTGGGACACGGCATATAATTCCGAATTTTACAAGGAAAGATTTATTACAGAAGCTAATGCCGCTTTACCAAGAATTGGCGATTTTTCTA
>CAXMTB010000414.1:0-554 GCA_964195835.1 uncultured Nitrospinaceae bacterium | reverse complement strand
CTTGCAGAACCAGGGAATCCGTTTAAAAATTGACCAACAATTAGAAGAATGGGATGGAATATAATAAATAAAGTCAACATAACCAGTGGATATGTTGAGTCAGATTTTGTATGACAAAACTCAAGATGTTGGCAAGCAACCTTAATTGTACCCTTCCTCCCCTATAACCCTGCCAAACATCAGGCTCACCACCATGCACTCCAGCCCGAAGGGCAGGTAGCCCACATAACCCAGGATCGGCATTTCAAAGAGATGGAAACGCTGGACAAAGGGCACCGAGTATTCCCAGTGGGCCAGGCTGTAAATATTCCACAGCTCCCAGAAAAAACCGCAGAATAGGGCAGCCAGGGCCGGTAGCCAGACCAGGCGCCAGTCTCCTTTCTGCAGGTTACGGAACAAGGTGGGTTCGGAATAGAGCAGCTGAATCCCTGTGATGATCAGGAAAGGCGCGACCCAAAGTATAGGAAAGAGATAGTTTGGATAGATACTGATTGCCCCCAGGGAGGGAACGGTAAGGAGCAGGAGAAGCCAGCCCCATGTCTTCGGCCTGTGGA
>CAXMTB010000413.1:0-813 GCA_964195835.1 uncultured Nitrospinaceae bacterium | reverse complement strand
GATGTAACACCTTGCCGCATCATCGCCCAAGAGGAAATATTCGGCCCGGTAGTGTCGGTAATGAAAATCAGCGGCATCGAGGACGCTCTGGAACTGATCAGCAAGCAGGAGTTTGGTAACGGTGCCTGTATTTTCACGCAAAACCTGTATTATACGGAAAAATTCATCTCCGAAGCCGATGTGGGCATGGTGGGCGTTAATGTAGGCATTTGCGCCCCTCATCCCTACCTGCCTTTCGGCGGGATTAAGGACTCCCACCTGGGCACTGACAAGGTCCAGGGCCGAGACTGCATTGATTTCTTTACCCAGAACAAGATTGCGACCATCCGTTTTGCACCCCCTGTCGGACGCTTTGCCGCTGAAGAGGGTGAAACATTCAAAACGGCACCAGAGAAAAAAGACGTCCGCAGCTGTGTGGCGACTTAGTAAAGATCCGGATCCAGAGGGCCCGGCTTTGGCCCACCCCGGCTTCCGGCTCGTAGAGCCTACAGCTCGGAGAGAGGGGTGATATGGGTGATTACCTTTACCAGCAGTGTTCAGGTGTCGGGTGTCGGGTGTCAGGTGTCAGGTTCAGCAACCGAATTCGACCCGCTGTGTCGGAGTCGCTCATGAAATGGACTTTCTTTCACCTCTGTTGGTCTTCAGTTGCAACCAAATCAGTGTTCAGGAGCCGGTATTTACTGACACCTGACACCTGACACCTGAAACCATGAACAGATTTGATCTATGGCAGAAGCGATCACCTTTGCCCTGGCCCATCTTCCAGCCCGTAGGCTTACAGCCCGGCTTCCGGCTCGGAGAGCTACAGCTGGG
>CAXMTB010000412.1:270-816 GCA_964195835.1 uncultured Nitrospinaceae bacterium | reverse complement strand
CTTATCGAAAGATCTTCGTAAGAGGGCATCAGAATTAGGCTTTAATGTTTTTTATGATGCACGGAAGCTATACCTAACTAATAATATTCTGCCTGCCGATTTTACAACAAAGCTATCCACTCTCCTTGAAAAGTTATCCAACCTTCTTGAAATTTCTAAACACCGTGTCGTTAGGGTCGCTATCCTTTACGAACTGGGCGAGTATGATGAGTACTGGAGGTTCTACGAGGTTGTAGCTTTAAACAGGGGCCTGACAGTAAAGATTTTCACAAACAAGGAAGAGTTAATAAAGTGGCTGTCTAATTTGTCGCTCATAAACCACGATTTGTAGTAATCGCCAGGTAAAAACAACACAAAGGAGAAAAAATGACAAAATCAGAATTAATTGACGCAGTTGCAGAGAAGGCAGGATTGAGTAAGACAGATGCTTCTAAAGCTTTGGCCGCTACGCTTGAGTCAGTGACTGAAGCCCTTAAAACGGGAGATAAAGTAGCCTTAATCGGGTTTGGTACTTTCAGCGTGTCACTGCGTGCAGCTCGGACAGGA
>CAXMTB010000412.1:0-260 GCA_964195835.1 uncultured Nitrospinaceae bacterium | reverse complement strand
CAAACTGGCGAAGCGCTTGCTATCCCTGCCTCAAAAGCAGCAAAGTTTAAAGCTGGCCAGCAGCTCAAGGATGCCGTGAACTAATCTCACAAATCCCCACTTGTCAGGAGTGAAAGCCCTCGATCTTCGGACCGGGGGCTTTTCTTATATGTCACGACTTATGAGACGAAAAACGACTTATTATTGATAGAGGTATTTAGGAAGCTGATTAATACGCAAAGCTATGGCCACCGGGCTTGGCTCCTAGTGGCCTTTACCAC
>CAXMTB010000411.1:0-818 GCA_964195835.1 uncultured Nitrospinaceae bacterium | reverse complement strand
AGAAGGCATCAAAGCTGCTGAATCGATTGGAGGTAAGTCGATAGGTTTCTATGCAACAATGGGTGAATATGACTATATTTCCATTGGCGAAGCTCCGAGTGATGAAGTTTATATGACCTTTCTTTTAGGGTTAGGTGCTCAAGGGAACACCAGAACGAAGACGCTCAAGGCGTTTACTAAGGAAGAGCTTGGGGAAATGATTGGAAAGTTGCCATAGTGTAGTCGATAAGGCCATGAACTATTGTCTACAGTTGTTGAATAAATAATACACTGGTACACCACTATTCTTTTAATGTTCATTTGTTGCGTAGAGCACCTATGAAAATGTAAATATCAGAGGTCTAAAATATTTGTGATATCTTTTTTCAAAGAAGGGCAAATCCTTTTTCGGGGGTTTGCATTTTTGCATTTTTGTTGATTTTACGATATATGCAATTGGTATAAACTCGATTCGAGTTGCTGTTTTGGCAAGAAAACACAACATTTGATTTCGCTTTGAATCCTTCACTTTTTGGAAATTGAGGCTTCAGGAAATCAATCTGCAATCAGAGGAAATGCGTGCAGGTGGTGTTTTCTAACGTGTTATTCTATTTCATCTTTGAAAGGAGTCTATTATGGGCGTGACCAACAAACAGGCCGGGACTCGTGTGGATGAGATTGCTGAGGGAATCTACCGGATCAGCACTCCAGTCAGCGAAATCCCTGGCGGTTTCTCATTCAACCAGTATTTGGTAATAGGCGATCAACCGTTGCTGTTTCACACAGGACCAAAGAGAATGCAATCGCTGGTGCAGGAGGCAATCTCGAGCGTTCTAGAC
>CAXMTB010000410.1:578-820 GCA_964195835.1 uncultured Nitrospinaceae bacterium | reverse complement strand
TCATTTCCTTTTTTGCCGACTGAACTTATGTAATATCCATCAGTCCAGAACTCACCTCCCCAGAGGTCCTTTTTGACTGATGGTATTCTGCGAAATATTTCTCGAGCTGTTATGCTCTTTATCGTTCGCACTATTTTTGTTGGGCTATAAGTCGGTACAGATTGAACCAAAAAGTGAACATGGTCCCCATCTGTACCAATCTCTAAAAAGTGAATTTCATAGCGCTTGGAAATTTCTAAACA
>CAXMTB010000410.1:0-522 GCA_964195835.1 uncultured Nitrospinaceae bacterium | reverse complement strand
TCGCAGGACAAACTATGTGATACATTAACACCGATACATTGTGACTTTTATGGATATAAATACTCATAACGCCACAATATCATCGTTTTTAATACGCAGCAAGCTGCGGGGTATTAATCCCTAAAACAGAATAAAAAAGAGAACAATGAAGCAGAACCTTCCTTAGCTTGCATAAAATAGCTTATTTCACAAATTCGTTTTTCCAATTCTTCATAGTCTGGTTTTTTGTGCATCAGAAAATTCTTGTATTAAGAAAGAACACTTACTTTGGGATTGTTTTTGACAATTGTGCATTTGTCTTTTGGTATAGAATGATCGACTATCTTGGGGTTGACTTTATAACAGTCAGGACATTTAGCAAAATACCCGTCCTTCTCAAATTTATACAAAACACCGCCTTGTAAGCCAAATCCTTCTGTCTCGGATATGATATCGATTATTACTTTACACCCGCAATCTGAACACTTTCCTTTGAATGTGATTTTTGATTTATTCGGGTTGTCTTTAAATATTTTTTTTAAG
>CAXMTB010000409.1:535-820 GCA_964195835.1 uncultured Nitrospinaceae bacterium | reverse complement strand
ATATTTTGAGATATATCCAATATCTTTTGCCTCTTTTAGCAAATTACTTGAAATATCAGTTACCAAAACATCACAGCCCTTTTGTTGGATGTAATTTCCATCTTTGCCATATCTGCCATCCCCAACAGTAAGCCACTTTGCATTTTTGTCAGCATCAATAATAGGGTCAAGCAATTTATACATGCGTTGATGTCGCCACGCATCAACAGTATCAGCCTCAAACCATGTTTTTGCATGTGTTTCCTTCTCCCCACCTATACTATAATCTTCAAAACATTTAGCATG
>CAXMTB010000409.1:0-525 GCA_964195835.1 uncultured Nitrospinaceae bacterium | reverse complement strand
TCATTGATTTTATACCAATTTGTTTTAGTGATTAATATGTAAATTTTTCCCATGAGATAAAAATTGGTGCTATCTAAATAATTTTTTAGGACAGCCCCAAAAATTGTCTTATTAAAACATCCTTGCCATTGTTTTGATTTTTTGAAACGCCAAGCCAGTGAGAAGATGTACTCGATCTCGAATTCCCAGTTCTCCAATCGTTTTTCCTCATCGACTGACCATGGGCTACAGACGACTAGAAGCGCCACTTCTTCTCGATGTGCCCATACGCTATAAGCCTGAATCAGCCCATTGAAGTTTTTGTAAGGGGACGCCCGACAATGAAGAGCGGGAACGGTCTCTTAGTTGCTATCTCCGGGCTATCATCACATTTCTAAAAATACTTTAATCTTTTAGACATTCAATACCTTTTTGTAAGTCTTGATGTGCTCTTTTGCTACTAAAAGATGGTCAAAATAGTTTTCAGCTTTTCTTCTTGCTTCAAGTCCAAGTTGCTTTCTTCTCTGGTCATTCTCCAGAACCCAT
>CAXMTB010000408.1:0-821 GCA_964195835.1 uncultured Nitrospinaceae bacterium | reverse complement strand
CATTGAATATGTAACCGGCAGGACCTGACCTTCCCACAATGGCGGCAATGGAGGAAAGGTTTATGACAACACCATCTCCGGAAGCTTTAAGATGTGGCAAGGCAGATTCAAACACCCACCTTTTGGCACGCAGGGTGGTGGCCATTTCAAGATCCCACTGTTTTTGATCATACGATCCGTGGACCACCGGCCATCCTCCCCGCTCTATATTGTTAATCAAAATGTCAAGTCGGCCGAAACGATCCACGACCTTATTGACAAGTCCTGGAATTTTGTCGATTTCAAGCAGATTTGTTTGGATGATCAGATGATCCCGGCCGGTTTTGGCAAAGTCCTGCTGCAAATCATCCAGGCTTTCTTCCCAGTCAAAATAATTTAGAGCAATTTTGGCCCCTTCCTGTGCAAGGGCAAGACCGATTCCTTTTCCGATGCCCTTTACGGCGCCTAACACCAGGGCGACTTTGTTTTTGATTTTCATGATTTTAACCCGTAGTTATCCATGGAGCGATTTAACAAATAAAAACACCCCGACCCCTGAGTTATTTAGAAAGGATTAACAGAATAGTCTTGAATTATAAGTAAATCCGGATATCCTGCTTAATCCTGTTCAAGGTTGCCAAAAAGGGTCTTTTTTATCCATCGATGCCCCAGTTTTAACAGTTCAACATCATCATTCTTCAGGGTATCTAAAGTTTTTTTGTCCAGGTTCCAATTATCAAGAATATTTTGTTCAAATATGTGGGATCTGAATGTGTCAATGTCATACAGTGCCATGTGAAAAGCAAGTCTTGACTTGATATCCATCGGGCCGGGAATGAGGC
>CAXMTB010000407.1:0-824 GCA_964195835.1 uncultured Nitrospinaceae bacterium | reverse complement strand
CATTTTATCTTTTGAAATGTTCTTTTCGGCGTTATCTTTTTTACTTGTCACCTGACAAGAATTACGGACTCATGTCGAAATTCCGAATTTCGGCAGGATATAGGCCTGCAACAGATACCAAAGTCCAACAATTATCAACAACACAATGATTTCATTCATATTTTATCTCCTTTATCCGTTCGGTTTATCACGAAGAATTAATCTTGTTTTTAATATTCAAAATTATAAATGACGCTCCATGTAATCATATATATGCTTTAAAACCTTTTTAGTTTCTTGAGAATTAGGCAGGGTTGCACCAATTTTCTCAACATATCCGCGGTCTTTAACCACTTGAATCGAGTAGGCAAAGTTGAGATCAAACACCCAGCTTAATAGGAGCAGCTTAAAGTCGTTTAATGTTCTTAAATCCTGAAAACGGACAAACCGTTCTTCGCTCAAAGCAGACAGAACTTGTGGTGAAAAGGATGGATCATCAGGGAGACCGATTTCTATGACCGGATTCGGCTGTTTGTCACGCGTATTGTAATAATCGATGAAAACCCTCCAAATGTCAAGTTTGTCGGCATCCCGAAGAAGACGAATGTAAAAAAGGGATTTTCCATTCTCCCTTTTAGGAATTGTGACTGTATTGTGGTTGGCAATGGCTTTTGTAATCCATTTTCTTTCATCTTTGGTGCATACATCCAGAACATTATGCGCCACCAACTCCCGAAGCCCAAGCAAGGCATGATTTTCAGAATCCATATCTTTGAATGTACCGTAAATGGCATACTGCTTGAACCTGCCGACATCATGGAAAAGAGCCATGGTTTCTGTCAGCA
>CAXMTB010000406.1:292-824 GCA_964195835.1 uncultured Nitrospinaceae bacterium | reverse complement strand
AGCTGACGTCGGTCAGAAATCCAAAGCCGCTCTTGTGCATGCCTTCGAAGTGGACCGTAAAAAAACCCTCTAAACTGTCGGTGAGCTCACTGAAATCAGCCTGCAGTGATTGGTTGTTTCCCAAAACCGTTAAGTCACCGTCTATGCTCACAGCCCACAGGTAAAAGGGGGCCAGATTGAACTCCCAGTTTTTCTCTTTCGGCGAAGTATCCTGGGCTGTCAATACCGACGGTGAAAACATTGCTATTCCGCTCAAAAAAATGACTGTAAAAATATTGATAATAATGTTTCGTTTGTTCATTGAATATCTCCAAAGTTAAATGAACTACCCCGCAGCAGAGCTGCGAGGTATCAAAATGAATTTTTACCTTATTAAGCCCGATGCAGAGCATCGAGGAATTCTTTCGATTAAATTTATGTGCTGCTATGTTCTTAATTCTTTTCCGTCGGCTTTTTCTTAGGGAAAAGAAATTTCACCGTAAACTGCAGATTCCAGGCTGGCCCGAATGTGGGCTTCTCCGCGTTCCAGTAG
>CAXMTB010000406.1:0-282 GCA_964195835.1 uncultured Nitrospinaceae bacterium | reverse complement strand
GGCCGCCAGGCGGCGTATTCGGGAAATGGGCGAACGTATCGCCTGGAACTGAAACTCACAGTCTTACTTACCCTTTGGTTTCATCCACGCGGCCATGGACTTCACCAGAGCCTTGGTTTCCGGACGGAGGTTCTCGATACCGCCATAAGGCAGGCCCCTTCCCGGCTCACGATCCGGATACTGTTGCTTCATTCCCAAATGGCGCTTCAGCATCGCCACGAAGTTTCCACCAAAACCGACCCCGTATAGAATCGCATCCTGTGGGCGGTCCTCACGCGGATT
>CAXMTB010000405.1:0-827 GCA_964195835.1 uncultured Nitrospinaceae bacterium | reverse complement strand
CTCTATTATGAGCTGTCCGCCACCTGGAGGCTCCCTTTATCTACTTATTCATTCAAACATCTTAACTGGTAATCCTCCAATATAAAGTCAAGAGTCGAGTAGCCCGGGGGAATCTCACCCCCAGGCTCTCCCAGAACCGGACGTGACAGTCTCCCGTCATCCGGCTCCTATCGTCCAGCCTTTTTAATTAAAAGGCTTTGCTTTATCCAACAAGATCCTCCCATTTCTGGTTGTCTCATCAATAAAGCCGGACAATGCAGCCCCTTCGCTCCATCTCCATTACAGAGACTTCATCACTACTACGGGCTGCTCCGCCCCTGTGCTCCGCATCGGTACTCTCATCCTAATGGGTCCTCCACTTGGATTTCTCCCTTATCATCGGAACGACAGGTTCCCACGTTCCACACAAGAGCCTGATTCAAGGTCGCGCCACCTTTATGCCGGACGCCGCCCAGGCAGTAAACAGGTTTCCCCTGAACTTATCCCGGAGTACCAACAGCCTCCGGTTTTGACGTCATCTTTGTCTTTTCGACACCTCATCAGTGGTTCGCTTGCGCTCGCCTCCTTGATCATACCTGACCTCGTCCTGCGAGGCCTTTTCCTTAACGCTCACCACCCTGGCTCTTTACCAGCGCAGCTTAAGGTGGTTTGGAACCTACTCCTGAAAGTCGATTCCGAGGGACCTACCCTCATCTCTTGTGCAGCACCGCACTTTGGAGTATAAAATCCTTTGGTGCGTTCGTGGCACACTGTTGGCAAGATATATGTACTTCTATCTCAGCCGTATTTAGTTAAAATCCCAACCGGATTTTAGCGATAAATCCAAA
>CAXMTB010000404.1:0-831 GCA_964195835.1 uncultured Nitrospinaceae bacterium | reverse complement strand
GCCTCCAAACTCAAGGAAATTGGTTTTGGTGCCTATGATGCTATTCACTTGGCATGTGCCGAGCATTGTGATGCCGACGTTTTTCTGACTACCGATGATAAACTCTTGCGATTAGCACGTGAGAATTCAAGACAGCTTAAGATAAAAGTTTACAATCCATTAATATGGCTTAAAGAGGTGATAGAAAATGAATACAGGAACTATGACTCTTGACCAGATCAGGATAGAAGGGCTTAAGGCTCTGGAACGTCACTTGGGTCCAGAAGGCATGATCCGGTTTTTGCAGCAATTTGAAACAGGCCGGGGAGACTATACAAAAGAAAGGCATAAATGGCTCAAAGAGACAAGCGTAGAGACCCTTGCAAAAAAAATCGTTAAACAGCGCACAAAAAAAGGGGGCACGCCTATTTCTTAACTCAAGCAATATTAAAAGGGCGACCCCGGCGCAGGCCCCAGTACCATCTGCCGGAGCTACGGGGCAGGCGGGGCAGGCAGAAGGCACCAAAAATAATAATATAAGGGTTAAGTTTTACGAAACCGGAATATCAGCACTTGAGCCCCTTAGTGTACTGATTTGCCTAAATTTGTGAGGAGATAGTGTGTGATTGAGATAGTTCTGTCAAAAAACAATGTTCCTATTAGGCTCACAGATGAACGATGGACTCACATTGTTGAAGAGCATTGTGAGTTGGCAGGAATGCGAATGGAAGTCTTAGACGCTGTTGCAAACCCATCACGAATATTAAAGGGCGGGGAAAGTGAGCTTTTGGCTGTACAAGAAATACATTCAGATAAGCATCTGGTAGTAGTATATCGGGAAATTGAAAACGA
>CAXMTB010000403.1:0-834 GCA_964195835.1 uncultured Nitrospinaceae bacterium | reverse complement strand
GAGCATCAGAGATTTAGTGGCTAAAATGAAACTCATCCCCATAAAGAAGCTGATCGAGGGGAATAGAATTCTTTTCTGTGAAGACTCCATTGTCAGGGGAACGCAGCTCCAGGACAACATTCAAATATTATACGATCTTGGTGCAGTGGAGGTGCATATGCGCCCGGCCTGTCCGACCCTGATTTATCCGTGCGAGTTTCTTAATTTTTCCACATCACGATCCACACTCGATCTTGCCGGACGAAAAGCGATAAAAGAACTTGAAGGTGCAGAGGATGTCAATCTGAACGAATACGCAACGTCGAATTCAGACAAGAACATGGCAATGGTCGACAATATTCGTAAACGCTTACGACTGACATCCTTAAAATATCAAAAGCTCGAAAATCTCGTGGACGCCATCGGTCTGCCCAAGGAAAAGTTGTGTACCCACTGCTGGGATGGAAGCAGCTATTTCTAACCCAAATTTCGTAATGATTTTACCTTCCCGCCGGTCGAAGATGCCGCTTTCGGTGAGGTTTATCCGCCTCAGGAGGGCGGACAAGAACAAACTTTTCCGGCCGACTACGCTTTATTGGCGTTGCTGAAAATCAATAATGCGAAACCTGAGTAATCTATGTCGATAATCCATTAACATAAATAGAACGGAAAGGAACTATGATGGGCAAACGTGAAGACATTAATAGTGTTTTAATCATTGGATCAGGACCTATTATTATCGGGCAGGCGTGTGAGTTCGATTATTCCGGCACCCAGGCCTGTAAGGCACTGCGCAGTCTCGGCTACAAGATCATACTGGTGAACTCCAATCCGGCAACGATCATGACCGATCCT
>CAXMTB010000402.1:304-837 GCA_964195835.1 uncultured Nitrospinaceae bacterium | reverse complement strand
TCACAGTACGATCAAAAGGCTCTATAGGAGCAGTAGCTGTAAACAGTTTATCTCCTTCAGGCGTTTGAAACAGATGAATCCGGATAGTGCCTCCATACCTAACACCGTCGAAGGGCCCCTCATAAACGCCTAAAGACTGAGATCCTTCTGGAATAAATTTTGAGCCCGCGCAGCTCATCAGTAAACAGCTAACCCAAATCAAAATTATAATTGTTAAAGATTTCTTTTTCATGTGCGCCCTCCACTTTCAGCATCCAAACAGTCATTGGTGCTCGAATCGTACGGCAGCATGAGTTGCACTGTCAAGGTTTCGCGCCTGAACCTTCAATTGCTGAAAAGTGAAGATTTCCATCCGAAATCATAAAAACTACAGATACCAGTACCCGCACCTTTCAAAACAACAATTGATATACAGATATCATATTTTTTAGTTTTGTCTGTTCAGTTTGATGATACTTTATTTAAAATCAATCAATTTTCTGAGCATACCGTAAAATAGCTTTAGACAAAGAGGCGCTATGACTGATTTTCTT
>CAXMTB010000402.1:0-294 GCA_964195835.1 uncultured Nitrospinaceae bacterium | reverse complement strand
ACTCTTTTTTCACAGGGCTTTTAACGTTACTGTTGTTTGCTTGGCGTAACTAAAAGTTTTTGCCCCGGGTGGATAGGATCAGTTTTGGTTATGGTGTTAAGCCGACACAATTCATCCACTGAGATGCCTTGTTGTTTTGCAATCCCATATAGCGTATCCCCACTGCGGACTACATAATAACGCTCTTTAGTATGAGAAATTGGTTCCTTTGAGGTAGCAGATGCGGCTTGGGTCACCGTTTTAATTAGTTTAGCAGAATTGGGATTGCTAACAGAGCGTTTCACGATAATATCG
>CAXMTB010000401.1:0-842 GCA_964195835.1 uncultured Nitrospinaceae bacterium | reverse complement strand
CAGTGCTTCTGCAGTTGCGCGGTTAGGATCAGGTTATCACTTCATCTATCCAGTTGATGGCAGCTGCCACTCGTGGGAATCCAATGGTACTGATAAGCAGCAGAACGCTGTGATATACTTCCTCTCGCGTTGCCCCAGCTTCCAGCGCCTGTCGAACGTGGCTGTGCAGAGCGCCGTGGGACTGAATGCCCGCAGCAGCGGCAACCTGTATAAGGTGGGTCGTCTTCACATCCAGGGGGCCAGCCTGTCGTATCGTTCCCCTTAGATTGTCAAGGGAACCGGCAATGAGGAAGTGCTCGGGCATTTCACTCTTGGACATGGTTTCCTCCTTTGGTTCGTTGTTGTCAGCCACCTGTGTATCGCCTTCTGTCATTAATTCAAAGGGACAACAGAGGCCATATGTAGTCTACTATAAATCACGACTTATGAGACGAAAACGGGCTTCTTATTGATAGAGACATTTAGGAAGCACTTTAATACATAAAACGATGGGCACCTGGATCTACTCCGAGTGGCCTTTCCTATTTGTCAGGGGTAGTAAGAATTTTGCATTTCGATCTGAGCACCCCAAAACAAGGCGAGAGGATATTTAGGACAACTTCCACTTGGTTATCCAACACCTAACGAAGTATTCTTTGGCAAGTCATTTTGTTGTACTTGAGAGCTGAATCCGCCTTCTATTCAAGATTAGACTAATCATGACAACGACTTTGACATCTACCGCCTTTGCCGCAGTTAATGGCTAAAGAGTCTAGAAACTGGAGAGAACCATTTCCAACGGTTTTAGCTCCTGCTCAAGATCGGTCAGAAGAGGCACTGCGTCCGTTAAGCGTCCCGCGAAA
>CAXMTB010000400.1:0-842 GCA_964195835.1 uncultured Nitrospinaceae bacterium | reverse complement strand
GTGTCCGTAAGCACGATAACCTGATGTGGCTGTACTTCAAGCAGACCGCCGGTTATATAGAACGCTTCTTCACCACCATCCACGGTTTGGACGCGGACCTCACCAGGCTTCAGCGCCGTTAGCAATGGTGCGTGGCGAGGGGCAATGCCTACCTCACCCATTTTAGCCGGTGCAAAAACCATCTTGGCTTCGCCAGAATGAATTTCGCCTTCAGCGGATACGATGTCGACTTGGATCGTGGCCATTCGCTTATCTCAGTTATTTACTGAAAGTTCTTCGCATTCTCGACGGCTTCGTCGATTGAACCAACCATGTAAAACGCCTGCTCTGGCAGATGATCGTAATCACCATTAACGATACCGTTAAAGCCGCGGATTGTCTCGGCAAGCGAAACGTATTTTCCGGGTGAGTTCGTAAACACCTCAGCAACGAAGAACGGCTGCGACAGGAAACGTTGGATCTTGCGTGCGCGAGTAACCGTCGTCTTGTCGTCTTCTGAAAGCTCGTCCATACCCAGAATGGCGATAATGTCCTGCAGTTCTTTCAAGCGCTGCAATACAGCTTGCACACCACGTGCACAATCATAATGTTCCTGGCCGATAACAAGCGGGTCGAGAATTCGTGAGCTTGAGTCGAGCGGGTCAACAGCCGGGTAAATGCCGAGCTCGGCGATGTTCCGCGACAGTACGAGTGTTGCGTCGAGGTGAGCAAAGGTCGTTGCTGGTGACGGGTCGGTCAAGTCATCCGCAGGTACGTAGATCGCCTGGAACGACGTAATGGATCCGGTCTTCGTCGAAGCGATACGCTCCTGCAGTACGCCCATTTCCTCAGCCAGCGTCGGC
>CAXMTB010000399.1:578-844 GCA_964195835.1 uncultured Nitrospinaceae bacterium | reverse complement strand
ACCTTTCCTCGAGAAATATATATTTCCCAACGGACATATTCCAGCACTCTCTGAAACTCTTTGTGCTATTGAGCGCAGTGGGCTTCTGGTGAAGGATATCGAGATTCTGACTTATCATTATGCCGAAACATTAAAGCTTTGGCGCGAACGTTTTCATGCCAACCGTGACAAAGTCCTTGTCGACTTTGATAAACGGTTTTTCCGAATGTGGGATTTATATTTAGCCACCTCGGAAGCCAGCTTCAGACACGGCAAACTTTTCAATT
>CAXMTB010000399.1:300-558 GCA_964195835.1 uncultured Nitrospinaceae bacterium | reverse complement strand
CCTCAAGACCGACTCGCGACTATATCAGTGTGGCAGAAGCGGCACTTCGCAAGTCCCAGAGGATGTAATTAGCAACTGTCCACACGGCATCAAACCAGATGGCCATTGTTTTAGCTTCCTGAATACCTCTATCAATAAGAAGACGTTTTTCCTCTCGGAAGTGGTGACATACGAGAAAGTCCACCAATGATCGAATCTTGGTGACCATGAATTTGCGTATTAAAGAGCATCAAATTGATGGCGTTCAAAAATGACGAC
>CAXMTB010000399.1:0-290 GCA_964195835.1 uncultured Nitrospinaceae bacterium | reverse complement strand
AATAAAGTCCAACCCATTGTTGTCTCTTGCTGTACCTGCACATTTTCGTTTAAGCGCATTGCATTTGAGTGCGACCTGAAGTGACCTCCCGCTTTCTCCGACAAGAACACCACGATAGTTACCAGATCTTCTCTCGTCTTTTGTCCAAAGGAGACTTCCGGAAAAAGATTCACCAGACGTTGAACTCCCATGAACATCCCTTGTGTCCATATCGTCCTGATAAGCCAGCGAAATAAGCTCTCCCTGATCAGCCGACATAGCCTTCATTCGCCCTTGGCAACCAGCCAACA
>CAXMTB010000398.1:0-845 GCA_964195835.1 uncultured Nitrospinaceae bacterium | reverse complement strand
ACCTTCGGCCAAAATAAAATCACAACCGGTATGCTCCAGGATAAGGAAGGCCTTTTTCAATCTTCCCTCGGCGACTTTTTTGAACGCTTGGCGTTCCTGGGTGCTCTGGGGAATGTAGCCGTTGGTGTGGACGGGGTCGTGAACTTTGTAGTTGTAAGTGCCCCAGTGCAGGTTTTTGGGATTTGATTTCATTTCTACGGTATTGGCCGGAAACAGTCCTTCTGTTACGGCATAAAATTCAAGCTCCGGCAACATGGGAGATCCCGAAGGAAGAGACTGTTCAAGGGTGCAGCAAAATTCCAATGTAGTTCCCTGCTTTCGGGCATTAATTTCTATGAAAAAAATTTCGTCGTTGTCATCTACCAGAAAATCACACCCGAAAATACCCCTGTATCCTTCTCGAGCAAGCCATCCACCTATAATCCTGGTATATTCTTGTAATCTTGCAATAATTTTTTTATCCAATACTGATGGGAAGACAGAACCGGTGAACCGGGTCCCTTGTTCGATGCGCTGATCAGCAACTCCGGCAATATAAACATCCTCTTCACCGGCAACAACGGCCAGCACTGTTGGATCATGCTCGTGGGGAATGAATCGGCTGATCAGGTAGGGCTCGTCCAGTGCGTTGAACTTATTCTTTATATCATCAATACCATGGGCAATAATACTGTTCACACCGGCGGCACTGTATTCCCGGCACACAAAAAGTCCATCTCGCCATGATTTACACAGTTCTTGCGCTGTTTGGATGAGCGAATCGAATCCATGACAAATGCGAAAATCTACGACAGGGAGTATATCTTTCAAGTGTTGATACTGATAGATTTTACTGTTAAGCTGTC
>CAXMTB010000397.1:0-848 GCA_964195835.1 uncultured Nitrospinaceae bacterium | reverse complement strand
CAGGAACACGCTTGTTGACCTGGTCGAGACAGACCTTGATGACATTTTCATGCTCGTCAACATCGAGAGTTGCTGATTCTCCTGTCGTGCCGCAGGGGACGATAACGTCAGTGCCGTTTTCGATCTGGAAGTCGATCAGTTGACGATAGGTCTCCTCGGCGAATTGCCCCTGGTTATCAAAAGGGGTGACGATCGCTACCATGGATCCACTGAACATGATTCTCTCCTTAAAGTGCGAAGACGAACGGATCTCATTGTCCGAACGTTCTCTGATGCTATATGAGTTTCCTGAACTCAAGTCACTGATGCACCTAGGTAACATAGCAGTAGACTCTTGTAAAGACTGTATCTAGCAGCCAGTTCATGGTTAGTCCGACAGGTTGCTAGGCCCTCACTGAGGGGTAATCAGTACGCCAGGGCTGGCCATACTTTCAAGCTGCTGAGTGCCGTTGCTTACGAGCGCGCTGACGCGATATTCGTAGGCACGGCCGTTATCGAGGCCGCGATCAAGCAGGCGGGTTTCCTGCAAGGGTTTGACATTGACAGGAATAATTGGAAACGGCCGCTTTGCCTGTCTGCGATAGAGGTTGTAGCCGAGCAGCTCTATTCCTTCAGGCAGAGAAGGTGCGTTCCACTGCAGTGCAATCTGACCGTCACCAGACTCAGCTTTCAACCCGGTGGGCGCGGGTGGTGATTGCTGGACGTCAAGATGAATCGTAGCGAACGGCGCTTCTATATTGCCAAGGGTGACAGGCACAATGGCATATCTGTAGCCGGTGCCCTCGCGAATGTCGAAATCACGCCAGTAAATCCGGTTGCCGATCCTTTGCCCCGGGGCCGGATCCTTG
>CAXMTB010000396.1:0-861 GCA_964195835.1 uncultured Nitrospinaceae bacterium | reverse complement strand
TGGCATTATTTACTAACCGAAAATTTCGGCTTTCATTAAAACTGAGAAAAACGTTTTTCAATCAGAATATAAATAGCGTGAATTCCAGATATCTTGCCAGTATATGCAATATTTACAACAACAATAGATATACAGATATCATATTTTTCTGGTGTCAGGTTCGTTCATCTAATGATGTCATCATAATCTTCATAACCTCTCATGTAAGTTGTTAATTCTTTTGGTATTGGGTCATTAGAGATCTCCTGATATAGCGCAAATTAGAGAGTCGAAACCTCCGGAAGTCCTATCATTTGCCATGCTTCGTCCGTAATGAACATAAAACGGTACTTTTTAGCGAAGTCATAATATGATTGCGATAAGATCGGTTTAAGTTCTTCATCTTTTACAACCGTCCAGCCCCCGGTTCTAAGCGGATTAGGAAGCGGCCCTTTAATTTCCTCCGGAGTTGTGTTGTTCGATATGGACATCAGTAAAATACCCTTCTCCATCCACTCTTTGCACTTTTCGCATGGTGTAAAGTCAATACAACCGGCCTTCATTAGCCGGGCATCCCTTAACCAACGGTCAAGTAAGATTCCTATATCTTCACCGCAAAAATAACATTGATATAATTTGACATGAGACTTCATTTTTCCCCCGGATAACTTTGAATTTAGGTTCCTGCTTTTCGGGATCTCCATACAAACCTTCTATTTGAACAATTTACATATTCAACTCGATCTCATCTGGAAAAAATAAGAGGATACTATATCTTGGGGTTCGTTCTTTACTTTAAAATTAAAGAGTCGAGTGGACCGAGGGAACCTCCCCCACAGTCTCTCACGCAACCGGACGTGAACCTCTCGGTTCATCCGGCTC
>CAXMTB010000395.1:394-865 GCA_964195835.1 uncultured Nitrospinaceae bacterium | reverse complement strand
GGATCGAATTTGGTGGCCATAGTTTTTTTCAACAAACAACTTTAAAAGGCTCGATTGTAAGGTTTTTTGAGTTCTCTTTGACTTTGATACTTGCACCACAATCTGGACACACTCGTGACTTAACCCGGTCAAGGTCTTTTGTAAGCTGCCTCACTTTGCGCTGGCATTGGTGGCAAATAAGAAAGAATGATCCCATGTACATGGGACAAATATAAAAAACAAGTATCTTCGATACAACATAAAAAAAACTCATCTTCTGACACAGGGGGATAAGGGTATATGAGCTTTTTACTAAAGCCCCTGACATATAAGAAAAGGCCACCAAGGATCGAACCCTGGTGGCCATAATTTTGTCTTCCGAAAGGTCTCTATCAATAAGAAGCCGTTTTCCCTCTCACAAGTCGTGATTTCTGGGACATCCGAATGGAAATCATCCGCGAATCGATTTCTGATATGCATGAATGGATTTAT
>CAXMTB010000395.1:0-376 GCA_964195835.1 uncultured Nitrospinaceae bacterium | reverse complement strand
AATAGTCTAAACCACGCACAAGAAGTCTAAGCTTATCAGGATTATTTTCAAAAAGTTCCTCTATATTAGTTAAAAAACATTTTGAACAATTTCTCATGTCAATCGAAATACACTCATTTCCACTATTTGCCTTGATGGGCAACTCGGTAGTTCGGTTGTACAATTCCGACAAAAAGGAGTTTTCAGGTAGCGCATTATTAATAACCGTATTGTCACCATTGGCCATGAAGTCCTCCCCCTCCTCAAAAACTGGCTTGCCAGACATATACCTTACAGTGCATGACTGATGCCATTGGAAAGCCTCCAACTTATTGACTGAGTTTCAATAGTTTAGGAGTAATTTTTCATAAACAATTGTTCAACAGATTCGAACTGC
>CAXMTB010000394.1:0-868 GCA_964195835.1 uncultured Nitrospinaceae bacterium | reverse complement strand
AATGGATACAACTTGGAACTCCAAGGATTTCCTTGACGAGAAGTGGCTTATTGAGGCCAGTTATCAGATTGTATCTGCGGCCAATAAAGCCTTCAGTTAAAAAATTGGCCCGCCGTTTCGGGCGGGCCATAACATATCTCATAAAAATGAGATCACACAAAATGGGGCAGAAAGATCTCACGTCCCCCCTTATGACAATTGCATAACATCACATTCCCCTCCTCGCCACGGGTTCCCCTCAAACCTGGGCGTCGGGTGCCGCAAAGCGGCCATTGCATTGCAAATTTGGAGATCTTTCTTTTATCGGTACAGCCGTGTTTACCCTACCTCCCCCTTCATAGCTGCCATGCATTTCCCTGGCAGCAAATCAAAAACTTAGATATTTACAACGCTCTAGCAGCCTGTGGGACTATCTAGGCTGAAGCGAAAATGGGCTGAACAGGCAGATTTGCAGCCAGTTCATGGTTAGTCCAACAGGTTGCTAGCGACCAGCTCCTGCAACAGTGAATTCATACCCGTTTTCAGCATCACCAATAACTTCGATGCTGGCGACAGGTTCGGCGTTGCTATTTCCTGCGGAACCTTCCGGGGCAGAGAGATTAATTGAGTAGTCTCTGATAATATCTCCAGCCTGAACCTGAACATGGGCTGTTTCCGGTCCATTACCAGAATAATAATTAACGCCAACACCGTATCGTCCCGTTGTCAAGTTCTCACAATCAACAACGTAGTAGTGCTCAGGACCATAGGAAGTAACATCATCGTAGTCCAGGTAACCGGAACTGCCCAACATGTTGCCATAATAGACATGGCTGCCATCCGGCTCATTAACATGCAGATCCACGTCTCTTTCCGCTCCCCAGGTCAG
>CAXMTB010000393.1:383-871 GCA_964195835.1 uncultured Nitrospinaceae bacterium | reverse complement strand
TTATTCCGCATTGTCGCTTTTCCGGTATCCTACTGGTGATGTAGTTATGTCCCATAGTTCGTCTTCCGACATTCCAGCATTATCAATATGGGCTTTGAAAAAAATAGTATAATTATTCCTCCCTTTCGGGGTTTCAGTGTAAATACTTACCAAAAAATACGACAATGTGGTATATTGTCAAGAGGTCGGTAAATTATTAATTTAAACTCAACTTTCTGGGCTTAATTTGGGAAACAAAAAAATGATATTATCAACTGAAATGATAAAGAAGAAAAACTGGATAGGCTTTGCTTGAGATATCTTATCAGAATAACCAGATATCATGTCACTATTGATATATATCGTAAAATCCATAAAAAATCAAAAAGGCAAACCTTCCAAAAAGGGTTTGCCCTATCGCGAAAAGGATATCACAATCTTTTAAGGCATCAGAAACCTGTCCAATATTGAAGCAGTCGCTATAACTATGGCTTGGTGATATGGTCTTC
>CAXMTB010000393.1:0-287 GCA_964195835.1 uncultured Nitrospinaceae bacterium | reverse complement strand
ATAAAAAAGAAACGTGTGGAATTGAATCGATTATCCACACTTTTTAATGAATTAACTTGATTGAATAATGACAGCTTCGGGAGGCCGACAATGGAAAGTGTTGACCGGTTATCTTTTGTTGGCCTGACCCGGGAAAAATCCGGGTTAAGTCGATTTCAGCCCAACAGGCACATTGGGACCGAGTAGACATTCAACATAGTGTTGTTTTTTAGTATCTTGATCGCCGAAAACAGGATGCAGGTTTATATCCGGGGAGTATTTACTTGCGGGAACTTTGCGACCCAGCG
>CAXMTB010000392.1:0-871 GCA_964195835.1 uncultured Nitrospinaceae bacterium | reverse complement strand
CGGCTTGTTAGACGGTGTCATGACGGCAACCACGCCCACAGAGACAGTGGTGCAGCTGTTGATTCGACCGGAAGACATTGTTCACGACGATAACAGCCCTGTGAAAGCAGAGGTGGTACGCCGTAATTTCCGCGGGGCAAACATCCTCTACACTTTGCTGTTGGGGAGCGGCGATAAAGTTCAGGCGTTGGTGCCGAGCCACTGTGATCATCAACCGGGTGAAAAAATCGGGATTCATCCCGATGTACGTCATCTAGTGATATTTCCGGTTGGTGTGCAGAGGAGAAAGTGAAAGGCAAACATAATTGTAGCCCTGGAACACTACTTTCCCACAAACCACGATTGATAAGACGAAAATCAGCTTCTTATTGATAGAGGTATTCAGGAAGACAAAACTACAGCCACCTGGAAGCGGGTGGCCTTTTCTTATGTTGCCGGCATAGGACAAAAAAATGCCTCACTCACAGGGAGGTGTGGTGAGGCCTTCACCTTCACAAACTCCGTGAAACGACTTAATCCAAATTGAGATAATGGTGAAAGAACGAATGTTTTTGCTAGAGAAGGTTGATAGCTAAACATACAAACGTATTGAAATGACTGTTTTTAAGTCCTTTGTGGCTTTATTAGTAGGGAGTCTGTCCCAAAAGATCATTGCGTGTATTAATTGGCTCGTTTGTTGCTCTATGAAGGATTAAAATTCAGATAATAGCAAAACCGATGCGAGTTGGTGACGCAAAGCCACGGGCCCCAAGCGGGTAGCCGGGTTACCTAAGGATTAAAAAGCAGAAATAGGTATATTGCGTTCGTCTCGACATTTAGGAAGACGAGCGTTTTTTATTTTAATTCAATGTAGGGCAACAGAAGTAGCCCA
>CAXMTB010000391.1:443-872 GCA_964195835.1 uncultured Nitrospinaceae bacterium | reverse complement strand
TTTATCAAAAGCACGCTCTTTTTCAACGTGGGTTGCCAAAGCTTTTGCAGCCTCAAGCAGTCTTAAGCTTGCTTCCCCGTCCGTATCAGAGTCTTCCGGTCCGTTTTCAACGTCGTTTATGACCTTTCTGGCATTTACAATTAAATCATAAAATTTGTCCGATAGATGGTAGTCCATACCACTGCATCCCCCGGCAGAGGCTTTGTCAAAAACATACTCTTTATCAATATAGGTTACCAGAGCTTTTGCAGCCTCAAACAGTGTCAAAAACTCATCCTTCATTTGTATCTTCTCCTTCGTGCTTTTCGAATCTTACATTACTGTCAATTATATAGGACACAGATTTTCGCAGATATACACAGATATTATTTTTTTAATTTAAACTCCTGATAATCTGTGCCTGCCCTATGAAATGCATTTTCTTTTTCT
>CAXMTB010000391.1:0-433 GCA_964195835.1 uncultured Nitrospinaceae bacterium | reverse complement strand
ACATTACCGCCAAAATAGAGTGTTTGCTTTATCCAAATATATTAGGACACAGATTTTCACAGATAAAATTATTTTATTTCTTAATTTAAGAATCTTGATAATCTGTGTTCATCTGTGTTCATCTGTGTCCAAAAAAGGAATTTCCTTTATAAGTCAAGTTGTGTATAAGTCCGGCTTAAGTGCTTTGATCCGTTTCACCCTGCTCTTTTTCTTGCTGTCGTTTATCAATTTCATCCTTGAATCTTTCGGCAAATGCCGTTTTGAAAGCTTCGATTTCCATGGCCTCGTCGTGTCTGCCCAAAAAGGTCAGGGCCATACCCTTGAACACCAGGGCTTCCTCGATATCCGGGCTTAGGGCCAGGGCATCATCAAAGTACGGCAGGCTTTCTTCGTATTTTTGCAGACCCAGCAGGGCATGGCCCTTGGCCGCCAG
>CAXMTB010000390.1:0-872 GCA_964195835.1 uncultured Nitrospinaceae bacterium | reverse complement strand
TAATCAGAAAGAGGGTCTAATTCCCCGCAGCTTGCGGCGCGAGTTAGTAAAGGTTGCAGGCTGTTGATACCCCACTGCTTGCGGCTGGGTAGTTCATTTACGGTCGAAAAGTCCGACAAACTACTAGCGGGGAGTCATCGCTCCCCAGGTGCGGGACTGAAGCGCCGGCTGCCAGCGCACACTCTCCGGCTGCTTCTTTTTAACCATCACCACACCGTTATTTTCCATCGCCTAGTCGTATGCGGTCTTCATAGGGCTGATCCAGATAAAATAGCACCCTGTCGTTGGCACCGTTTAAAAAAGCGAAGGCCTCCCCCATTCTCTTCACCTCGGCAACCTACCCTGCATTACGAGAAAGGCCACCAAGGATCGAATCCTGGTGTGGGCACCATTCTTTCAAGGCGAGCGACGAGGCTCACGTTGTCGCTTGCTTAGAACTCTTCCAGTACGCGAATAGAGGTTTTATCCCCATGATTGCCAACACCGCAGTCGCAACGGCAAAGCCGAGCAGCGGCCCCAAAACCACACCGTATACCGGATAGAGCAAGGATACGGTCAAAGCGTAGGCGATGACTGACCAGAGACCGTACGGGAAATTCTCGAGTATGGTTCGCGCTGTCTCGGGGCCGTACTCTCGGTGAAGCAAAAACACCAACGGGTAAAGGGCCACGGGGAAAGCCGAGAAGAGACCTGCCCAGCCCGGACCAACGATATCGGCGAACTCAGTCACAGCAAGAACGAGTATCGCCGTAAAAATCAATCGTCCTGCAACCAGGCGGGTTGACCACCCCCTAGATGCAGTCACCTGCTTGCCCCTCTTGCCACGAAGCAAGATGCAGAACAGGGTCGTGGCGATGATGGCTATGAACAGG
>CAXMTB010000389.1:366-879 GCA_964195835.1 uncultured Nitrospinaceae bacterium | reverse complement strand
CAGGTCGAGTCCGGCGCCGGGCAGCACTACCATATGCATTCGCTGAGGCTGATGATCGTCCTCCTGAAAGGCACAGATCATTTCCGTTGCGGAAATACGGAACGCACCACGGTAACCCAGCGCCGATGTCATGCGGGTCAGGTAAGCCTCAAGTCGGGCTGCCGTTGAGCCATAGCCTTGAGCCGCTTCGCCAAGCTTGATGATAAAATCGCAAGCCTCATCGAAGGCCTTGTCATTTGTGTGGTTGTCCGAATGCATTATTTTCCCTCCATCTCCCATGGCATTTGTTTTAAGGTTCAGGGTTCAGCATTCAGGGGTTCAGAGGTTTTTAAAAATAGTTCCTATCCTTGAACCGGGAACCCTGGTCGCCTCTGGCGCCGCCGGAGGCGGGTAAACCCTGAACCCAGAACCCCTTACAGGGTATTCTTGAAAACCTTCCCGTCCTTGACGACGAGTTTCAGGTGATTTTCGTGGTCTTCCACTACGGCCACATCTTCCAGCGGATTCTTGTCA
>CAXMTB010000389.1:0-356 GCA_964195835.1 uncultured Nitrospinaceae bacterium | reverse complement strand
TTCGCCTGCCGCACAGTGCCACGCAATCGCCTCCGTTTCCGGTGGCCTGGATCATGATCTCCGCAGAGGTGAACCACGGCTTTCTGAGCGTGAGGTCTTTGAGCTGGTCCTTCCTTCCTTCGAAATCAAAGAGTAGGTCGGTACCGTATACGATCTTGACCTTGTACTTCTTGGCCAGCTTGAACATGTTGTCCATGCCGTCAAGGGCTTCCTTGAGTTTGCCGGCGCGGACTGCATCCGTGTAGATGGGTTTCAACATCGTTAAAACATATACCTGTGTAGAGAGAACGGCCTCCTTTTCCGCCATCAACTCCATGGCTTCTTCATCGATGAGGTGGCCATGCTCGATGGTCTTG
>CAXMTB010000388.1:0-889 GCA_964195835.1 uncultured Nitrospinaceae bacterium | reverse complement strand
CCGGATGAACCGAGAGGTTCACGTCCGTGTCTGTGAGAGCGCAGGGGGGAGGTTCCCCTGCGCCACTCGACTCCAAAGTATCGGATTTAAGATTTTGAGGCAAAATCGTTGTTTAGGTTCAATAAAACTCCAGTTAAGTTAATTTGCCGGATTTCTGAATATATATAACTTCTGCGGTTAAAATCTTGACCCTTCATATCTTATTATATTATAAATCAATATTAGCCAACCTGAATTTCCTGCACCCACGGATTTAAAGCTGATTTCTTTTGATACTTATCGTCTGGATTGAAGCTTGATCCTGCTATGAAATGGTGGACACTCGGTTAAGTCATTGGTAAGAACAATGACAGGAGGAAATTATGAGTGTTCAACAACGCAGAAAATATGATCCGGACTTTAAACGCAATGCGGTCCAGTTGACAGAGGAGCCAGGTCGAACAGTAACTGGCGTATCAGAAAACCTTGGCATATCAAAAGATCTTCTTTATAGGTGGCGGCGAGCGCAACGTGTCAACAAAGAGCTTGCCTTTCCTGGCAACGGTCGTGAGGCATTGACCTCTCAGCAACAGAAAATTCGGGAGCTTGAGAAAAGTCTCAAGAATGCCGAAATGGAGCGCGACATCTTAAAAAAAGCCATGGCCATCTTCAGCAGGGCATCGAAATGAAATTTAAATTCATTGAAAAAAACCACTCGTCATTTCCGGTGAAGAAGATGTGCCATATGTTAAAAGTATCACAGAGCGGATATTACCGTTGGCGAAAGGCCCCGTTATCATCTCTAAAAATAGAGAATGAACGGCTGAGGGCACGAATAAAAGAATTGTTTGCAGAGCATAAAGGCATGGTTGGTAGCCCAATGATGACCGCAGATCTCCATGAAGATCCC
>CAXMTB010000387.1:601-890 GCA_964195835.1 uncultured Nitrospinaceae bacterium | reverse complement strand
GGATTGTGCAGCGGCACGATAAGGGTGCTGGGCTCAATGGCTTAGGCAACAAACGCAACAGCATAGAGGAACTTAAAGGGTAGACTCAATCTGCGAAGCAAGGGTCCTTAGATTCATAGCATAATTCGGCTTCGCGCATACTGAACGGCGGGTATCCACTCTTTAATATTCAGTTTTGGTTCGGCAGCAAAGAAAGGTAGTAGATTATCTTAGATGGGTTTTTGTCCCGAGAAGGGTGACATTTTAGTAAAAGCTTAAGCATTGGTTCTGTCGGCAAAGATTCGCCCAA
>CAXMTB010000387.1:0-560 GCA_964195835.1 uncultured Nitrospinaceae bacterium | reverse complement strand
TTACACCATCACAAACTGGACAGTTTCTCGTTCTGTTAATCTGCTTGCCGATGGTTAGAGTTCAACTCAGGGAGCCATGCTTGGCTCGAACTACGTGTTTATTTCTCCTATAACTCACGACTTCTGAGACGAAAAACGGCTTCTTATTGATAGAGACATTTAAGAAGCCCATTAATCAACTAAATGATGGCCACCTGGATCAATTCCGAGTGGCCATTTATCATTTGTCAGGTCAGTATGAATTTAGCATTTCTGTCAATTCAGGGATCTAATATCTAGCCAGCCAACAGTTCTTGCTAGCAACCCGCCTGAGGCTCTTGATTCAAATCCATATGATATACTGACATCGTGTTTGATACCTAAAAACGCAGTACGTTGGAAACACAATCATGAGTCACAGCACGACAAAGATTTTGATTGCGTTATGGACGGTACAAATCAGACATATCGGAAACTTGAGTCTATAAGGGAGTCTGTTATGCAGTGTATAACCAGAGTCAATGCATCGGAAGAGGCCATCAAAATTGGTCCAATAGGAATCCGGTTCCTCCTCACAAGCG
>CAXMTB010000386.1:619-891 GCA_964195835.1 uncultured Nitrospinaceae bacterium | reverse complement strand
TTGGCACAGAGGGACGACCCAGACTGTTAAGCAATTGCTCCCAAGAAGGAGCATTAAAGAAAGAGGTCATTTATATTATCTCCATTCATATTTCAAGACTTTTTTTTCAGAATGATTTTTAACAGGCTTGGCTTGTCCTGGGAATAAAAAACCCCTAGGAAATCTCGCCGACTTCCCAGGGGCAAATAAAAGGAGGCAGAAGGTATTTGTTGCCTTTTGCTAAATATATTATCGGCAAACAGGGCATTAACCTGAAATGGAAAATACAGTTC
>CAXMTB010000386.1:254-609 GCA_964195835.1 uncultured Nitrospinaceae bacterium | reverse complement strand
TTGACGAAGCGAAAACCGGCGTCCCTGGTCGAGGCCCGAATATAACACACAAAAAGCCCCCGGGGATCCCATTCCGAGGGCTTTAAACAAGCTCCATGGATTCTATTAAAGAGCCCTTGGAACTTGGATACAGTAAACCCCCTGCCAGAATGACTGGCAAGGGCCATGCTCTTTGACAACTTACGAGTCTCTTAAACTCATAATATGACATTCTCTGTCAAAATGAATCGCCATACCGTGTGAGGTGGAACGCACCATGCTTCCTACTGTACATTCCATCAAACTCTTCACGTCCGTCAGTTCTTTAATGCTGTCACTTGGGATGGTGAAGTTGAGAATAAACTGTATTCCTTTC
>CAXMTB010000386.1:0-244 GCA_964195835.1 uncultured Nitrospinaceae bacterium | reverse complement strand
TGGTCCAATCGATTACGCTCTGCCAAGGAAGATCAGCTTTCATTGCCTTCAACGTAAATTGGTTCCCCAAGTTCCTTGAGGGAAAAATTGTAGAACACATGATGTCCATTATAGTCGAGAACCCGCAAATCGTCCGTCTGGCGAAGGTCACCCAGGATCACCTTATATTTCATTCCGTATTTTTTCTTTACCTTTTCTTCAGAAACCTCAAAAGCGATGAATTTCTTAATCCCTTTTGCAGAGA
>CAXMTB010000385.1:644-895 GCA_964195835.1 uncultured Nitrospinaceae bacterium | reverse complement strand
GCCAAATCGACCGATGCGCGGCCCGATGACCATCGCTCCTGCAAGTGCCGCAAATCCGCCAACGGAGTGCACGACGATCGATCCGGCGAAGTCGTGAAAGCCCAATTGGTCAAGCCAGCCGCCACCCCACTTCCAGAATCCACTGATTGGATAGACAAGAGCGGTAATGAAGAGGCTGTAATAAACATAGGCACGAAGCTGCATGCGACCGATTACGGCACCGGATACGATCGTTGCTGCTGTAGCTGCAA
>CAXMTB010000385.1:0-560 GCA_964195835.1 uncultured Nitrospinaceae bacterium | reverse complement strand
CCCAGCCAAAAAGACCGAGTCCACCGGAGGCATCAGCGCCGTACATGATGCTGTAACCAACGGCGTAATAGAGCAAAACACCGGCACAAAGGTCGGTGAAATTTTTGAACATGATATTGACGGTGTTGTTCACTGGGGCCATACCCGATTCGACCGCGGCAAATCCTGCTTGCATGAAGATCACGAGGATTGCTGAAAACAACAACACGATGTTGTCGAGTGAATAGAAAGCCATCGCTGCGGTGACGCCATCTTGGGCAAAGACCAAATTTCCCCATAGCAAGGCAGCCGCACTGATAGCAAGCGCGATCAAGAATCGATTCATGGTTACTTCTCCCCAATAAGTCGTTATTCGCTGCAACGACTATGTTACGGATCTATATATAAAACTGGACGTCCCCATGATGTCCGCATATGTCCGTACATTTGTAATTATTTCGAGCAGGTGGATTATTTCACAATTTGGACGTGTTGGGCAGTGACTTGAGCTATCAGCAACAGTTAGGGGGGCAGAGTAACAACCGGATCGTACTTTAGGTATTTACTCTAACCGTATTCGT
>CAXMTB010000384.1:644-895 GCA_964195835.1 uncultured Nitrospinaceae bacterium | reverse complement strand
GGTTACTAAGAAACTCGCAAATTTGCCAAACTTGAGACACCGAAACAATGTAGGAGGATTAATAGGAATCTATCACGCCAGATATAAAGTTGACTCGTCATCGCATTGCTAATACTTTGCATCCTATTGTTTGTTTGATATCCGGGGAAAGGAGCAGCGGTTGATCAAAACTGAATGACGGATTTTTGAGAATCACTCGCGCAAACTGCGGCTCTCTTTTGTTTTCAGTGCATATCTCTAGGAGTATTTTA
>CAXMTB010000384.1:0-597 GCA_964195835.1 uncultured Nitrospinaceae bacterium | reverse complement strand
GCTATTTGTCAGCCTTGCTGTAGCTGCTGACTCATACCACGGCGACGTTAAGAGCAAAATCTTCCATAATGCCTATGGTACAGGTGTATGCAATTCTTGAATTGCAGGGGCAGTAAGAATTTCGCATTTCAGCCAATCTGAGCACACCACAACAAAGCAGTAGGATAAATAAGAGTCCTTCACTTTTGGGTAGTATTTTGTCGGTTTACGTTGACTAATGGTTGTGTCATTGCTGCCTATACCTTCAGTTCTGAAATATAGAGGAGAGGTGTACATCATGCTAATACGAGTTATGTACATTGATGGCAAATTTGACATGGTTAAACCACAAATGCTGGACCTCTTGTTGGGAACTGAGAAGCTGACTAGCTTTAAACGCTCCGACAGTTGGGCTGTCGTCGGTCGTGACGCTCTTAGGAGTAGTAGATCGCAAGGCCACAAAGGTGTAGAAAGACGAGCGTGTTAAGGACAAGCCAATCTTAGGTCTATATGTTTCATTTGTAAATCATGCCTTCTGAGATGAAAACCGGCTTCTTATTGATAGACGACATTTGAGAGAAAAAACTATAGCCACCTGGAAGCGGGTGGCTTTTTCTT
>CAXMTB010000383.1:0-896 GCA_964195835.1 uncultured Nitrospinaceae bacterium | reverse complement strand
TAACCTTCGTGCGGTTTCACTTTTGTTGCCGCCTGTTGCTTCAAGGGTGGCAAGTATCGCCTCCTTTTCAATGTCTTCTAAGGGGCGGTTGGCCACAACAGGCTTAGGCTTCTCGACCCAATCGCTTATTTCTGAATAGGGTTCAATGATATTTGAAGGTAGGTCTTTTTCTGTAATGAGATCGCCGGTTAACAAAATCACGGCACGTTCAATCGTGTTTTCAAGTTCTCTGACGTTGCCCGGCCATCCATATTTAATAAGCATATCCATCGCCAACGGAGAAAAACCCTTAACATTTTTGCGGTTTTTTTCGGCATATTTTTCTAAAAAATGTTGCGCAAGCAAAGGTATATCATCCTGCCGATCACAAAGCAGTGGAACATTAAGCGTTACAACATTTAAACGATAATACAAATCTTCTCTGAATTTGCCTTCCTTAACATCCTCTTCTAAATTTCGATTGGTTGCGGCCAGTATGCGAACATCTACATTTAAGGTTTCCTCTCCACCCACTCTTTGAATCTCTCTTTCCTGAATAACACGCAGCAGTTTGGCCTGCATTGTCGGCGAGGTTTCTCCGATTTCATCCAGAAAAATTGTTCCTCTGTTAGCTTTCATAAATCGCCCTTCACGGCGTTTGTCGGCCCCTGTGAATGCGCCTTTTTCATGGCCGAAAAGCTCTGATTCCAACAGCGTTTCTGTCAGTGCCGCGCAGTTTACAACTACCAGCGGATGGTCCTTCCGGTTGCTGTTGTGATGTATGGATTTGGCGACCAATTCTTTTCCAGTTCCGCTTTCGCCTGTAATTAATACGGTTGCTTCCGAGGGCGCAATCATCGACAGCAAATCGATTAACTCTTTCATCGCCTGGCTTTTTCCGATGATGTTTCTCAGAT
>CAXMTB010000382.1:0-905 GCA_964195835.1 uncultured Nitrospinaceae bacterium | reverse complement strand
ATCAAGACCACCTACTCTGGTTTGAGCAGTAAATTAGACATTTGGGAACTGGCAGAAACCTTTTTCAATTCAGTTACTCGGCAAATATTTGCCACGGTTGGTGTAGATCCCCAAATTGAATTTGTCGATACTTGTACTCGGAGCCAGCCTTTCCAGATTCCTACCCCCCCGTATCGAACCTACGCCGGAACTCTGTCAACCCAAAGCTTGATAGAAATTATCCTCGGCGACTACGAGCATCAAATGGCATACGAGGATATGCAGCGCGATGCGGAAATGGTGTCAGAAAAAATTGATGGCCATCTCCAAAGCAGTGGGTATTCGCCATTCATCGATCGGGCGGATATGTTGACCTCCGTCCACTATCGAGGAAAGGGCGCCTATCTGGTCGGTCGGATTTTTAATGGTTCAGATTCCTTCCCTCTGGTGCTGGCGTTGCTCAATACTCCGAGGGGAATCGTAGTGGATGCTGTGATATTGAGTGAAAATGAAGTGAGTGTTTTGTTTAGTTTTACGCGTTCCTATTTCCATGTCGACGTCAAAAGACCAAATGAATTGGTGAGCTTCTTGAAAAGCATCATGCCTCGAAAGAGAATTGCCGAACTCTACATTTCTACCGGTTATAACAAGCACGGCAAGTCTGAGTTGTACTGCGATTTATTGCATCATTTGAGCCGGTCCAACAAAAAGTTCGAACTCGCCGATGGAGAAAGAGGCATGGTCATGGAGGTATTCACCATGCCTGACTACGATTTGGTGTTCAAGGTGATCAAAGATCACTTTGCCTACCCCAAGAATACCACCCGGGATGCGGTTATGGCCAAGTATGACCTTGTGTTCAAGCACGATCGCGCGGGTCGGCTTGTGGATGCCCAAGAATTCGAACACCTGAAATTTAATCGCAG
>CAXMTB010000381.1:0-908 GCA_964195835.1 uncultured Nitrospinaceae bacterium | reverse complement strand
TGGCAGATGATAGAAAAAGAATGCAAAAAAATGGCAGCTTATCACGCTGCCTTTCTGGTTTTAATATTGTCTAAAATATCTTTAAGCTCCTGGCTTGCCAGATCAAGTTCATAGGCCTGCTGGAGGTTTAACCATAGGCGGGGACCTGTGCCGAACCACTTTCCAAGCCTAAGGGCTGTATCGGCAGAAATGGATCTTTTACCGGAAATAATCTGGGTGATCCGATTTGGGGGAACTTGAATTGCCCGGGCAAGTTCTGCTGCCGCAATATTGAGTTCATCAAGTTCATCGTATAAAATCTCTCCAGGATGAATTGGTGTACGTGCCATAATTTATTCCTCAGTGATAATCAGTTATTTCAACATTTATGGGGCCATCATCAGTCCACTCAAAACATATTCGCCATTGATCGTTAATACGTATACTGTTTTGTCCTTGCCGGTTTCCAGTTAAAGCTTTAAATCTGTTGCTCGGTAAATACATTAAAGATTCAAGGGTGTCAGCCGCATCCAATATGCGGAATCTTTTTTCTGCTTGCCTGACAAAAGCCTGAAATTTCTTGACACGGTTGCCATTATATAGCTGCTCAGTCTTTTTATCCTTGAAGCTTTTAATCATTATCACATAGTAACAAAGATACGCGATACGTCAAGCGTAAATGCCTCCCATGTCGTGTCAGATATAAAATTGATGATTTAACAGCTGCGGTCAGCTGCGGGGTCGGACCAAGTTATCCTTCTCCGGGGCGGGCAAGATAGTAGAACCTGAAAATCCGGAATCCATGACCAGGGGAATTTTGCAATTATTTCGAATGTCAAATGCCCAAAGAGATGCCATGGGAAAGAATGCCCGAAAGTATTATGATAAAAATTTATCAATGGACGCCGGAGTTCGAAGCTTTGAAAATA
>CAXMTB010000380.1:0-913 GCA_964195835.1 uncultured Nitrospinaceae bacterium | reverse complement strand
GGGTGGTGGTTTTCAAGCATGCTGATCTGCACTGTAATCTTTGAATTATTGAACGGCGTTTTTAAGCAGGAACTGAACAAGCTTTTCAAGAGATGGGACTCCAGCCATCATGAGATTCTATCCAGTGAGCATAGCTCTGCTTTATATTGGGACCTGGTTAACTTTATCAAGGAACTCATGAAAAAATCCTTGAATATTTTCACCTTTTTCTCTGCAGTTGTAGTGATTATGGCGCTCCTGTTCAGATCAAATGCAACCGGTGCAATTCTCAGCTTCTGCCTGGGAATCATCACCTACAGGTTTGCAATATTCAATAACTGGTTAGGTATGAAGAAATATGGTGAGGATAATCAGAGTGGGGGTGAAGCTGGAGGTGGATGATGGGAAATAAATCTGTCCCCTTTTCCTATTTTTGTTGGGCTTCCAGGAAGAATAAGGGTCAGACCACGGTTTTGTTACCAGTTTTCATAATGCGAATCGATTTGCGACATACTTATTGAACTCTAGGAGCCTGTCGGGGAATTAAAACCCACGACCCTCAATAATTTTACATTAACATATTGTTTTTGCAGCATATCTATATAAAATATGCTATTGTTTCTACATGAAAACTACATCACGATTTCGACCATACAATCCAGACCAACTTAAAGCTGTTTCGCAGTGGTAAGTGCATGAAGCCGGCTTAAAAGGCAGGTAGCCCACTGGATTTTGCAATAATCAGTCAGAATCGGTCTTATTGACCTTTCGAGGCCTTAGGTTGCCCGAAAAATCGTGATAAATTTTCAAAGAACAAATTTTACTTGCCTGCTAAGGACAAAATTCCCGACAGGCTCCTAGAGATTTGAAGACTGCCGCCGATAGCAAAGGCTATAATGGAGAGAACCATGAAGGAAACAAAGTCGAGAATATT
>CAXMTB010000379.1:298-916 GCA_964195835.1 uncultured Nitrospinaceae bacterium | reverse complement strand
CGCTTTCAGGAGGAGTGAGCAGTTTTTTTTGTTGCCCAAGCAGAAAAAACCGATGGGGATGGTAAAATGTAACTAGGGTAAACAAATAACTGTTTGCCTCCTGAATGATATTGCCCCGTAGACCTCCTCCTCCATCTTTTGGCTACGGGGTTTTTTCTTATTTATCACGACTTCCGAGAAGAAAACCGGCTTATTATTGATAGAGGTATTTAGTAGATAAAATTATGGTCACCAGGAGCAATTCTTTGGTGGCCTTTTCTTATATGTCAGACATAATGGCTGACAGGTGAGGACAAAAAGAGACCTGCCCCTTGCAACGTGGGTTATTTTGGTATTCTCGTAGAGAACCCAAACACAGAGCCAAAACCAAGGAGGCAGGTCATGAAAAAGCTTATCATGTATGTCGGTTTAGACGTCCACAAAAACTCTATCGAAGTCGCCTTTGCCGACGCTGGTCGTGATGGCGAAGTGAGAAGCTACGGCAAGATTGACGGCAACCTCACTGCTCTCGACAAGGTGATCCGGAAACTGGAAGCGAAAGGATCTGAGCTACACTTTGCCTATGAAGCTGGACCCTGCGGTTATGAGATTTATCGTCATCTCAGTAGCAATGGATAC
>CAXMTB010000379.1:0-288 GCA_964195835.1 uncultured Nitrospinaceae bacterium | reverse complement strand
TAAGCAACCAGAGGCACATTGGGTTTGTTTAATTCCCTTGACTGTGAAGAGTTGTAACTTTATGATATGACATTGTTTTTAGATCGCAGGAGGTGAACCTGATGTATCTAGCATCAATTTTCAGTTTTGAAAAATCTTTGAACCGCCTCTAACGGGATCAACCGTTCCAGGCGGTTTTTTGTGTTTTACGTATTTTGAGACCCCCGTGTTACTGAAACGGGGTTGAGCTAAACACCGATTTTGTTCTTCAATATTTCAATAGTTTTGTCTTGAAAGAAGCCAGAAGCT
>CAXMTB010000378.1:303-916 GCA_964195835.1 uncultured Nitrospinaceae bacterium | reverse complement strand
AAAGTCGTCTTCAAGAACTTTCCATTGCGCAACCACAAGATGGCGCGCCCGGCCGCCCAGGCCGCACTGGCGGCGCACATGCAAGGCCAATTTTGGGCTTATCATGACAAGGTCTTCGCCAATTTCAGCAGCCTGAACGAGCCCATGCTGGCTCAGTTCGCCGCAGAGGTAGGTCTCGACCTGGTGAAATTCAATCGGGATCGCACCAGCCCGCGGGTCACAAAACAGATCAGCGATGATTTGCGTCTTGGCCAGGTTGTCGGCGTGCGTGGTACACCGACCGTCTTCATCAACGGCATGCTGCTAAAAGAACGCAGTCTTGGGGGAGCTTCGCTGGTGGTTGATGCCGAACTGAAGCGACTGAGTGGTAAGTAGCCTGTGGGTAAGGGGACTGTACCCGATCTCCTTTAGAAGAATCAAACGGAGACCCCTTTTTAGGAAGCTTTTTAATCCGCAAAGCTATGGCCACCAGGGTTCGATCCTTGGTGGCCTTTTCTCTTGAATCTCAGGTTAGCTTTTGTGTTACAGTGAATATACCTCAATAGCAAAAGAGGTCTAACAGGAAGAGGAGGAAGATTTTATGCTAGTCTCTGATCCGCCTGACCAATTAGGA
>CAXMTB010000378.1:0-293 GCA_964195835.1 uncultured Nitrospinaceae bacterium | reverse complement strand
CCGATACAGATTCCCCCGACGGGAATCGCAAAGATAACAAATGATCGCAAAGCACCTCGGAAAGTTTCGGGGTGCTTTGATTTTGTGGGGAGTTGTTAAACTCAGCGATTCTCATAAGGGTCTGTAAGAATTTCGTGTTTTTGCGAATTTGGAGACTTCAAAACAATGCGGGAGGATAAATAGTAAAACGGATGACTGGATTCTAACTACTCAGAAACCAGCGGCCATATCTTTGTGCGTTTTGCATATTATCTAGTGTAAGTCTGCTAATTTTCTGTTTGGATCAATTCTCT
>CAXMTB010000377.1:0-922 GCA_964195835.1 uncultured Nitrospinaceae bacterium | reverse complement strand
GTGGCAGCCATTAAAGTAGCCACAAGGAATCCTAAAAAGCTTTGCATCTATATGCTACCCCGACTAAGCAAAATCATGCTGGAATTATCGCATACATCCTTTCAAATGCCCGGTATTCAATGGTATATGTTTTCGGGTTGGCAAATAGGACTCGGTTTGTCGCTTCAGGGGGCTAGTACTCAGCTAGAGGTTTGCATTCTAAAAGCATCGATATTGACGCCGTAGTAACAAACGTTTACTAACGTTTACAGGCACAACCTAAATGGGCAAACACCGTAAGTAATTGATTAATATAGACTTGATAAATCAGCCATGAATCTATTAACCCGATGGTCGTTGGTTCGATCCCCCTCTTGGTTTTCCAAAATTTCAAGATTCGAAATCCCTTTTGGGGCACTGCAGTAACGAGTCGACTGTATCTTGATTTGATAGTGGAATTGATAGTTGTAGATTCTGTAAGTACAAAAAAACCCATATAATCATGGGTTTAGTTGCTATATATGGCGGAGAGAGAGGGATTCGAACCCTCTAGCACTGCTCATACACGCCTGATTTAACAAGTATTCAATCATATATATGTGCACTATTGACGACTAAACCTATTTATACGTGCATATTGCACTATATAAATCCTAATAAAAACCTATCGCTTCATTCAGGGACTTTATTTTATTACCACCACTGTACCCACTACAGCATATCCATGCTTTTGATTGGTTTACCTATAAGCATTGTCCAGGTTTACTTACATACAGCCCTGGCTGGCTGAGAGATAATAACTCTGCATCCTGGTATTCACTGTTAATCACGGTGACCCTTTATGTTGGGGTGCTTTTTGTGTTTGGACTGATTGACCGCTGTCTAGATATGCCCCAATCTTAGTTGACTCATATCAATCCTCGAATTTCGGTTACATGTAATA
>CAXMTB010000376.1:0-938 GCA_964195835.1 uncultured Nitrospinaceae bacterium | reverse complement strand
CTGACCCTGCTTCAAACCAAAATTAAACTGCATATGAATTTGATTTTTATTAGTTCATGTTATTGGCCTTTAGACTTACAATATAGCACTCTTTGTCAAAAATAATTGCCATTCCTTTTGAGTTGGAACGTACCAGAGTTCCTGTGGAACCTTTCAAACTCTTCACGTATTTAAATTCTTTAATGTCGTCACTTGGAATGGTGAAATCAAGAACAAACCGTGTTCCTTCTGGAAAAGACCTGAGTGACGGAATGAATGTTCCAGAAACAGATATATCTCTGGTTTCATTATCTAAGACCTCTTTTCTATCTGATTCTATAGTTTCCAGTCTCACAGCAAGTGGAATATTAAACCTTTCACATTGACGTCTTTCTTTCATTGATTGCACCTTCCTTTGTTAATTTATATCCACATTAAGTATTGTACTGATATGGTTAACCACTTAAGATAAATAGAATTGAGAAAATAATGCAGGATGTTTGGATGTCAAATAAAAATGTGATGAAAGAGGGGGGGGCGGGGGCCAAGGCTGATCCCGATCACACTTAATATACAACTTCACACACAAATTTTCTGGATTTTTCCAATTATCAGTGGTCAGCAGGGGAAACAGTTCAATCCTCAGAATATGATATCACAACCAATTGAACCGACCTTATATTTACAGATATATAGCAGATATCAACGGTTTCGAATTGATGATTTTATATTAACTTGAGGATGGAATTATTGTTGAGGATGAGGTGGATATTTTTCGAGAATTTTTTGTACAGTCTCGTATATTTTTTTCTGCCGTTCCTCAGGAGTCTTTTCATTACCGACTACCGCTTTGGCCGAGCCATGCCAAATAAGTTCTTTCGATTTAGCATCCACAAAATCCAGAATGAATGATCCTTCTTCGTATTCATATGTAGAAACCCCACCAGGCCCCCAGTATC
>CAXMTB010000375.1:0-942 GCA_964195835.1 uncultured Nitrospinaceae bacterium | reverse complement strand
TACACCGTACATCTTGCACTTTTAAGAACCATTCACAACTCAACATGTATAGCAGCTATCTCAATTCGGTGCCGCCCGTGAAATTGACTAAGATTCCTGCTTATCACCTTTTCTCAAGTATTCAATTCTATTTTTAAAAAATAGAATGGTGTTCTGAAATTTATCATTATAGTGGCTCTTGCTGGTTCAGGGTAACCGCCACCCTGTCTGCTACCTCCTCTATATCTGAAAGACTAAAGGGTTTTTCGATGAATGTGTAAGCGAAGTCCTCAACTTGCTCCTTCATGGCTTCATCCAAAAGGGCCCCCGTCATAATAGCCACTTTCGTGTTCGGGGAGAGTTCTTTAATTATCTTCATGGCGTCCAACCCCGTCATCATCCCTGGCAGGGTGATGTCAAGAAAACAGAGGTCGTAGTGTTGCGTCCGAATCTCTTCAAGAGCCTCCTCGGCTGAGCCTACTGCCATTGCAGAAGAATTTTTATCAAGAAATCTGCAGAGAACTTCACGGATTAACGGTTCATCATCAACAACAAGGACACGTAAAAGTTTACCATCTTTTCTCATCTTTTTATTCCTAAAAAAACTTAGCTTTCCGTTCTGTCTTTCAACAGGTTTGGTTTTTTATGTAAAAAAGTTATGAATATACAAGAACTTAAGTGCAAAAAACCAGCCACTATTCAATTTTAAATCTATAATTAACAATTTCAGACAGTTGTCTTTGAAATGGAAGTAATTATCATTACCAACAAGGAATAACTGGCCCAAATGACCACATTGTGGTTCGGAATTACACCAATTAGTTGTTATTGAATTGAAATATTCCTGTCTGAAAAATTGGTGTGGTGGAGAAAACAATCAAGAGCCAAGATGTCTTGCCAACATCTTTAGTTTTGGTTTTCATTTTCTGACTCAACATGTACACCGTACATCTTGACACTTTA
>CAXMTB010000374.1:0-959 GCA_964195835.1 uncultured Nitrospinaceae bacterium | reverse complement strand
CCCCATGGCATGTTAAGTTTTACCAGGTCGACTTCCGACATATTGGCAATTTTTGTTTTATCTTTAAACGATAATTCGGAAATGAGTCTGTCAACGACGTCATCAATATTTTTAAGGAACACATTTTTTATTTCATTCATTTTTATCATCCTGACTTATGTTGGATTTGGCTTTATCGCTTCTACAAGGCAATCCATCTCTTTTCCTGATATAACGAGTTTTACTTCTACGAAACCGGCTGTTTTTAGGGTGTCTTTTACTTCCCTGAATGTATAAGTGTCTCCGGTGCGGAGACAAAATTGTCGTCCAGTTTTGAAAAGAAATTTAATTCGGCGGCGGAAAGGATCACCCTGCTTTTCATAAAACTCCGCACATCAGAGATGATGTCTGGTTTGGTTTTCATAGGCTCTCCCTTGTAAATCATACCTTTGTATAAATGACGGACGGCAACCGGCCTTTCAAACCTGATAGCACTTTTTTATAGCCCTGTCACTATTTGAAACGCTCAGTTTAGGTTTAAGTCAATTTCTATTTATACCATAAAATAATATATTGTAACCAAGGTTTTTAAGCGTATTTAATGTTTTAAGCTGTAACGGGCTTGATAATAAGCGCATTATCATTACATTTGGATAAGAGGAAATATCCAAATCATAGAAGGCGACCTTTGATTTAGCTTATGACACCCTGTTGGGCTTGACAGCCGGCGTGTATTGGATAAAAATGTAATAAAAAAAACAGATGTCTGTCCTGACGGACTTATGGGGGTAAATTCAGCTTAGGCAATAGTGATGTGAAAAGGAGCAAAAGTGGAATATCAATTTTTTATAGACACGTATGATACTGAAAGGATTAAGACGCTTAGCGTTTGGAGCATGTTCACGGATGACGATCTTTTCATCCGTCCCCATCCATTGGAGAAAAAAGATCGGAGCCCACTCGAACACATGGTGCATCAG
>CAXMTB010000373.1:0-970 GCA_964195835.1 uncultured Nitrospinaceae bacterium | reverse complement strand
CCACGCTGGGCCGGGGCCATAGATACAGTTGCCGGTAACATCCTCTCAACGGCGATCAAAACAACCCAGTACGGTGGTTCAGTAACCTGCTGCGGCAATGTCGGGGCGGCGGACCTCCACTCCTCAATCTTCCCTTTCATCATAAATGGTATCACTCTGCTTGGCATCGACTCGGTGAACTGCCCGGTGGACATGCGCATGAAGGTCTGGAACAAAGTCGCATCTGATTGGAAACTTGACCGTCTTGAAAAAATCACTACGGAATTACCCTCTCTGGAAGAATTGGAAGAACGTATTGGACTGATCCTGGAAGGGAAAAGTAGGGGTAGAGCAATCGTCAAGGTTTCAGGATAAACAACACAACAGTCCCCGTACACAACAAAGGATTCGGGAGCAGTGGACAGCAATTTCAAATTTTGCCATCCAGGTTTACTGTTTATCCTCTCGCATCGTTTGGTCGTGCTCAGATTGGCTGAAATGCGAAATTCTTACTGCCCCTGACAAATAATAAATAGCCACTCAGTGTTGATCCAAGTGTTCATTGTTTTGCCTTCCTAAATGTCTCTATCAATAAGAAGCCGGTTTTCTTCTCGGGAGTGGTGATATCTAAGAACCGGCCTTGCAATGCTTCTCAACCTCATAACGGCGAACGAATCATAAAGACACACCTCTCCACCTTCAATCCTCCCCGGACGGCTGAAAATCATAAGACCGTTTACTAAACAATGCGCCGCGCTGTCGGTATTTTTATACATGTTACCAGTATGCGGAGGCTCCTATCGCAAGAGTGTCCGAATCAATGCCGGTAGATTCCTGGGTACGGGTGCCGATATACGCAAACTTCACACCCAGGTGTCTATTGATGGGAAAACCGAAGCTGAAAGCCCAGGCCAGGTTCTGCTTTCGGTCGTCCTTGTTTACCCCATCAACAGTAGACCTCTTACCGTAGTCATAACCGGCGCTCGCACTC
>CAXMTB010000372.1:742-971 GCA_964195835.1 uncultured Nitrospinaceae bacterium | reverse complement strand
CAAGGGGCCTATGAAATGAAGTTCCCCTTGCCCCGAACGGTTAACCTAGGCTAATCATTATACACTAAAAAAATAGGCTTACATTTCTGATACACAGAGACATTCTTATTAATCCTCCCACATTGTTTTGGTTTGGCTAGATAGACATAAACTCAAGATTCTTAGATACCCTGATAAATAAAAAAATGCCCCGGTTCCTGGAGGGGAAGGCCGAGGCAAAAGCTCTGTA
>CAXMTB010000372.1:0-731 GCA_964195835.1 uncultured Nitrospinaceae bacterium | reverse complement strand
GTTTGACGAACAGTATATTGTTTGTAGGAGAGAGTCAATAAATAGCCTCTGAAATATCTCTATCAATAATAAGTAGGTTTTCTTCTCACAAGTCGTGATTTATGACAACCGTGGTGGATTGAACGGTAGTGATAAGCGATGGCGACGCGAACTTGCGTGACTTACAGCAATTTTAGATTTTGCTTTTGGGGAAACACCCAACTCATTTCCATCCGCTTGATTTGCTTGTTATACGCTTTTTCATTCAATGATGTTGAATACCTGCTCAACTCCACTAGACAACTTCGGATGGACCGTGATAAGAAGCCGTTTTTCTTCTCAGAAGTCGTGAATAATGAGAAACAAGAATGGCTCAACCATATCTGCCGGGCCATGTTCTTTTCAGGGATGAGCCTATTTTTCTCTATTACTTGATCTAGTCACAGAATAGAAAACTACAATTTGAGAGAGAACTAAAGCGCTAGCAAGTGCAGCTATAAAAACCGTTACATGATCTTTAAAAAAGTGAATGTATATTATCACAAAGCCAAAGCAAAATATTGCAAGACACAGAGGATAGGATCCTCTCAGTATTCGGCTATCGACTCTATGCTTTCTTTTATAATAAAACTTTTCACCACTAAAAAGGCCAAGTAGTGTTCCGTAAATAAAACTTACTGAAACTGTCACAAAGCATACAATTTCTCCCAAAGCTTCAATCATTTTATCCAACCCCTGCAAAGGCAGTAAAC
>CAXMTB010000371.1:557-977 GCA_964195835.1 uncultured Nitrospinaceae bacterium | reverse complement strand
GCGATCAAAACCGGGGTCCCCGAAACTGGCTTTGCAACGTCATCTTTTGACTTCGTCTATTCGTCCACTGCACTGGAAATGCTCCGTGTGATGAATGGGGAGGAAGGATACATCGCCTGCCTTAAAGAAATCCGACGGGTACTGAAACCCGGCGGCATATTCGGCTTAGGAGAACCGATGCATCTGGACGTTAATATTCCCGCTGATCTCGATCCATATGTTTCACAAAGCGAGTACCCCTGGAAAGAGTGTTTTTCCGATTTGGCCACCACAGTCGAATCGATCAGGAAAGCTGGTTTTGAAATGGTGGAGGCGGCCTATGCACCAGTGGCAAGAAACTGGTGGCTCGAATATGACGAGCATGATCCCTTCTGCAAGGCAAAGCCTGAAGAAGATCCAAAGACTCTTGAAATCGATCAA
>CAXMTB010000371.1:0-547 GCA_964195835.1 uncultured Nitrospinaceae bacterium | reverse complement strand
ATGGGTCAGTTTTGGGTATATTATTGCTAAGAATCCGATTAAAGGAAGCTGATTAATCCACAAAACGATGGCCACCTGGATCAACACCGGGTGGCCATATATTATTTATTAGGGTCAGTAAGAATTATGCATTTCTGTAAGTTTGACCGCATCAAAACAATATGATTTATGAGGATTTTAAGTGTGTCAGTGGCAGGGTATGTATGAATTGCACGTTTCAGCAGATTTTGACTCTCATTAGCCGCTGACACAACTTCCGAGACAGCCCGACTTTTGACGGCGAGGTATCCATGATTGTCAGCAAGAAAATCTTACTCAGGAGAAGTAAATGAACACCAATCTGAAAAGCAGCATGACTAACCTCATATCAAGCTGAGCGAGGAGAAAACATGAAAGTCGAAGAATTATCCCAATATGGAAAAACTCTCTCAGGTCTTCCAAAAGAGGTCATGAAGAAACAAATGGTTATTGTGTTCCGCGAAATCCGAACGAAATTTGGATTGTTGGGCATATTACCTTTTTTCGGCAAAGTGCTATTAGAGCAAAG
>CAXMTB010000370.1:0-985 GCA_964195835.1 uncultured Nitrospinaceae bacterium | reverse complement strand
TGTCCAGGCCGTGCTTTTTTGGTCAAGCATGACAGCATTTGAACATTTATTACGCCTTTGGCTGCCAGCTGCTCCCTTGCTGCACCCAAAAATTCGCCAGTTAAATGATCCACCTGCACCAGGATTAATGCAGCGGACTTTTTATAGGTTTTCATTTGTAAAGTCCCATTTTTTAGATTTTGTTCTTTGCCTGTGCATGAAATACAAATTTCATTTATCTAATTTTTTTATTGGGTTCCTTCTTCACCAATATCCTCCACAAACGACAAAAGCCTCCATTAGGAACAAATGTCCCTCCGGAGGCCCCATATCGGCTCTTTCTGATAAACCTCACTCATTGGAGTCTCCTCCATTTGAGGTTTGCAAATATGCTAAAAAGTATAAATAAAACTATAATAATTAAGGGAGGTATAAATCAAGTGCCACAATGTGTTAGGCGTGTGGCTTTATGTGAAGTTAAGATGTTTGAATGAATAAGTAGATAAAGGGAGCCTCCAGGTGGCGGACAGCTCATAATAGAGCAGGAGGGTCGAAATAACTCGCCCTCAGTCAGACCCACAAGGAGGCACCCTATGGAAAGTATTTACTACATTGGCCTGGATGTACACAAGAAATCTATTGCTTACTGCATCAAAACTGTCACCGGAAAGATTGTCTGCCAGGGAATGGTGAAAGCGGAACGTCGGGCGCTTCATCAATGGCTCGTGGATCTTCCCGGCCCTTGGGTAGGGGCAATTGAAGCAACCATGTTCACCGGTTGGGTCTATGATTTTCTCAAGCCCTATGCCGTGGAGTTGAAGGTAGCTCATCCGGCGATGCTCAAGGCGATTACTGCGGCCAAGAAGAAAAATGATCGTGCCGACGCCGAGAAGCTTGCCGATCTCCTGCGGGTAAATCTGCTGCCGGAATGCACCATGATGCCGGAAGAGTTGCGGGAGTTGCGAAGAATTTTACGCTATCGGAACATGGTCGTTCGCACTGCTTC
>CAXMTB010000369.1:0-986 GCA_964195835.1 uncultured Nitrospinaceae bacterium | reverse complement strand
ATGAAAGGTAAGAAGGAACAGCGTGTTACTGAAGTATCTTTGAACTTTCTGAAAAAAGGAGACTGTTTTGGCGAGTACTCCCTAATCGATCACAAACCGGTCTCCGCATCAGTCATAGCCGCCGAGTCGGGCGAGTTGATTCAGATACAGGGAACCGACTTCCATGAAATTGTGGACAAGGACGATCGCATCGCCAGGATTGTCTATGAAAACATACTCCGGATCCTTGTCAAACGACTCAGGAAAAAAGACCAAGAGTTGGACTTGATGCTGGTCATCGGGTAGGCATTTTTGATTATATTTATGTGGCATCCCAAAACCCGAATCTGGCATCAGTGGAAAGGCAATCAAATTTGAGGGGTTTGCCATTTTTTGCATTTTTGTAAGAAATAAGATATATGTACTTGGAATTGAGGTGCTTCCTCTCTCCCTGTTTAAAAACATCTTGACATATCACTTTGTGGTATTGTATCAACATTGTTAAGTAACATTATGGTTCTTTTGCTCCCATAATGTGATCTCCTTTCAAGCCCTTGAGGCAGGGGTGGCCCTCAAGGGTTTTCTATCAAATTTTAGTTGAGGACCACGGGCGTAAGCCCGTGGGTATCTACTTCTAAGTATATCTGCCGATATATACATATATGAGAAATGATAATGATGTATATAATTCTGGGCCTCACAGTTGTTTATGTTGTTGCAGTTATTATCATCTACCTGAAGTCTGAAAGATCGTTTTGACGGTTAAATGGCCTCTTCATAACCTTCCCCAAGTTGCCGGCGTTCGCTTCGTTAAGCTATCCTGTGGGTTGAGCACAGGGATAATTCCTACATTGCAGGATATATCCCTACGAAAATGAAGCATACCCCCTATTGACATATCACATTGTGGTATTGTATCGTTTTTGTTAGTTAACATTATGGTATTTCCATTTGCACCCATGATATTTCTCCTCTCCTTGGCCCCTGGGGAAGGAGGGTTAAATGGC
>CAXMTB010000368.1:331-986 GCA_964195835.1 uncultured Nitrospinaceae bacterium | reverse complement strand
ATAACAAAGGTTAGCAACTTTACTTTTTTATCGATGTCATTTTCTGTTTCTGCATTTTCGAATGCAGTGAGAACTCTTCGTCTAACTTCGACGGCTTGCTCAATGGTTTTGAGTCCCGGCGCGTTTTCCTCCCATGCTTCGTTCCCAAAATAGAAATGACGAGCACCACAAGCCACAATTAGGTAATCATACCTGAATTCTCCCACATTAGTAAAAACGGATTTAGTGTCCGCATTAATTGTATGGACTTTTCCCTGAAACACTTTAATATTATTGTACCTTGAAAAAATGTTGCGAATAGGAACCGCAATTTCGGCAGGACTCAGCGCCGCAGTTGCAACCTGATATAATAAAGGCTGAAAAAGGTGATAATTCTTCTGATCGATGATGATTACTTCTATCCCTTTTACTCCGGCAAATACTTTAGCGGCATTAAGACCGGCAAATCCGCTTCCCAAAATAAGTACTCGTACCATGTACTACCTCATGAATGATGTTCTACTTGTCAAAATATTTTTTCAATGTGTCCACATTTTCTTCATGCTGTACTTTTATCGCCTCCAGGAACAAGTATGTTGATCCGGCTGGTAGATTAAAGCGAAATTCCTTGATTTTACGGGCAACCCATGCTTGACCGCGGATCAGAAGCTGTATC
>CAXMTB010000368.1:0-321 GCA_964195835.1 uncultured Nitrospinaceae bacterium | reverse complement strand
TTGACGCCCTCATCCCGTAAAAACTTTTCCAAAATAGGCTTAAATCGTCGATTCTCGACTTGCATATTCAGCTCATTCAAGACCGTTACACCAGCGCGTTCCGCTTCGAGCAGCATGTTAAAAAAATTTAAAAGTGTCGTTGTTTCTGTTTCATTCATTATAATTCTCCTTGCCGAAAATGACCGCAATTAACGCGGTGGCTCTCCCGAGTGGATGTAGTGCCTTGGTAGTGTGCATCACCGCAATAGCCGTTTCAACAGCTACCGGTGCTGCCAACCACATATGTAAAACAGGATAAACATACATTAGCGTGTTATGTGA
>CAXMTB010000367.1:360-991 GCA_964195835.1 uncultured Nitrospinaceae bacterium | reverse complement strand
CTCAATGGCGTCAACGACACCGTTCAGGATCTAAGAGACCTGATGAACGGACTGGTCCGCATTGGCGTGAATCCTTACTACCTGTATCAGTGTATGCCCGTTACGCGAGTACGTCATCACTTCCAGGTCCCCCTAAAGCGCGGTGTGGACATAGTGTCCGAAGCCAAACGCTCTTTGGATGGCTACGCCAAGCGTTTTAAGTTCATTATGGGGCATGACATTGGCAAAATCGAGATTTGCGGACGCAAGGATGACATTTTGGTGATGAGCCAGATTCACTCCCGCCCCGAGCACCCCGAAGAAGCCTCACGCATTCTCATGGGGCACCTGACTGAAAACGCCGGGTGGCTCGAAGATCTGGACCTGATAGTTGCAGATCAGTGAAAAGTTAAGATGTCTGCTGATATGTCTATAAATCGTGACTCGTGAATCGTTCTCAAAAGGTTGCCATGTCCAGAGGACACCGTGACTCATAGTTGGCCTGACAAAAGTCAAGATGTTGGCAAGACATGTTGACTTTATGATCACCTTCCCTGACCACCACATTGCTGCAACTATTTAGAAATACACAAGAAAACGACTTGACATAGGCATTTCTGCCTTGTAAATATTATTAAGCGTTATAAAATTC
>CAXMTB010000367.1:0-236 GCA_964195835.1 uncultured Nitrospinaceae bacterium | reverse complement strand
TATGAGTAAAAATTATTCAATTGAAATAATTGATGGTATAATCGTTACTCGCTTTTCAAAAATTCACAGTTTTTCTGATTGTGTTAGTGCCATTCAAGATGTTGCTAAAATAGACAATCATGGCCGAAGACTATGGGACTTGAGTTGTGGTTTAGATTTAGAAGACACATCGAGTGCTACAGCTCCGGAACTGGCAGAAATTAGTAAAAATGCTTTCCCAGGACTAGGAAAGACAG
>CAXMTB010000366.1:0-998 GCA_964195835.1 uncultured Nitrospinaceae bacterium | reverse complement strand
AAGATAAGTTTCATTTTTGATTTATAGAATTTTATTCAAAATCTATTTGATAGAAGTTCTATTATCTTTTTAATAATTCCATGTTCCATTTTCGTTCCAACGAGAGGGTGAGGGTAGAGGTTTTAACAACCCAATCCGCTGAAATAAATGACCAGTAAAACTTCTATCGGGCTGATGAAAACCAACTCCATCTCTACAATCTTTGTCAGGCCTATATCCAAGTTCCCTGACCTCCCTAGCTGTAGTAAGCCGATATACAGCACATGATTCTAAGCATGGTGGAGCAAAATATATTTTTTTGTAATCATCAACATAAAGAATTGCATTGGGTGGCATGCCTCTTGAAGTCTGCACAGCAAAGCCAAAAATCAGTTTAATTGTTATAAAGATGTTTTTTTGTACTTTATTCATATATACAGCCCAAATTATATTAGACGGCCTCCCCTATAATCCTTTACTGAAAATTTCTTGCCAACATCTTGAGTTTTAAAAACCAATATACGAGTCAAGGTGTCCACTGGCAATGTTAACTTTCAGGGCACTTTTAATAAAACTTATAGTAGATGTGGACTAATAAAATGAAATGGATATTTACCAGCCGGTCTTAATTAGGAGAAAAAAAGTCACAAATCCCAATGCTGTTATGAAACCTATGAATGAATGCGATTCTTCAAATGCTTCCGGAATCATGGTCTCGGCGACCATGGACAATATCCCACCTGCAGCCAGGGCAGTTATGAAGGCAATAATTGTTTCAGGATAGCTGCCGAAGACTGAATAACCTAGTATACCTCCAATCCCGGTCAAAAATGTTATCCCTCCCCAAACGCCAAAAATATACACTGCTGAACGGCCTGACTGTTTCATACCCGATGCACTGGCTAAACCTTCAGGTATATTCGCCAGAAAAAAACCAATCAAAACAGCTTTGCTGATCGCTCCACCTCCAACCAGGGCAATGCCTACAATTATAGCTTCGGGTATATCATCCATGGCTG
>CAXMTB010000365.1:0-1003 GCA_964195835.1 uncultured Nitrospinaceae bacterium | reverse complement strand
TTGATTTCCCTTTTTAAAAGGAGTTGTATTTTGAACATAATGTCTCCCTCTTTTATAGGTTGTTCCCCTCTTCAAAAGAATAAATATCTTGCCAACATCTTCAGTTTTGAAATAAAAATTTTGACTTAACATGTACACCGTACATCTTGATACTTTGAGAACTATTCTTGAGTCAACATGTATAGCAGCCATTGTAAGTCGGCAGTTAACAATACTAATTGTTATCTATACCGATGAATCTGTCCTGATTTATTTTCATTAGAGAATTAATTTAAGGTATTATGCCAACAGCAGTAAACTCAGAATATCCATTCACATTGCATATTCCGGTAACGTATACACGCACCTTGTTTCCCGATTGTAGTCCCTCAAGTAGCGTTTCGAACATCTTGTCCGAACCCTTCCGCTTGTAGTTTTGATAAAACCATATTTTATCTCTGCATCCACTGGGATTTATTTTAACTGAAAGTTTAACTTCGTAATATTGACGAGAGGTGGGCACCAATTCAGATATTTTCACATAATCAGTCCACCCTGCTTCGGCTTGAATATATGATGGAAGGGCAAGCATGTAGATACCCAGTATCAGATAAATGCTTAATATAAATTCTCTGCTTATCATGATGGTTTGTCCTGCAATTTATATCAGATAAAAACCTATAAACATCCTTGCCATTGTTTTGATTTATTGAAACGCCAAGCCAATTAACAATATCAAATATTATCTTTAATCAAAAGTAAAGATAACTTGCCAACATCTTGAGTTTTAGTACTCATGTTCAAAGTACAACATGTATACTGGATATATTAACTTGATAACTATCGTATCAGTTCTGGGACTTTTGCCCCCTCACCGTCAATTGCTTTTCAGGCTCGTCATGCCATTTCATTTGGCTCAGTTCATCTTCAGTGACAAGATTATAGCGTTTAAAAACAGCTGTTGTTTTATGGCCGCTAGCAGCCATAATCCTGAAATAATCATTTCCAGCCAACCTCATATTAT
>CAXMTB010000364.1:0-1008 GCA_964195835.1 uncultured Nitrospinaceae bacterium | reverse complement strand
AGATGATCGGGAAGTCCAGCTGCTCATCTGTGGCGCCAAGACGATCGAATAGATCAAAGGTCTGATTGACGACCCAGTCAGGTCGCGCGCCATCGCGATCGATCTTGTTGATGACTACAATCGGTACCAGGCCCTGGGCAAACGCTTTCTCGGTTACAAAGCGCGTTTGTGGCATAGGACCTTCAACGGCATCGACCAGCAGCAGAACACTGTCCACCATCGACAGTACGCGTTCGACTTCACCACCGAAGTCGGCGTGTCCCGGTGTATCGACGATATTGATGAGATAGCCATTCCATTTGACGGACGTATTCTTTGCCAGAATCGTGATGCCGCGTTCACGCTCCAGATCGCTGGAGTCCATGATGCGATCGGGTACAGCTGCTCGTGGTCCGAGTGTGCCGGACTGTTGCAGCACCTGATCCACAAGCGTGGTCTTGCCGTGGTCGACATGCGCGATGATCGCGATATTTCGTAGTTTGGATAGTTGTGACATTAGGGGCGGGCTCTGAATTGAGGCGCGGATTATAGTGACCCAATCCGAGAATTGATATGGCACACTACGATCCATGAAAAAACGACTAACTGTATGGCTTACAGCGCCCTTGATCGCAGCATTTCTGGCTTCCTGCAGCCAAAGCGGCGCAAGTTTCGATGCTTCGGCGCATTCTCAGGAAGTGCTGGATTGGCGCACCGGGCGGATGCAGAGACTGAAAGACCCCTATGGGTATCTGACCCAGATCGGGCTCTATTGGCTGGAGACGGGCACCTATAGCTTCGGCTCAGCCGAGACAAATGACGTGGTATTCGATGGCAATGCACCACCTGATATCGGTGTTTTTACGGTCACTGATGACGGCGTATCAATGACCGTATCGCCCGGCATCGATGTTCGCAGCGACGGTGTGCAAGTCGAAGAGATAAAGATTGCCGCAGACACCACTGAGCATGGAGTGACCATCACTCATGGTTCGCTCGCATGGACTGTCGTAGAAAGGGCGGGTCGTT
>CAXMTB010000363.1:0-1050 GCA_964195835.1 uncultured Nitrospinaceae bacterium | reverse complement strand
CATGCGGGACGGCAACCGCTATTATCCGGTGATCGCCGGACCATTTGTCGATGCTGCCTGCACCTCGAAGCTGTTCGTTGAGGTTGACGGACACCAATATGACATGTGCTCAGTCTGCCGCGCGTCCTGCCCGGAAAAACCATATTTTATCGAGGCAGAGACCGGGATTCCGCTCAAGTGTGACTTCTGCGGCATTCCGCCGAGCCCCTCCTGTGTGCGCTGGTGCAACAGCGGTGCTCTGGAGTTGGTGGAAGATTAGTTCTGCCTATCCATAAATGAGCAGTAAGGAGTTTAGAGTCAAAAGTCCTTACTGAGTGAAAAAACCAAGGACAAAGGAATTATTTTTCATTGAAGAGTGACGCATCAACAAAAAAAACCGTGGGCGCGGTAATGGTCATCGGCGGCGGGATTGCAGGTATCCAGACGGCCATGGATCTTGCCGATACAGGTTATTATGTCTACCTGGTCGAGAGATCCTCTGCCATCGGCGGCATCATGGCCGGCCTGGATAAAACCTTTCCCACCAACGACTGCGCTATCTGAATCCTGGCACCGAAGCTGGTAGAGGCCGGTCGGTCTCCCAACATCAGGATCATCACCAGGGCAGAGGTCCAAGAAGTCTCGGGCCGGGCTGGGGATTTCCGCGTCAAGGTGAAGCAGCAGCCGCGTTACGTGGATGAAGAAAAATGCACCGGCTGCGGAGTCTGTACTCAATACTGTCCCGTAACTCTGCCGGACCCGCATAACCAGAATCTGACCACCTGTAAAGCCATCGACATTCTCTATACCCAGGCCATCCCTTCGACCTATGTCGTACAGCCTGAATATTGCCTGTTCCTGAACCGAAAGGAATGCAAGCAGTGCACCAGGGCATGCCAGACCGGAGCGATAAATTTCGACCAGAAACCGGAGATATTAGAATATGAGGTCGGAGCCGTCATTCTGACCACCGGCTTCAAGGATGTAGACCCGGCCAAAATCATCTCCTATGGCTATAAAGATTCCGCCAATATTGTCACGGGCCGGGAATTTGAACGGATATCCAGTGCA
>CAXMTB010000362.1:0-1051 GCA_964195835.1 uncultured Nitrospinaceae bacterium | reverse complement strand
ATTAAATCATAATAAACAACCCATATATTTTCAGAAGTTTGTAATTTCCCAACAATCTTTTTGATCTCTTTTGGACAACGCCTCATTTCATCTGCTTTTTTGATTATCATAGAGTCAGAAGGTGGTAAACTTGAGACATATCTTTGCTCTTCGCTTAGTGCTATTAAGGGGATGGAAACAAGAAGTAATACAATTAGAGCAAATTGACATATAATTAATAATTTCTTCATTTATCACCCCTGTTTAAGCTTATTGTTTTGTCAGTCTAACTAATGTCATGGTATTCCCTACTTAATATTTCTTGCCAACATCTTTAGTTTTAATTTTCATTTTCTGATTCAACATATCCACCGTACATCTTGACCTTTTAAGAACCATTCTTGAGTCAACATGTATAGCAGTTATTGATACTATTGAAATAAAAAAGGCAGAGCCATTTCTGACCCTGCCATTAAATTTCATAAAGGAAGATTGAAAAATTACTTACTTCTTATGATCTTTGTTAAAATTATTTATTGAAAAGATTCCAAATAAATTTTTTTGCACACTCTGGGCAGATACAGTGAGTAAACTCTGCTTGATAATGTTCCCTGATATAATTTTCTATATGATTCCAATATCCTTTACCGTCCTTAATATTTTTGCATGACGTACATATTGGTATAATTCCCTGAAGAGTTTTTATTTCTTCAGTGTCTTTTTGAAGTTTTTCAATCAATGCCCCCATCACACCCCTCCTTTGCTTGCTAAAATATGAAATAGCTTTCCTGATTCAAGCAAAAAAACACACACCCCACAGAGGCAAATTAGTCCCTCTGGAGGCTTTATAAAGGCATTTTGGGATACACCTCTCGCATTGGAGCTCTCTCCTAATAGAGGTTTCTAGTTAGGTATTTATACCCATACAACTAATAAAATGTCAAGCAAAAGAGTCACAATGTAGTTTTTGAGGAGGTGGTAACAAAGTGCAGATGTCTTGCCAACATCTTGAGTTTTGTCATACAAAATCTGACTCAACATATCCACCGTACATCTTGCACTTTTAAGAACC
>CAXMTB010000361.1:0-1051 GCA_964195835.1 uncultured Nitrospinaceae bacterium | reverse complement strand
CTCGACGAAGCCGGTATTGTTTACATTGGTGCCGAAGTTGGCCCAGGTGACATCCTGGTAGGTAAAATCACGCCAAAAGGCGAAAGCCCGATGACGCCGGAAGAAAAACTTCTTCGTGCGATCTTTGGTGAGAAAGCCTCCGACGTTCGTGACACATCCATGCGCCTGAAACCTGGCGATTTTGGTACTGTTGTGGAAGTTCGTGTATTCAACCGCCACGGCGTTGAAAAAGACGAACGTGCGCTACAGATTGAACGTGAAGACGTTGAACAACTAAGCCGTGACCGTGATGACGAGTTGGCGATCTATGATCGTAACATTTACAACCGTCTGAAAACACTGATCCTTGGCAAGAAGGCCGTTAAAGGCCCGAAAGGCGTGAAATCCGGTTCGACCATTACGGAAGAACTGTTGGAAACGCTAAGCCGTGGTCAATGGTGGCAGCTTGCTTTGTCGGAAGACAAGGACGCGTCTGAAGTTGAAGCACTGAACGCACAATATGAGGCCCAAAAGGCCGCATTGCAGGCACGTTTCGACGACAAAGTTGAAAAAATCCGTCGCGGCGATGATTTGATGCCTGGCGTGATGAAAATGGTCAAAGTCTTTATTGCCGTGAAGCGTAAGCTTCAGCCTGGTGATAAAATGGCCGGTCGTCACGGCAACAAAGGTGTTATTTCGCGCGTTGTACCGGAAGAAGATATGCCATTCTTGGCTGATGGTACGCCGGTTGATTTCTGTCTGAACCCACTGGGTGTGCCTTCGCGTATGAACGTTGGCCAGATTCTTGAGACACACATGGGTTGGGCCGCACGCGGTCTTGGTAAAGCCATTGACCTGTCGTTGAAAGAATACCAGCGTTCTGGTGATATGACGCCTGTTCAAGATGCGATGAAGGTGGCCTACGGCCCTGAACTTTATGACGAAGTTCTTGGCAAAATGGACCAGCACGCGCTTCTTGAAGCTGCGGGTAATGTCGTCAACGGTGTGCCAATCGCGACACCTGTTTTTGACGGCGCCAAAGAGGCAGACGTAAACGACGCACTACGCCGTG
>CAXMTB010000360.1:0-1057 GCA_964195835.1 uncultured Nitrospinaceae bacterium | reverse complement strand
GCAACAGTCAGGGCAACACTCCTTCATACATTTGTTTATCTTCTCTGTAATATCTACCAGTTTTTCCAGGAAGGGTTTACCATTGACGCAATAGAACACATGGCGATTCTCTTTTTCGCTTATCAGGATACCGGCCTCTTGCATAAGGTTCAGGTGTCTGGAGATAACCGAGCGGTCCTGGGGCATATTTTCCGCTATGCTCCCGATATCGGCTCGGCCGTTTAACATAAGGAACTTCAATATCTGAACTCGAACCGGTTCGCTCAGGGTTTTAAAAAATTTTGAATCCAAAACTTCAACCAGTTCTTCTGCGATTTTTATTTGTCTGTTGGTCAGAATTGTTTTCATGCTTATACATTAATGCACATAAATGCACATGTCAAGAAAAAAAATATTCCCCACGTTTCATAATAATATCCTCAACTATTGATTTTTGGTATCTGTTAACGTTCTTTTTTTCTCTTCATATTCCTCCTTGTCAATCTTGCCGAGAGCGTACGGTTTTTCGAGTATGTCCAAGGCCAAACCTGATGCGTTTATATGATGGGTGTCTATGTTGCTGGAAACGAATCCGAACATCAATGTGGATTGTAGGTGGTTGGCAAGTATGTTCTGTTTGCATTTGGGGTCGGGCCACGATAAACAACTAAAATAATGGCAAAAGAGGTCTAAAATAGGCTCTAAAATCGTCTTAAACGACTCTTTTCAACCCCCAAAAAGACCCTTTAAGCAAAATCGTATTTCAAAAATAATCCTTAGACCTGTTATTTTGCACTCAAAATTGTATGTTTAAGACATGTGAATTCAAATTAAAAGTGCAGCCGAATCCGGCTTGACATACGCCTCGCGCGTAGTCATATTTTCGTCATTTTTACAAAAGAGCGTTTGCTTTTAATTAATCCATTAAACCTTCAGCTAAGCTGAAGGTCCCAGCTTTGCTATGCAGGTATGTGAGTTTATATTCACCGCCCGCTTCGCTTGAGGCACCCCGGTGAAATGAGCCTTGCTCTTCACTATCGTGAATTTCACAGGGCAAGCAGAGGACGCAGAGAATAAT
>CAXMTB010000359.1:0-1059 GCA_964195835.1 uncultured Nitrospinaceae bacterium | reverse complement strand
TGCTGAGCAACTGGAGAAGCCCTCCTCGTCCCAGGGAGAAATTTCTGGAGCAAGGTAGGTTCTATAACCGTGAACAGCGGGAAGTGAATCGAAAGGCGAGAGGGTGGCGGAAGGGTTCGTATGAGCGATGAACCGGAGTAACGTCCGGGGAGCAAAGGGACCCTGCTGTTAACAATCTTCTGACAACATTGGGAGGCAGGGACGAGATGATAAAGGCGTCCATTGATCTGCAAGACCTGAGAAGGAAGATATACCTGAAGGTGAAGGCTGATTCGGCAGGAACAGGTGGAGTAAGGCCTTGAAAAGGTTTGAAAGCGCTGCCAGTTTGATAGGTCACATAACCCTTTAGGCGAAGTTAACAGAGAAAGCGTAGTGCGGGAAATCCGCATGCTGCGTTTGACGAGGCGGGAACTGGAAACGGACCCACAAGGTACTGCGCCAGTTCTCGACCCTACCTGTGAGGGCCTGGGGGTGAAATTCCCCCGGGCTACTCGACTCGGTAATCGATGACAATAACAAAGACAGAGTCAAATGACCCTGCCTTTTGAAATAAATATTTGGATGTCCTTATTTCTTGAACCAGTTCCTGATCTCTAATCCCCATTCGAAATTCGACACCAATCACAATGAATTTGGCTAAGTCGGGTCACCGGGGCTAAGCTCGCGTTACCTTCTCCAACAGCTTCCGATAATAGACATAGTTCTCAAATGGAACATCCGCTCTTACGCGCCCGTCTGCCAGGGGTACGTAGCCGCCGCCGGCCAGCAAGGGCGGTACCTTCTCCTCAACTTCACGGCGGATCGCTTCCTTGTCGCGCCTTAAAGCGTCAAGATCGATGCCTCCGATCAGGCGCAACTTAGGGCCGAACTCGCGGCGCAGATCGCGATAGTCCATGGCCTCAATGTTGACCTCGCAAGCCCAAAGACAATTGACGCCCCATTTGAGAATACTTGGTATCAGTATCCTGGTATTTGCAAATGTCCGTAGGATAATCGTTTCTACTCTGTTCCGGCTCAGCACATCGAGGAGCGGGCGGTAGCTCGCCAGTACGAATTCCT
>CAXMTB010000358.1:786-1061 GCA_964195835.1 uncultured Nitrospinaceae bacterium | reverse complement strand
TCATCATCCACAATTGTTTCGATACGATAACGATTTACGCTATCCTGACCTCTCCTATCAGGCATGCACGCCTCCTCCCAAAATAAGCATTATCATAAAGACAATTTCTTTATGATAAACGAAGCATATTATGTGCCTCAAATGAATACAAGTAAAATCAGTATCTTACAAGTCTGCTAGTTTATCATTTAGCAGCACGTAAAGTTTATCGACAATAATGGAGTCAACCACAGAACAAAAAAAGCCCCGCTCTCGGAGGGGGGATGGGAGCAGGG
>CAXMTB010000358.1:0-704 GCA_964195835.1 uncultured Nitrospinaceae bacterium | reverse complement strand
ATAAACAGAGAGATATGTAAACTTCTAACAGGATTTTCAATAATATCTACCGATCAGAGTAATCAAATCAAGGGGCATTTTTGTGGATTAATGAGCTTCCTGAATATCTCTATCAATAAAAAGCCGGTTTTCTTCTCGGAAGTCGTGCTTTGTGAGAAAAAGCCTGCCTCAGAACGGGGCAAAAGGGCAGGAATGTCACAGGACTGTTTGGTGGGAAGTCCTGCGAGGTATTTGTTTTAATGGATATACTGAAAGCTGTTTATCTTTGCAGCAATACCAAATTTTTCACCGCACTGCTCTATACGAACAGCTTCGCCCTGACAGCCTAGCTTGATCTGCTTTCCGGGCAGGGCGTAAATAAGCTCCAGTGAAAAATTCAAGTCGTCTCCCTCAACAAAAGACTGATCAGTCTGGAAGTAGACGCCAGAGCAACTGACATCGCGCGTGATAGTTTCCTCCTGTCCGATGTAAACTGGAATCTCAACTTGGAGACGCTGCAAAGACCTTTTTTCATCATGACACATAGTTTTTACCTTTATGTTGATTTACAGGAAAAAACCTGATTGTGCTTAACAAAATCGACGCTCTAGCCCTTGGTAGCCTTGCGATCTGAGATTACCCCGGGTAGTGTCACGACCGATGACAGTCCAGCCCTCATCACGTTTAAAGCTAGTTACCCTGTTTGTTTCAAGCAATGTGTCAAG
>CAXMTB010000357.1:0-1063 GCA_964195835.1 uncultured Nitrospinaceae bacterium | reverse complement strand
AGTATAATTTGAGAACACTATACAAAACATGACCTTGTGGCCGTAGAATCCAGAAGCACAGTAATCGTATAGAATCCCAGCGTCAGAGATTGCTACTGTCGTCTATCAATAAACATATCGGATTGCGTGATTTTTGGGTGGCTGCTGAGAGGTTATAAAAGAGAGATTCATTCGTTTGTGCAGAATTAGAACGGCGGCCGAGACACTGCCAGTCCGATTTCAATAATCAGGAATACCGTTTAAGTTTTAAATAGTAACGTTCTAACTTGCTTCACTTTGGGAGAATCAATCTTGTGCAAATGCACATCACTTGCGTTACCCACTGGCCCCAATCAATCTGATTTTTTAAGAATTTGTTTTGGTAAAGAGGGCTGCTGCAGTTGGAAGGAGAAGAGTTCTTATAAATCCTGCTACATTGGTTGGCGGGTATGATATTGACTGAAACGCTAGATTCTTATTACCCCTGACATACGAGAAAGGCCACCAAGGATCGGACCCTGGTGGCCATTGTTTTAGCTTCCTAAATACCTCTATCAATAAGAAGCCATATTTCGTCTTAGAAGTCGTGATTTATAGTGATCTAATCTATGTCGAGATCGGAATTAATTTAAGAGATTGTATTCATTTCCCGTGCTGGTGTGTCTATACATCTAGTGTCTTTTCACTTCTTGAAATTACCACAACAAGGGATAAACGCTGCCCTTATTTGAACTCCTTTCTTCTGACATATTCCTTGTAGTCTGGTGCGTTTCGAGTTTTTTGTCTTAGTTCAGCCGTTGCGGTTTGACATGCGTCGTTTAAAGCTTATTGTTAATAAACGAGTGTATTTATCAGGTATGCACATTTCTAAGCTTCAGCATCTCATCGTGGAATATTACTATGCAAAACGCTTACGTGTTTCGCGCATGGAAATGGCTACTAGTTCATCTGATCATAGCGGCCGCAATCGGTTATATAGTCACGATGTTAATGGCTAGACTGTGCCAGGCCGGACCAGCAGCCCTCCTGAAGGCGACGACGTTTGGTCTACCACATCTCGGAATGATGATTACGAGCCATGGGA
>CAXMTB010000356.1:0-1065 GCA_964195835.1 uncultured Nitrospinaceae bacterium | reverse complement strand
CCTGGATGGTTAATGTTGGCGCTTAATTGGCGTCTCAATATGTTGGCCTGCAGCTGAAGCCGATACACAATTCACCATTTTCGATTTATCCGCACTGAAAAAGCAATGTCTTAGTGCGCCAAGCAAGCTTGGCGCTTCTTATGGAGTGAAAGTCTCCATCGGGTAAGGTTTAGCCAGCCACCCGTACCGAGTGTTGCGTGATTGGGAAGGATAGACATAGCGTCGAACGACCCACACGAAGCGTACACAGGGAATTCTATGGGCCGTAAGGAGGTTCGCACCCTCCTGAGGCGATTCAGCCTCGTTATTGCATAAGCAGGTGGCGACGATCTTAGGAAAGCGGAAGCCTATACGAAGGGATCGATATTTGGCGAGATCCTGGAGGGCCTGCCGGGGTCAGAGAGCATGGCACGTAGAAAGAGAAGCGTCAGGAACTTGGCCTCCGGCTCGTAGAGCCTACGCCTCGGAGAGGAGACCCTTGCGTTTCCTGTTGGATCAGGTAGGGCTTTTCAACTAAACGAAGAGAGTCCGATGGGCGTGAGGGAGTCAGATCGTCTCATAGTACTCTGAGGCGGGCTTCCGGCTCGTAGAGCCTACAGCTCGGAGAGAGAGCTGACCACATGGGGAAGGGGACGACGGATCTGTGTAGCTCGTAAAGGAAACATGGACCGGATAAGCAAGGCTGGATCAACCATGCAAACCTCACTGCGGGGAATATCGAGAAGGGCAGCAAAAGACAAAGAGCACCGGTTTGGCAATCTGTATGGGTTGTTGGACGAGAATTTTCTCAAGTGGTGTTTCTGGCAACTCAATAGAGATGCCGCGCCTGGAGTCGATCGGGTGGATTTTTATGAATACCGGGAGAATCTGGACGAAAACATCGCGAATCTCGTCAAACGTCTGAAACAGAAGAACTATCGAGCCAAGCTGGTCAGGAGACAGTACATTCCCAAAATCAATGGGAAGCTGAGACCACTGGGGATTCCTGCCACGAATGACAAGGTACTGCAATTTGCGGTGGCCAAGATTCTGGAAGCCATCTATGAAGAGGATTTTCTGGATGTA
>CAXMTB010000355.1:0-1068 GCA_964195835.1 uncultured Nitrospinaceae bacterium | reverse complement strand
CGGTGCTGATGGTTTTATGACCAAACCGTTTCAAACGATAGAGGTGCTTAAACAGATAGAAAAACTTCTGGATGGCGCGCGCAGTTAGTCTGGCAGACTGTGTAAAGGCACAGTCAGGTTTTGTGAGGTCGCGATTGAAACTTTACGAGACCCCACGTTTATTTCTCTTGAACTCTGCTGTATCTTACAAACCATCAAAGGGTGGCCGTGGCAGCGACCTGGAGATAAGCTTAAGATTTTCTGTGGCAGGTAAATCCGAGGCAACCTTCTTCAAAACCTCCTGAAAAAGAATATTTCGCCCCACAGCTCACTACCTCCAGAGCTGTGGGGCTCTTTTTTACCAAATATGAACTTGACTTAATCCACTGTTTGTAGTAACTTCGGCTCATCAAAATATATGACACTCTGTTGCAACCCATCCAAACTGGTTGTACAGAGATTTAGCCCCGGCCTTCCCCTCCAGGAACCGGGGCATTTTTTATGCAGGGATCTGCCCGATTAAAATGCAGCCACTCATCAAGGGTGGCTGATGTGTATTCAGCGTCGAGCCTCAAATCCGTCAAGCTCTCCATCAAAGTCCTTCCAGCTCACAACGACATCAGTAACTCGAGCCGAAGGAGGGCCTTGCCTGCACCATTCAACCGCCTGGTCGACAGCAGGCTTCTCGCCTTCAAAGACCGCTTCAACGGAACCGTCAGGGCAATTCCTCACCCATCCGGTTAAACCTAAGCGAACGGCGGTTTCCTTGGTTGATTGACGATAAAAGACGCCTTGTACGCGCCCATGAATTTTGAGTTCTGCCCGCACTTTACTCATAGTACGACCCCCACCAGTTGGGCGAAAGTCGTTTCATCAAGAACCTCAACGCCAAGCTTTTCCGCTTTGGCCAGTTTGCTACCGGCATTCTCCCCGGCCAGCACGTAATCGGTCTTTTTGCTGACCGACCCGGCTGCTCGCCCACCGGCCTTTTCGACCAGCTCTTCGGCTTCTTTGCGCGACCATCTCGACAGGGTGCCGGTGATAACGAAGGTCTTTCCAGTCAAGGGGCCGTCCTGCTGGATTACGACC
>CAXMTB010000354.1:500-1073 GCA_964195835.1 uncultured Nitrospinaceae bacterium | reverse complement strand
TCAAATCTGCTGTAATTTTAGACGGTTAGCTTTTGACCTTATGCCCTCTGAATACGTACAATCTTTTTAAAGCCCAGCTTTTGGAAGACCGCCAATGACTGGCCCGAGCGGTTACCACTGCGGCAGTGCATTAGAATAGGCTGGTTTTTATCCAATTTGTTTAGCTTGGCCGCAAAATCGGGGGCTAAAAAATCGATGTTCACAGCCCCTTTGACGTGGTGTTGGTTAAATTCACCGGGGGTACGGATGTCGAGGACCATTATCTCAGGGTGTTTTTTCATCAGCTCGTTAAACTGAGGCGTGCTAACATTAACCACCTCTAAGCCCATGGAAATACCCAAGGTGGGCAGGATAAATAAAAGGGTTAATAAAATCAGCTTAAAGCGTAAATTCACGGGACGACTCCTTTTCTCGGGGCTGCTAATTTACTAAAATTATCTAACCCGCCTTTTTTAACTCGGAGATATGAGATCCGGGTTAATATCACAAAAGAACGTGCTTCAGGTCAGATGGGAAAAGAAATTCATACTATAAATATACCACATTGTGCCATGTTGTCAAATCCAATTTTAG
>CAXMTB010000354.1:0-490 GCA_964195835.1 uncultured Nitrospinaceae bacterium | reverse complement strand
TGAAGCCTGAAATTTACATGATTTTAGTACGAAATCTTCAATCCGATAAACTTTGATATCCAACTTATCGCAAATGAGCCCAATTGCCGATAGCTGCAATGTATCTGCAATCCCAAAAGCCGTTTCTGAAGTTGTGATATCTAAACCACCAATATTAGTTTTTGTGCGGATAGATCAGAATCAAATAGTCCTTAAAATCAACAACTAAATATTTAAGATCGTCGCCGATCGTATATAGCTCGCTCAAAGGAACCAAAATTTAAGTTTTAGGCTCTTAATCATAAACAGCCTCGTAATTTATCCAGGCCCATATATTGTATTTTCAAATAATTCCTGATAGTCTTTCGCAACCTTAATCCTGCCCAGCAGATATAACCTTTGCGATATTTCATTTGACATGCGAGTTTCCTTATAATATCGGATCTAATATAGATTCTCCCTTGAAATCTGTCCTCTATTTTGAATTGATTTTTATTGTGAAACTTTTCTT
>CAXMTB010000353.1:825-1104 GCA_964195835.1 uncultured Nitrospinaceae bacterium | reverse complement strand
CCGCGAAGTGCAGGCCGATGCGATCGTCACGCAAGTCTTCGCACCCGTCTACGACAAGATGGTTGCTGACGGCAAGTTGACGTCCTGGGGATACCTGGAGCACATCGTCGGCGGCCGCTTCCGGCGACTTGCAACGATGACCGCGCCAGACATGAATTCGCTAATGGCGGCCCGCGCCGACATCAACGAGGCGCTGACGGATAATGCGCTCAGTGACACGTTCACCGAGATCTGCGACTCGCACGACGATTATATGTGGGAAGTGAAGGCCGGCGGCAC
>CAXMTB010000353.1:0-815 GCA_964195835.1 uncultured Nitrospinaceae bacterium | reverse complement strand
CACCTACGTCAACGGTGAGCCCGTAGAGAACCACGTCCTAATCAACAACGACATCATTTCCCTGGGCGATCATCGCCTCAAGTTCGTTGATCCGTCGGCTACCAGTCGGACCACAATGCGCGGCGCCGGATGGGACGACACGACACTGGCCGAGTCGATCAAGGATTTCCGCAAAGGGTTGTCGCGTCAGTTGAAGAGCGCGAGCTAAAGACTCGCCCCGGTGTACCGGGAAGCCGCTTTCGAACTCCAGAAAACACTCGCGACCGCCGACGACGGTTTCCTATATCGGGACGGAGCCCGGCACATGCCGGGCTTTTTTTGAGCGCGGCGCCGAGCAAGCCAATGGCTCCGGCATGGACCGATTTAAAGTGGTGGCCAGGGGCGGACCGATTCGCGAAGCGAATCAGGACAGCGAAGCTGCCCGAAGGGCGAGAATCGACAGCAAGTCGCTTCGAGTCAATCGAACCACCGACACGCGGATTTTCAGTGAACAGATTTCGCAATGCAGCGTAACCCAAGGTAGCTCAAGAGGCTCGGTAGGTTACCTTGAGTGACGGTAGGTGATCCTGGTTTGGGCACCAAAGTGGACACTGAGCCACATTACCGTCCGGCAAGGACCGTGGGCTGCAGAAGAAAATCTGAGAAATCGGTTCTACCCCTTTTTCTGTGAGCCGAGTGCGCTCATTCCTGGATGAGCGACGACACCCATAACTGTAGCGCCGACGTTGACCAGACGCCTCCTTCATAGGCGATATGAGGGATATAGGGTTCGTTGTGGCCACGGATGCGGCCCCTATAAACTTTCATGGAATAAC
>CAXMTB010000352.1:0-1117 GCA_964195835.1 uncultured Nitrospinaceae bacterium | reverse complement strand
CTTTCAAGGGTGATGATTTTAGTTCTGCTTGCGGAGAAGTTCTCACTAAGCGGGGTTTGAGCCGCGGAGACTGGAAGATAGAAACTGTAACTCGAACAGTTATGCACTCCGATGCGGAAAACTTTTACCTGCGTGCAGACCTCGATGCTTATGAATCGGGCTTTCGTGTTTATTGTAAAAGTTGGGATAAAATCATACCGCGGAAATTTGTTTAGAAACATATCTCCCATATAACAATTTGCTTAATTACCGAAATCTTGAAGTTTTAAGAATGGATTCTTTGGTGTAGCGGGTGGCTGCAGAAACAGAGTTCTTATAAATCCTACTGCATTGCTTGGTGCGTGTGAAATTGACAAAATTGCGAAATTCTTACTACCCCTGCCAAATAATAAAAGGCCACCCAGTGTTGATCCAGGTGGCCATCGTTTTATGGATTAAAGTGCTTCCTGAATATCGGGTTTACCGAATCATTAATTCGTCCTCAAAATCATCTTTCATGGATAGGTTTAAGGGGTGCGGGGGAGCGGCACATGACATTAACACATCCGTCACCGTCGAAACCACCAACAGCCACAATCTGTTAGGGGTGCAGAGTCGAGTCAGGAAGGCATCCTCTTGGTCCAGCGCAATATCTAATGGACAAACTGAAGGCTGTTTATCTTTGCCGCAATTCCGAATTTCCCGTTGCAATGTTCTACGCGAACAACTTCTCCCTGGCAACCAAACTTGATTGGCTTTCCAGGCACAGCAAAATCGAAACCCAGTGAAAAGTACAAATCCCCTCCTTCAGCTAAGAGATGATCAGACAGGAAATAAATGCCCTCTCGACTGACATCGCGCGATACCAACTTTTCCTGTCCGATGTAAACTGGAATCTCAACATGAATACGCTGCCAAGATCTTGCTTTATCAAAAATCATAATCTTCACCTTATAGCGACTTATGAAGAAAAAGTTGTGTGGTGGTCTAATGATTCTGGACACCAAGTATACAGTTCCTACATAAATACGTTACCGTTTTGGTAATATATGTCAATGTGGAAATCAAGAAATAAAATGGCCACCAAGGATCGAACCCTGGTGGCCATCGTTTTGTCTTCCTGAATACCTCTATCAAT
>CAXMTB010000351.1:0-1145 GCA_964195835.1 uncultured Nitrospinaceae bacterium | reverse complement strand
GGACGTTGGTGAAAAGTTGAAAAGATTATGTGATTAGGAGAAATTCTGTCAATCTTTCACCAACGTCCCTAAAATTCTGACCTCCCGCCCGTTAGGTACCTAAAAAATCATGAGAAAGCCGATACTCTCTCGATATCAGGTTGATAAAGTGCCTATTATCATTCGACCGCAATTTTACCTTTATGGATACGGTTTGGGACTATTATTGTTTTTTTTCCTTTTGATCCTGAAAGTTACTACTAGACTAAAGATTTCAGGCCGTGAGAAGCTCAGGAAAGATTCAAATCATATCTTCTGTTTGTGGCACAGCTTCGTTCCTTTGGCGCTGATAAGTGGAACACCTTTCATCCCTGCTGTTCTTGATCGTGCCCCTCAGGCATGGATGCAACATCCTGTCTGGTACATGAAGCCAATACATGTTCTGCTGCGTTTGATGGGCGTCAAAAAAATAATTTTGGGCTCTACAGGACATTCAGGTCGCGATGCGGCTGAACTACTCGCAGATGACTTGCGGAAGGGGTATTCAACCGTTCTAAATCCTGACGGACCACATGGTCCGGCCTTTGTCCTTAAGAAGGGAATTTTACATTTATCTTTGAAAAGTGGTGTACCGGTCGTTGCTTTGCGATTTTCATCATCAAGCTTTCACGAACTGAAAACTTGGGATCGAAAGAAATTTGCTTGCCCATTCTCCACGATAGAAATAAAATTTGGCACGCCCATTCATGTTACAAACGATAATTTTGAATACGCACATGATTTAATAGAAAGAGAGTTGGGATAAAAGCGCCACCTGCACTTAACCTCGAGTTGGAAACGGGCTGGGATTTCGCTGCCGCTTCAACCCAGCAGATCAGCATAGCCGTTAGGCCCCCTTTGAATACAAAATCTGAAAGATATAATTGTTGAGGTGTTTCATTATGGCGTTAATATTGAACAAATTATTCGTGATATTGAGGTTGGTATCAAATCGGGCATTGGTAGTCTGGCCCTGCGTATTCTTGATTGTGCTAAATGCTCAGGATGCTCCAACAAAAGATTTGGACAGGAAAATAGACACGGAGTGGAGGACGTTGGTGAAAAGTTGAAAAGATTATGTGATTAGGAGAAATTCTGTCAATCTTTCACCAACGTCCCTAAAATTC
>CAXMTB010000350.1:0-1154 GCA_964195835.1 uncultured Nitrospinaceae bacterium | reverse complement strand
GCATAACATCATCCCGCGCCTTGATTTGACGGATAAAACGGTCTCCTTTCATTGTGATCGACCCGAGAACCGGATGTTTCGAATCGAGAAGGCTTACGAGCGTTTTTTTAAAAAGCTCGGAAAAGCATTCCATCTTACCGATCTCATCGATCACTATCAACATGTCCGGCCGATCCGGCGTCATCGAAGGCACCGCTATTCCATCAATATCCTCAAGATTGACGCCGTATCGTCCAACCCTGAAACGGCTATGGATACCCTGATGCGCCAGCACCCCTGTGCGATGATCCAGCGTATTGATGGAAAATCCCACACGCTTTCCCAATTCCCGGATTTCCCGGGTAAAAAATCCGGTTGCCGGTGTATCGATTTTTTTAACAATCTTTTCAATCAGGGTCGATTTGCCGCATCGCGGAGGGCCGGTAAAAAGAATATTTTTCTTATCCATACCTCTGAAGACGCCAACTGTATTCTATGCAATTTTTAACCTAAGTTGAGCAATTTTCAAGGCTTGCCCGCCTCTGGCGAGGTTGCCGCTAAAATATTGTTAAATTAACCATTTCAAAAATTTGAAACGCTCAGCTTAGGTTTAAGACTTTTGCCCCTCTTATTTTTCTTTCTTTGAGTTCCAGCAGCGCCTCATTTGCCGATTCCAGGGGATATTCCTCGATTTCCGGTATGATGGGAATTTCGGCGGCCAGCTTGATGAATTCGCTGACATCTTTCCTGGCGACATTGGCCACACTTTTTATCTCCTTTTCCATCCAGAGATGTTCATGATAATTTAGTTTCAGCAGATAATCTTTGTCTCTTTCTTCCTTTCGAATGGCATTGATCACCAGTCTTCCGCCGGGTCTCAAATTGTTCAATGCCGCAACAACCGGTTTCCAAGCCGGCGTTGTATCGATGATAGCATACAGCTTTTCCGGCGATTGATCTTCAGTATCGCCAGCCCAGACCGCTCCGAGCTCTTTGGCGAAATCCCTCTCTTTCTCACTTCTGGCAAAAACAAAAACCTTTACATCACAATGTTGATAGTTGACCATTTTAAGTACAAGATGGGCTGATGCCCCGAAACCGGTAAGGCCCAGGTTCTGGCCATTGCTGATGTTGGTCAGTCTCAAAGATCGGAAACCAATGGCGCCGGCGCATAA
>CAXMTB010000349.1:0-1166 GCA_964195835.1 uncultured Nitrospinaceae bacterium | reverse complement strand
GTAAGAAATAAGATATATGTAATGGAAATTGACGTGCTTGAACCTGTGTTTATGGCAAGATATATGTAGTCGGAACTCTGTCAAATTTAGGGCTGATTTCACTTGATATCACAGGTTTTCTCATGTTACCGATACTCTCAATATATCACCAGTTCAGCCATGACAAGACTCACCACAACACCCTAAATCTTTATAGTAACTATTGACAATTTAAGCTTCCTGTCTAATTATGATTATTAAAAAATCCGACTACGGCCTACGGCAGTTACTGCACATCTCCGTGGATACCTTAAGCTACTGAATTTGAGAACAATCACACTGATTATCAACCCAAAACAATTCTGGTTAGTGAAATTTATTAACAAAAGAAAGAACACACGAGAAAGGAGTATCAAACATGAAGATCAATCGTTTTCCCATTTTAATGATTATGTTTATCTTGGCGTTGGCCTTAGCAAATCCTGTTCAGGCCGACAAGTTTACCGATACCATCCAAGTCTTCAAGAAGTCTGAAGTGGTTCAGCCATTTTTCAAGAATGCTTATGGATATGCGGTTTTTCCGACCGTCGGCAAAGCCGGCATCGGTATCGGGGGTTCGTACGGCACGGGCCAGGTGTACCAAGGCGGGAAGGTCACCGGCGAAACCTCTCTGATAAAAGCGACCATCGGGTTCCAGTTGGGAGGTCAAGCCTTCAGTCAGATGATATTTTTTAAAGACAAGCGAGCATATGACGAATTTACCAGCGGGAATTTCGAGTTTGATGCAACGGCTTCGGCTGTTGCGATCACAGCTGGCGCCCAAGCAAGTGCTGGCACCGAAGGAGCCTCGGCTGGAGTAAGTGCCGGTCCCGCCACCGGTAAACAGGCTAAAACAAGCTACCATAAAGGAATGGTCGTGTTCACTCACACTAAAGGTGGGCTGATGTACGAGGCTGCCATTGGTGGACAAAAGTTCAGCTTTAAGGCTAAATAATGGCAAACATGTCATTTGGGCGTTAGAACATCCGGTATGAGGCGAGATTAAAAAGGCAGGGTCATTTGGCTCTGCCTTTTTATTATCCACACCTTTGATACCTGCTATGTATCTTGAGTTTTAAAACCAGTCCAAAAGTTGTGATATCGTTTTTAAATAGGGCAAATCCATTTCACCGGGTTTGCCTTTTTTG
>CAXMTB010000348.1:0-1201 GCA_964195835.1 uncultured Nitrospinaceae bacterium | reverse complement strand
GCATTGATAATGACAAAACCTCCACGGATGCCGGTGTAGGAAGAGGTGAAAAGCGGGTCAGCAGCCACATTCATGCCCACGTGCTTCATGGTGGCCAGGGCTCTTACCCCCACAAAAGAGGCGCCAAGAGCAACTTCCAACCCTACCTTTTCATTGGGAGCCCATTCCGTATACACCCCCTCATATTTTGAGAGATTTTCCATAATCTCGGTAGACGGAGTCCCAGGATAACCTGAGGCAACCTTTACCCCCGCTTCATAGGCTCCAAGGGCCAGGGCTTCGTTGCCCGACATCCAGAGTTTATCAGTAGATTTTGTTGTCACGTTTTACCTCCTGAGAATCATAAAAAAGATGAAACCATACATTATGATTTCATCACTAATTTTAAATTGATAGGAATAACTAGGTGAAAATACCCAAACCCCCTTGAATCGGCAAGTATTTTTTGTGTATCCATAAGGGTAAATTGATGAATTTCTGTCACCAGCCCTTATAAAAATAAGGTTGAAGTTTGGCAGGCAGTGGATTAATTTTGTATTTTCAGGCCCTGTTGGCGACTGCGAAAGTTTTACGAATTTACAATTTTAACATATCGGGCGATTAACTCAGTGGTAAGAGTGCCACCTTCACACGGTGGAAGTCACAGGTTCGAATCCCGTATCGCCCACCAATGATAACAAAGGGTTACAGTTTACGCTGTAGCCCTTTTTCATTTGATTGCTACCATTTTGCTACCACTTGTCTCAAAAATCGTGTTTTCTAACCTGCAAGCTGCCTCCTGATTAGTGGGTTCAGCTTTTTCTAGGGCTGGCAAATAAACCCTGTTCATCATATTGCTGTAGTTTATGGGTTGTCCCGCACCATTTGGAAATATTAAGTTAAAATCGGTGGGAGTGCAAGCGAGTTTCCACTCTTTCAATGCCTTAATAGTAGAAGGCCCTATATCAATTCTGCGCTCTGAACCTTTTGTTTTAGGGGCAAACCATCTACCTTTGTTAAATGTCCTTTGAATGTGAATCTGGCTATCCTTCCAGTCAATATCTGACCATTTAAGGCCCAACAATTCCCCTTGCCTTGCTCCGGTAGTTATAGCCAACATGAAAAGGGTATGATATTTTTTATCTGTTACCTGTTTAAGTAGGGCCTGGATTTCTCCTACACCCAATACAGTTATCTTTTTGCTCTCTACCATACCTTGACC
>CAXMTB010000347.1:0-1207 GCA_964195835.1 uncultured Nitrospinaceae bacterium | reverse complement strand
CCTCTGACAACCTCGATACGCTCAATCTGCTCAAGAGGTATTTGGGTCCAGTCAACACTTGACAAATCAAGCCTGTTAAGCCTTCTGCCATCAAGCATAACTAATGTTCTGCCAAAACCATTTTCACCGAAACCGCGCAAATCAATCTGGGCCTGGGATGAATTGCCGCTGTATGTTCTGATATGTATGTTAGCCTGTTTCTCAAGAACCCCAACGATGCTTGAGGCTCCGGAATCAGCAATTTCTTCAGCACTGATAACAGTGACATTGCCAGGAATTGTTTTAATATCTTTTGGTGCTCTGGTGGCTGTCACCACCACCTCATCAAGGGTTTTAATTTTTTGCTCTTCCGTCTCCTCTGCCAACGCTATGGCAGGAAAGATCATAAGAGCAGCAACGGTTGAATAAAGGATCTTTTTGTTCATTAGTTGCTCCTCCTGTCAGAATGGAGCATCATTCCCCGCATGGCCAACTGAAAGCCATCCCAGTCCCTGATCAGCAGAAGAGTCATCTTCAAATGTGTCTGTTCCTGTTTCATTTTCCTTCTCCTTGAAAATTGTTCATCAAGGGTCCGGGTAAAAAAAATCCCCGGACCGATTTTAATCGATCCGGGGATGCCCTTTTAAATCCTCTAGATCATATACACCTCTGTCCGCGGAGGTATAGCATGTAAAACTTCAGGCAGGTTTTCTGACTTCCGGATCATCCTACTTACCGTGCCTTCCCGTTTGCATAAAGCAGACAGTGACTTGCTACGGCTTTTCGTCCCCGGTTACAGCGGCGGGCCCGTCTCCGATTTACACGGAGTTCCCTTTATGTTCTCAACAGAGCACCTGAATTATTTATTTTTCTACTTAATTAATTATGCTTCGTCAAGACTCATTATTATTTATGCTTCGTCAAGACTATTATTATTTGGAAAATAAAACGCTCTATTCTTCTGGTAATAAATCCGTGTATACAAAACCATCACGAGTTACGGTTTCACCTACACAGACATTCACCTTACCCTTAAACATGGGGCCATCATAAACAAAACTGTGAAACTCTCCGTTTTCTCCGCATGGATCGACGTTGTCTGGAATTTTCTCAAGACAGGCATTGTCATATTCATGTCCGGCAAATTCCGCTGGGAGGTGTTTGGGATCGATGCAGGTAATTTTTGCACGAAGACCTCCTCTCACCATTTCTTTGGACAATTCGTTTG
>CAXMTB010000346.1:0-1337 GCA_964195835.1 uncultured Nitrospinaceae bacterium | reverse complement strand
AACCTTAAACCGTAACCGTGAACCTCGGATCGTGTACCTTAAACCCGTGTTTTTTTCTGATAACCGTCAATTTTCTTAAACGTAAGATGAATGAATACGAAAAAATAAACCAGGAAATTGAGAAATTTAAGGAAGAAGTTGGGGCTGAGATAAGGGGCAGTAAAGGATAAAATACTTTTATTAATGACCCCAAATAGCAGAAAAAAACTGCATCAATACTCAAATGTCAAGCCTGACCCGGTTACTATTGCAGAATAAGAAGTTGAAAAAGAGGCTCGAAAAAATACGTTCGGCAATGAGCAAGAGTCAAGCAAAGACTTGACCCCTTTTACCCTGCGCCCTGTGCCCTAATCTTTTCCCTCAAACCCTAAACCGTAAACCTTTCTTTCCCTTTCCTCCCAAAATCCTGATACTAATCTAGTGGCAAAATTTTCATCGCCCTATGCTACGGTTATAAATTGGTGAAAAACATAGGCTTGATTATTAGTAACATATAGGTTACCATCGGTGGTGTAATGTGAATGTCCATGAATATTTAAAAGAGGATGGAGCCAGTCCATACCAAAAATGGTTTAACAGCCTGGATCATGTGGCAGCTGCAAAAATAACAGTTGCAATATCCCGATTGGAGTTAGGTAACACTTCGAATATTAAATGGCTTGGAGGGATTGGAGAGTATATAGTTGATTGGGGCCCCGGGTATCGAATTTATTTAGCCCAGGAGGGAAATAAGTTAATCATACTGTTTGGCGGCGGAACAAAGAAAACTCAAAAATCTGATATTCGAGAGGCCAAAAGGCTGTTCCTCGAATATAAGAACCGAAAAAAAGTGGCCCATAAACGCAAGAGGTAAGAATCATGGCACTGACAAGAGACTTTAAAGAAACAGTAAACAAACGTGCCCAAAATGATCCGGAGTTTGCAGCGGCGCTGCTTGATGAAGCCGTTGCTCTTTTCTTGAATGGTGAACCGGAAGTGGCGAGGCTTGTCTTGAGAGACCTTGTAAATGCAACGATTGGGTTTGAGAAGCTGGCTAATGAAACATCAAAGCCAAGCAAAAGTCTTCACCGGATGTTGTCAGCAAAAGGCAATCCAACCATGGATAACCTGAATTCAATTTTTAATGTTTTAAGGGAAAATCTCCAAGTGAATATAAAGATCCATGCCGTCCAAAGATAGGCATAAGGCACAAGGCACAGGGCACAGGGCGCAGGGTTTACGGTTTACGGTTTGCGGTGTACGGTAAAATTCCTAACCTCCAACCTTAAACCGTAACCGTGAACCTCGGATCGTGTACCTTAAACCCGTGTTTTTTTCTGATAACCGTCAATTTTCTT
>CAXMTB010000345.1:0-1340 GCA_964195835.1 uncultured Nitrospinaceae bacterium | reverse complement strand
CGGGCATTTTGATATACGCGGTTTGAATGAACCTAATTATTATTTCTTGGGAGTTCCTGATTCAAAGAATTGGATGGAGTGGTACTACATGGCTGATGGCGTACCGGAAGTACAGAAAGCTGCCAGGGAGATTTTCAGAAAAGGTTCATCACATATCAAGATTATGGCCGGTGGTGGTGTTGCTACAGTATATGATCCTCTCGATGGGCTGCAATTTACCCCGGAAGAGATCCGTGCCATTGTCGTTGAAGCAGAAAAAGTTGGTTCCTACGCCATGGCACACATCTACACACCCGAAGCGATCACGATTGCTTTGAATGCCGGTGTCAAATGCATCGACCACGGCATGCTGATCGACGACAAGACTATGAAACTCCTGAAGGAAAAGGATGTCTTCTTGGTGCCGAGTCTGGCTGTCGGTCTGTTCACTCCTGAAGAACTTTCCTTTGCCTGGCCAACGAAAGAAACAAAAGCTAAAGGTGCCCGGATTATAGCGGGTATGGAAAATGAGATAAAGCTGGCTAAAAAATATAATGTAAAGATTGGTTTCGGTACTGACTTCTTTGGGCCGAGCCGAGAGCAATTCGCGCAGCAATCTCTTGAGTTCAAAGCGAGGGCCAAATACTTTACCCCGCTAGAAATTCTCAAGCAGGCGACCTCTATTAATGCCGCTATTGTGGCAATGTCAGGTCCGATGATGAATCCGTATCTTGATGGACCTTTGGGTGTCATTCAGGAAGGAGCCTATGCAGATATGCTGATTGTTGATGGGAACCCGCTTGAAGATATTATGCTACTGGTAGATCCTGAAAAAAATCTGCTTTTAATAATGAAAGACGGAAAGATTTATAAGAATACACTTTAGGATAAACTCTATGAGGGGCGCCGAGCGCCCTGCTTTATCGAATTCATTCAACTGTTCGTGAGGGATAATTCGTGAAGGATAAAATGAATAATTCGATCCTAATCACACTGTTTTGTTCCTTCACTTTATGCCTCATGGGAAGCGTGGCTATCGCAGGCCAGCAACCTACGAAAATAGATTCGCTACAAAAACTTTCCAATGTAACCATTGAGCGCATTGCCTTTGGTTCCTGTGCCAAGCACTGGCAGCCGCAACCAATCTGGGATGCGGTCCTTAACCACAAACCTGATCTCTGGCTTTTTCTGGGTGACGCTGTGTATGCCGATACCGACGGCGCGACTGCTTGGCTTGTCTCCAGAGAACAGTTGATAGGAGAATGGAATCGGCTGGCTGACAAACCAGAATTTCAGAAGGCAAGAGCAGAAGTCCCCATGATGGCGACCTGGGACAATCACGATTACGGATCTCATGCGGG
>CAXMTB010000344.1:0-1360 GCA_964195835.1 uncultured Nitrospinaceae bacterium | reverse complement strand
ATATTTGCTTGCCGCATGGCGGGTCAAACGCCTGAGGTTTCAATTTGATCCAATGTAGAATAGGTACAGAGAGATTACCTTTCTCACTTGCCAAAAAACAGCAACGACAATGCCTGTAAAATTCTAATCAAAATGGAAGAATATAGTGGGATGAACAGCCGAAGGATAAGCACCATCCGAATATCTCCGAATAGTCATACAATACTTAATGGAAAAGATGCCCAACTCGCAAAGACCAACCATAAACCGCCATAGAATTCTCCAGCGTTAGCTCGGGAATTGTGCAGATAACTGCCCTTGACAAAAATTCTGTAATGCTTACAAGTGAATATATAACGGACAGTTAAAGTGGGTTATAATTTGTTAGAACCTTTCTCAAATATAAGGAGATTACAGCAATGACGGAAAAAAAAACACGTTCCTGTTCCAAAAGACACCAAGGCATATACTTGTGCAAACTGTGGGGCTGTTGCACTAGACGCCAATAATATTTGCAAAGTTGAAGGTATGGGCACAAAATCGGATTGGTGTGGTATCAAAGGATTAAAGCCGCCGAAACACTGTCATAACAGAGAGAATAACGACAGGTGGCAGTGCCGGAATTGCGGGCTGACAGCTGTAAATCCTGAGCTGCTTTGCGAACCTGAGAAGCTGGAGCTTTCTCAATGACATTTCAACCCATCTCAAAAATAACGTAAAAGGCAGTTTTCTGCTATGTATCTTGATTTCTGGAGCTGGTAAAAAATCTGTGATATCGTTTTTAAATAGGGCAGATCCATTTCACCGGGTTTGCCTTTTTGCAATTTTGTAAGAAATAGGATATATGTAATCAGCACCAACTGACTTCGGGTTGTTCTTATGGCAAGATATCTTCATGCATGTCATCTCTTTTTCACCCAGTTAAAACTACCACAATGCGGTTTATTTTTCTTGACTTTGACGATTCCATGTATATCTATTTCAACAATATATTATGACCTTTTAAGTTAAATAGAAGTTATAGTAACGTTCACTTTTATGAATTTTATTGGATTCTAAATGGTAAATGGTATCGCGTCTTGAATTGTGAATAAGACAAAACTATTCACTATTCAAGCTTTGACACCATTCGATACAATAAAGACTTCCCGACCTTTAGGATAATTAAAGAAAGGAGCAATATTATGGCAACAATTACATTAAAAGGCACACCGATTAAGACCATTGGCGATTTACCGAAAGTTGGTGAAAGGGCCCCTGCCTTTACGCTAACCAAAAGGGACCTTTCCGAGACAAACCTCGACGATTTTGCGGGAAAACGCATCGTTTTAAATATTTTCCCGAGTATTGACACCCAGGTATGCGCAACTTCGGTTCGCAG
>CAXMTB010000343.1:0-1360 GCA_964195835.1 uncultured Nitrospinaceae bacterium | reverse complement strand
GGTTTCAACCGGAGAGGTAGGCGAAATCACCATGAAAGGCCCCTTGGTGTTTAAAGGCTACTGGAATCTTTCCGAAGACACCGCCCGTACGTTTCGTGAAGGGTGGCACCATACCGGAGATCTGGGCCGTTTTGACGAAGATGGGTTTCTCTGGTTCGCCGGCCGAAAGGCCGAGAAGGAGCTGATCAAACCAGGCGGCGAGAATGTCTACCCTGCTGAAGTGGAAAAGGTAATTCTTCAGCATCCGGCTGTTGAAAAGGTCGTTGTTTTCGGCGTTCCGGATCCCAAATGGAAAGAAGGAATAAAAGCGGTTTGCCGATTGAAATCCAATGAAAAATTAGAAGCTCAGGAATTGATTCAGTTTGTGGGCGAGCGTATCGCCAGATATAAAAAACCCGGGTATGTTGAATTCATATCCGATTTTCCCTCTCTTGAAGACGGAACTCCGGACAGGACCAAAATCAAAGATCTGTATGGGGGCACATAAAGAATTTACAATTTATGATTGAAGATTGATTCGTTAATCGACTTTACCCACCAACTCATTTCAATCGCTTCATCACTCCATTACTGCAAATAAAGCATCGAACTTAATTTATGTGTCTAATGCTACTATCCAACACATCTGGTTGTGGCAAATCGACTTCATTATAAAGGCTAATACATGCCAGTCTGCATGCCAGCGATATTCAGGCATTGAAACATTAATCTTGAAAACTATGATGGGTGATTCTATGGAAATAGATAAGAGGGATCGTTGGCTTGCGGTTTGAATTGCATATGTAAAACATGTCACACAATATTGAAATCATTGAAATTTCAACATATTCGCAGGGTATCGCAAAACATAAGTTGTGGCGACTTCTGCTATGTATTTGCAATTCCAAAAGCCGACACAAAGGTTGTGATATCAAAATCTGAAGAATGAACTGTAAACCAACGTTTTTCTCTCCATACGATTTTTCCAAATCAAGTCCCCGACAATAAATTCCAAAGCACAATTTAAACGTCTGACTCTTTCTTTAAGAAGCAAACGCCAGCAGTATTACGGGTTACATTTGAAAATAGGGGTGTCAGAATAATGTCATAAACAAGCCAAAATCCACCCTCAAACTATGAATGTGATTCATTTTTTGAGCAAAATTCTTGACACACCACATTATGTCGATATATGAACAATCATCGTGTAAGCTGGGTTGCCCTTGTATGGGAGTGCTTGGGCAACCCGTCCTTTTTTGGGCTAACAAAGTCAAGTTTTGATCTTTTCCCAAAGATAAATGCTTGATGAACAGGGAATATATTTAAGGAACCTGTAATACAGGAGAATCAAACTAAGGGGCCAAGCCATGAAGCAAAATCA
>CAXMTB010000342.1:799-1370 GCA_964195835.1 uncultured Nitrospinaceae bacterium | reverse complement strand
CGAAGAAAGTAGTTTCTTAAGTGATTTTTCAAGTTTAGAAAGTTCAAATGGCTTTTCCATTACATGATCAGCTTCAGCCTCTGTGGCTAAGGCTTCAGGATGCTCTCCCCATCCGGTTATGGCAATAACCAGGGTATCTGGAAATCTTTTTTTAATAATTGAGATAAGGGCGACGCCGCTGATGTCAGGCATAATGAGATCTGTTATCACGACGTCAAATCCTTGTTTCTCTTTCTCAAGATATTTCAATCCCTCCAATCCGTTATTAGCCGATGTAATGTCATATTTTTTCTTGCTTAAAAATTCACAAAGCGCGTCCAAAATTTCTTTGTTGTCGTCAATGATAAGCAGTTTAAAAGTTCTGTTCATTTTACCTAATTTTATCTAAATTTGAATTCTCCCTGTTCGTCGGAACGCAGTGGAGATCCCGATCCTTCGGGGTTAACGTGAAGCGAAAGTCCCGCTTTAGTGGGAAAGCACGTGATGAATTCAAATCACTGTTAAGATCCCAAAGGTTTACCCGCCTTCGGAGGGTTTATCTGCGAGAGTTTCATAATATCGTGACACGATT
>CAXMTB010000342.1:259-789 GCA_964195835.1 uncultured Nitrospinaceae bacterium | reverse complement strand
TTGGGGCCAACCTTTTTCTTTTTGCCACCAAGTCACGAAGACACTAAGAAAAAAATAATAAGAGATATTCTTTGTGTCTTCTGCCTGCCCCGCCTGCCCCGTAGGTTCGGCAAATCGTACTGGGGTAGGTCCGGAAGATCGTACTGGGTGCCTTCGTAGCAAATTTTTCCGGCTTGTCTTGGGAATAAAATTCCCATAATTGTGAACTTAGATTCATATATAGGAAATAAAATTCCCATAATTGTGAACTTAAATTCATGCTTCTTTCCTTAAAAAATCGTGTTCAAACGGCATGGTATTTGCAAACTTTAATCGAATTGTATTTGTAAAACCATTTGTTTGCACCCAATTGGGGAAAAATTATTTTATTCACCGCGGAGACGCAAAGACCGCAGAGTTTGTGATTTTCTTGTTTTCCGTTGAGAGGACGGAAAACAAAAAGAAACGAATATTTCAGTTAATCAAAAGAATTCCTCGCAGCTCTGCTGCGGGGTTGCCGTTTTTGTGATATAAATGACTCTATGAGTGAA
>CAXMTB010000342.1:0-231 GCA_964195835.1 uncultured Nitrospinaceae bacterium | reverse complement strand
TAACTTCATTCCTTTTTTAGCTCAGGTTTTTCAGGGTTAGGTATAGATACTTTATAATATGTCTCCAGAAAATAACAATAATATCGTTATTCTCGAAACTAATCCAATACGTAGAGATTATCTAAGGTCGACAACCTCACAATTGGGATACACCCCAATTAGTTTTGACAGGGAGTCAATTTGCCTTGATAATTTGCCACTGTTAAATCCTCATCTGGTCATTTCAGGTTC
>CAXMTB010000341.1:0-1383 GCA_964195835.1 uncultured Nitrospinaceae bacterium | reverse complement strand
AAATGAAGATTTCGAACCGAAATCCTAAAAAGTACAGATACCTTGCCATAAGCACAACCTGAAACCGAATCCCCTTCACTAAATATATCATAAAATATAATAGGCAAAACCCGTAAAAAAACCCTTGGAAATTGCAGATTAATTCCCAAGGGTTTGTGCGAGGAGGAACCTCCCCCCTGAAAGATGTAAAAGTATTTATATATTCAAAACCAACTTTGTCAATCCGTATTTATAGGGTATAAAATACGTATTTAAAATACCGATATAGAGAAGTTTGATATTAATATTAAAGGGTTAGGGCGGTTCTCTTTCTGGGCGAACATTGAAAATAGATAGTAATTTTTGTGATTTTGCGGTTGCAGATTTCTTGCCATAAGCACAACCCAACATAAATTTGTGCTGATTACATATATCCTATTTCTTACAAAATTGCAAAAAAAGGCAGAGCCAAATGACCCTGCCTGTAACTCTGGTTATTGTTGGTTGATTATTCGTTATACCTCCGCCCAAACCAGACCATACCGATAAGACAAGAAATGAAGATAAGCATTAATGCCACTGTGGATAGAGGGCCAATTTTCAGAGCAATCCAGCTAACACCCACAACGGGTAACAGACTTATGCGAACCATCGTTCTCAAGCTGTCATGTTCTGCGATAAAATCGGCTATAGGTGGTGAATAGGTGTAGTAAAGACGAACAAAACTATCACCTACTGTATTGCCAAGCAAGAAATGGTCACGGAAATCACGCAAAATCTTCACATGTGGCGCCATCAACGATCCATAGGCTGCAGTCGCAATAAAGCATCCACCACCAACGACATCATCAAATACACTGAAAATACATTCATATCCTTCGTCAAGTCCGATATCATCAGGTATACAACGTTTGATGTCAAGGTCATCTTTTGTAAATCCACAATTGCCAGACTCACAATCAGCATTAGTTTCACACTCTTCACAAATATCTGCAGCAGAAGATATTGCTGCCAATGGTAGAAGGAAACAAAGGCATAGGGTGAAAATGACCAGAACGTTTCTTTGACATCCTTTGCCTTTCATGCTCACCATCCTTATTTGAAAATTATTTTTTATCAAAATTTTTTCACCTAATCGATATTTTATAGGATATAGTGCCACTTGTGCTATCCAATTGCTCAACCATGACGTAGGTGTAATGTATTGATTGAAAAGGAGGGTGAGCTAAATTACAGATTTCTTGCCAGTACAACAGGTTCAAGCATGTCAATTTCCATTACATATATCCTATTTCTAACAAAATTGCAAAAAAGGCAAACCCGGTGAAATGGATTTGCCCCTATTGAAAAACGATATCACAACTTCTGAATCCACTTTCGGATTCAAGATACATAGCGAGACTG
>CAXMTB010000340.1:0-1398 GCA_964195835.1 uncultured Nitrospinaceae bacterium | reverse complement strand
GCCTTTAATCAATAGAGTTGAGTATATAGGACGAACTGGAGTGGCATAATGGCACTGCCTTTTTATTATTCACTCTTTTGATACCTGCTATGTATCTTGAATCCGAAACTGGCTCTAAAAACTTGTGATATCGTTTTAAATAAAGGCAAATCATTTTTCTCGGGTTTGCCTTTTTTGCATTTTTGTAAGAAATACGATATATGTAATGGAAATTGAGATGCTTGAACCTGTGGTTTTGGCAAGAAATCTGTAATCAACCACACCCCTCTTTTTCTATCGATTTGCCCCAACAATTGCTAACATAATGTGGTATAAAAATTTAATATAATTATAATTTTATTGACATTATTAAGATTTTAATCTACTAAATTAAGATTGATTCTCATTTAAAATTAATCTCACATCTCAATTCGTTTTCCATTCTGTAACACTTCTTGTTCCGATTATCTCATTCTCAATTCGTTTCTCCTCATCTGGTGTTTTGTCACTTCAATCATTTAATCTCTATTCAGGAGGTTATTCCATGGAGAAACCTCTCAAAATGTGTCCGCCTTGCTTCTGACAGGATGTTATCTGTTCAGTTGGAAGCTTTTAAAAAAATAGGGAAAGAAATGTTCGGCTATTTTAATTGTAAATAAATAATTTTCAGATTGTGGCGAAAAGGAGGAAATATGAAAAGGATAAAGTTGATCGTAATTGTATTTTTTCTCATATTTATATCCAGTGTGGCATCTAACTGGGCACTAAGTGAGAATGAGGTTGAGTCCTCGGCCAAGAAAGTAGTTAGCGGATGGGAGAAGATATTATCGCAAGGTGTTAATCTCGCATGGTACAGTGAATTGGATAATATTTGGAAAGTATTTAAACCAACTCCAACTGAAGGTTCTTTTAACTATGATATTAAGAAGACAGGTTCAACTACTACTCCATATAAATTGAATATATCTTTTAAAGCGGCTTTTAGCGATAATTTACTTAGTCCAAATGCAAATGCTATTCTTAAGAGTAACCAGAAAAAAGGCGGATTCAAAACAAGTAACGATGCTTTAGTTCATACAAAGCCGACAGATTTTGAGGCATCTGTATCAGCTAATCCTTTTATTGAGGATTTAGTTATTCATTACGTACTTCAAAAAGGATTTTGGGTATATAAAGATGGTAATGATAAGTTCAATATTTATATTGGACAAGATATGACATTGAAAGAGAATATTCATCATTTCACAGATCTTTTGAAAATACCTGTTAAATAAAGTATCGTTTGGGACAATTCATTAGATGCTATAACTGCTATGTATCTTGAATCTAAAAGTGGGTTCAGAACCTGTGATATCGTTTTTCAATAGAGGTAAATGCTTTTCGGGGATTTGCCTTTTTTGCAATTTTGTAAGAAATACG
>CAXMTB010000339.1:792-1400 GCA_964195835.1 uncultured Nitrospinaceae bacterium | reverse complement strand
GGAAGAAAGAATTGAATATCCTCATGATAATCCTCAAACCATAGAAAGAATAACTCATGAATTCGTAGAAGAACCCACTTCAAAATTATCGGGGAAAAGCTTTAGATACCTGGCCGGTGCAGCGATATTGTTGATTGCGCTGGGGTTTCTTTATTATCCGGGCAATTTAAGTGGACACATCGGCGATATCAAGAATTATTTTAAACCTGCTCCAAATGCACAAGAAAAAAGAGCATCAGCCAACATACCGCAAAATACAACATCAAAGCAAAAAATAAACTTGGCTATTCAGGGTTCGAATAAATATCGCGATACACAGTTTCAGTCAACAGATCTGGCTACTGAGAGTTATCATCCACCGATAGTAGAAAAAAAGAATGTTATAGAACCACAAACAATATACAGGATCAAAGATTTACCCCCCGCTGAAGACTTTAATCAAGAGAAATCCCCGGATAAAATAGATAAATCACAAGAAGTTCCAAAGCATGAGTTCATTACAACTCAGAAATATACTATTAATTACAGTAACAATTCGTATGATTTTTCAGATAAGAACTTTCAAACATTAGATCAAATTGCCAAATTACTTGTTCAACATCCAAAAG
>CAXMTB010000339.1:0-782 GCA_964195835.1 uncultured Nitrospinaceae bacterium | reverse complement strand
ATTATTGTCAAAGGCCATACGGACTCTCACGGAGATTATGAATATAATAAAAAGCTTTCAAAATTAAGGGCTCATTCTGTTAAAGGCTATTTTGTGGATCAAGGGATTAACTTCTCAAGAATTAAATCCTTTGGGATGGGACAAAAGAATCCAATAGAATCAAACAAGACCCTGGAAGGGAGAAGGCGGAATCGTAGGGTTGAGATCGAGCTTAATATTAATAATTATGATGGGGTTAAGTCTGCTCTTGACTCTTGACTCTTTATAATGGAATCTAATGGGGTCCGGTCTGCGCTGAACATCCAGTAATCACGGATAGCTTTATCGTTAACTTCAAAAGATCCGTCACCAGCGCAAAGCCTTGCTTTTACATGCGGAGCACTCTTATAAAACACACGCAACATGTCTATAAAAAATCATGTGATATCGTTTTCAAAAAAGGCAAATCCTTTTCCGGGGATTGGCCTTTTTTGCATTTTTGTAAGAAATAGGATATATGTACTGAACGAGACTCGGTTTCAGGTTGTACTTATGGCAAGTAAACACAGGGTTTGAAAGACATCGAAAACGGCTGAACACATAAAAATATATTACCAAACAGGCTGTAAAAACATGTCTAAAAAATATCCAGAATGCCCTTTATATAATCACGCTAACTGCAAAGAGCTTCATAACAGGAAAATCTGTGCAATTGTTCGTGAAGATAAAATATGTCTTAAGAAGTTACACAAAAATAGCAAAGAAGGTTAAGCCATAACCTGTAACCAAGAGGTTGCCATGGA
>CAXMTB010000338.1:0-1443 GCA_964195835.1 uncultured Nitrospinaceae bacterium | reverse complement strand
TACACCGACGTTAATAACGGCATTTAGGGAAGCCTTCATTTTTGAATAGGGGCAAATTCATTGATAATTAAAAGTGAAGACTTTGAACTAGAAATTTCTACAGGAACTGATGTTTATTTTGCATCAAAAACGTTAGGACAAATCTTCATAAAATGGGATGATTTCGAAGATAATCAAAAGCTTAGATTAGAAATCCTACAGAAAGAAGTTGAGAAGCTAATATTAGAATCCAAAGAAATATTATTTGCAAAAGAAATAGCTAATAAATTATAGATATTACCAGAAGATAGGTCTTAATAAAAGCATTCTGTCTCTAATATGAAAAACATAATTGACGATAATGGAGGAAGACGTTCGGGCATTGAAAGACGTGAGCTCTCGTATACTATACATATTCCTGAACGAAGATCTGACAAGGATGAACGAAGAATTGAAAAAGACAAGAGAATCGGACTTGATAGAAGGCTAAAATTAAGAACATCAAAATAAAAAAATATTTTAAATGGGCAGGGTCAGCAATGGCGACCCGATCGCTAAAAGTGTTGATGCATCACTCTAATGTGTTGTTTTTATATGCAATAGAAGGCAAGATTTCCAAAAACATATTATATCGATAGCTTTTGCTTGTTTTCGGTTATATATCAGGGAATTACAGGGATCTTTCAACACGTTAAGCGATCGGCTCGCCATTGCTGACCCTGCCCGATTAAAATAATTTTTATTATTCTGATGTCCTCGACTTTAGTCTTCTATCGAGTCCGTTTCTTCGATCCTTGCCAGATCTTAGTTCAGGAATATGTTGAGTATATGAGAATTGACGCCTTTCAATGCCTGAACGTCTTCCTCCATTATCGTTTAACATGTGGCTCATTCCATATTATTTCTTAAACCTTTTGCGTCCATATCCTGCAAGCCCAACAAGTCCTGTACCTAAAAGGAACATGGTGGTGGGTTCGGGGACCTGAGAAGCGCCATTACCACCTGGAGTATCACCACCGGCATTTGGTGTTGTAACAACGCTTGATGTGAAAGCACTGGATGCCGGATCATCAGACGAAGGACAGCCTACAATTCCAAAAAACATAATCACAACACATAAAAACATAAATAATTTTTTCATCTTATTACCCCCTCAAAAAGAAATAAAGCCGAACTAAACCTGATGCGATCTTGACGATGTCACACTCGGGGGATCGGCTATCTTTACTTGTTGGAGAGTACCAGAATAAAGTCAAGCAAAAAATTTCCACATTTTCAAGGCAACACTTCTCCTGTACCGGTCCAGGCCGGTTTTGATAAAGTTTTAATGAACCAGTCTCAGCCATCACAGCTTCAGATATTCAAAGTTCGACATAACAGGTGGTAACCCCTGCCCACAACGCCCGATCTTGGCAAACTGGTATGACGAGATCTCTGGATACTCTCAGGATCAGAGTACCTTGG
>CAXMTB010000337.1:0-1448 GCA_964195835.1 uncultured Nitrospinaceae bacterium | reverse complement strand
GAGTTATAGGCTCTAAAAACAGTCTTTTTAGAACAATATACTCTTATATATTAAGGAATTAGCTTGGTCCGACCCCGCAGCCTTTGACCTTCTTATATAATTGACAAACTTCGATTATTTTCTTACACTTTTATTATCGATACAAAATAAGGAGAAAAAATATGCAGACCACAATTTCAAGCAAATTCCAGGTTGTCATACCGAAGCAGGCACGGGAGCACCTGAAACTCCAGCCGAAACAAAAACTTACTGTCATTGAAAAGGACGGCATGCTCATCATGCAGCCCCAACGTCCTTTAAATGCATTACGTGGGATCGCCGCAGGTGCCAATGTTAGTGATTACCGGGATAAAAAGGATAGATTCTAATGATTATTGTTGATTCCTGCGGATGGCTGGAGTGGTTTTCAGATGGTGTGCTGGCCCGGAAATACCAGAAATATCTTGAGAATAAGAATGAATTACTTGTTCCAACTATTGTCCTCTACGAAGTCTATAAAATACTGAAGCGGGAGGTGGGGGAAGAGAAAGCACTTCTCGCCTTTGGTCATATGAAGATTTCCGAGGTAATTCATTTTGATGAAAACCTTGCCTTGCGGGCTGCTGACATCTCCTTGCTGCACAACTTGGCCATGGCAGATGCCATTGTCTATGCAGCTTCACTCGAAAACAATTGCAGACTCATCACCTCTGATGGAGACTTAAAGAGCCTACCGCAAGTTACCTTCATCTCCAAAACCTAAAACTTTTCTCCTTTTCCTTGGCATTATAACCGCGATACGGCTTCCTGATACACTTCCTTGTCCCTGCGCGGCCCAACAGCGAGGACATAGACAATAACCCGGTTTTCTACGACCTGGTAAACCACCCTATAATCTCCCACACGAAGTTTCCTGAACATTCCGAGATTACCTGACAGGGGATTTCCGAACTTCAAAGGCTCAGTAGTGAGTTTCTGGTCGATTGCCTTGACAATTCGGCGTGCTGCCCCGTGACCAATACTGGTAAGGTCCCCTTCCACTTCCGGGTGATAAAGTACTTTCCACTTCATTTTGAGAATTTACCAGACACCTGTTCATGGGAAAGCGCCTTTTCCTCGGAGAATGTTTTGGCCCTTGCTAGAGCAAGAGCACCGAGTCGCAGGTCTTCAATTTCTTCCATAAGTTCTTCATAGGCATCCATGGACAACAGCACCGCCTTAGGTGCATTGTTACGCAGAATGATCAACTTGTCTGCCAGGCCTTTTTCCAAGGCATCAATGGTTGCCGCAGTCTTTTTGGAAAGATCGGTGGCTGATAAATATTCTTCCGAATGCATACTGCTACCTCATTTATCTGATTATTATTCAGATAATAATCAGATTGACTGGAAAGGTCAAGGGACTTTTAGGTGCATAGCATTTCTTACACTGATCCTATAACGCTCTTTTGGGGGCAAAAAAGTGAGTTA
>CAXMTB010000336.1:0-1525 GCA_964195835.1 uncultured Nitrospinaceae bacterium | reverse complement strand
GCTAAAGATGTACCTATCATGTCTATGAAAAATCGTGTGATATCGTTTTCAAAAAGGGCAAATCCATTTCCGGGGATTTGCCTTTTTTTGCAATTTTGTAAGAAATACGATATATGTAATGGAAATTGACGTGCTTGAACCTGTGTTTATGGCAAGATATCTGTAGTCACGCCCCCCTTATTTCAATCGATTCATCCCAACAATCAATACCACAAAGCAGTATATAAATATTTGAGATCTTAAATATTTTATTATTTGACATAAAACCATCTTTATAATACTTGATTTAATATAGATTCTCTTTTGAAATCTACCCTCCACCCGAATCGATTTACATTGTGAAACATCTCTTGTTCTGCTGACCTCATTCTCAATTTACTTCTCGCTATGTGATATTTGTCACTCAAGTCATTTGCTCATTATTAATGTAGGTTCCTCAATTGAGAAACCACTCAAATTGTGCCTACCTTGCTCCTAACGAAACATTGCTTGTTTTGTTAGAAGCTCAAGCCATCGACCATTTGGTCTGGCAATCACACCAAGAAAGGAGGAAAAACAAATGATCAAAGTCAGCGTGTTATATCCGAATGAGGAAGGCAAGAAATTTGACATGGATTACTACTTAAATAGTCACATCCCAATGCTCCAGGAAAAGCTTGGTGCGGCACTAAAAGGAGGCGCCGTGGAACAAGGTCTTAGCGGCGTAGAGCCAGGTTCCCAAGCAACCTATGTTGCCATGGGCCATCTATTATTCGATTCAGTGGAGGCGTTTCAGAGCGCCTTCGGGCCTCACTCGGAAGCGATTATGGGAGATATCCCCAATTACACCGACACCCAGCCCACGATTCAAATCAGTGAGGTGAAAATGTAGTAAGGCTGACACTATACACTTCAAGCCCTGTGTGTTCTGCTATATATGGCCGGAATTTTAAGCCTAAAATTTTTACAGATATCACAATGCCTGCTAAACAGTCTTATGGGCAAATAGTGCGCTCTCAAATATTTTAAAAGTAGAATTTTATCGATCTGACTCAATCTCTGTATTCCACTGGTGAAAGGAGGTGATTTAAATGGCTAAAGTACTTCGTTGTAGTGATGTCGGTTTTGAGTGCGACGGTGTGATCCGTGCTGAAACTGAAGAAGAGGTATTGAAACAGGCCGCTGAACACGCTCGAACAGAGCACAATTTGCAAGAAATGAATGAAGAGGTTGTGGAGAAGGTGCGTGGAGCTATTCGAGACGAATAGGGCTTGTGGCGATTGACCGGGCAGAATCGGACGGTCGATTGCCGCCCGGTGCTACTGCACTTAAGTGGCTATCATTGTTGACTCAGATATATCAAACTGAAAGCGTGGATAAGCGCTAAAAATCCACGCTTTTTATATTTAGGTGGTTATACTATATATTGGGGTGATGTTATTTGCGTGTAACCTGTGGTTACTCCAACTTATCGGCAAAAATTAGAGGCTCAAAAAACCTGTGATATCATCCATCCCAGTTCTTAGGGCTGAATTGCATGTTTCTG
>CAXMTB010000335.1:0-1689 GCA_964195835.1 uncultured Nitrospinaceae bacterium | reverse complement strand
CCCCGTGCCAGCGAGCCTGGCTGGACAGGTTCTCGAAACCAGCCAGATCCGGGTGCGGACCGGTCTCAATGTGCTGGCTCTGCGCCTGCCCGACGGCGAAGTCGTCCCGGCGACGGCCTCGATGGTCCTTGAGTCGGATTGTGAGCTGGTGATGTTGGGGAGCGAACCCCAGCGCCGGGATTTCACCAAAGAGTTCCGATGAAGATCGGGCGAAATCTCGATTGCCAGCGACTAGATTGTTATTTATCCTCTCGCATCGCTTGGCATTACTCAAATTGCCTAAGATGTGAAATTCCTACAGATCCTGATAAATAGTAAATGGCCACCCAGTGTTGATCCAAGTGGCCATAGTTTTGTGGATTAGTGAGCTTCCTGAATACCTCTATCAATAAGAAGCCGATTTTCTTCTCAGAAGTCGTGAGATGTAAGAAAGACCTTGATCAAAGGGACAAGGGTTCCGTGTTTTCAGAAGAGGAAACGCATAAACTGTGTGTCCCCGGATAAAAACAAATAGTATTTAATCGAGTTCACATACCCACTGAGAATGTAATTTCTCAAGCTGGCTGATCATAAATTCCTTTTCAGCGACATTGGCCTGAACAAGATCGCCAATTGAAACCATGCCGATCAGCGTGCCATCTTCAAATACAGGAAGATGACGACAGCGTTTGTCGGACATCAGCACCAACCCTTCTTCCACACTGTTGTCCGGAGAGATATAAAGGACTTTGTTCGTCATGATCTTCTCAACAGATATTTTGAGTGATGACCGGCCTTCCAAAATTACCTTCCGTGCATAGTCGCGTTCGGACATTATGCCGACCACCTTTCCCTCGTTCATGACAAGCAAAGCGCCAACATCCTCCCTAGCCATCAATTCCAAGGCCTTGTAAACTGTCTCATTGGCACTTACACTAACAATTGAAGCTCCCTTGTTCTTCAACACATCACGAATAGATTTGATCATGTCGCCCTCCTTTCCAAAGTTATGAAGTGAATGCTGTTCTTAACTTTATCTGAGGCGACATAGATGTCAAACACCGAGGAATAGCAAACGGCTTTCGTGTTTTACAAATGCCCACAAATATGAGAAGACCACCCGTTTCCAGGTGCCATAGTTTTGTCTTTCTAAATGTCTCTATCAACAAGAAGCCGTTTTTCTTCTCAGAAGTCGTGACTTGTAATAAATAAGGTGGAGCCACGAAGACTCCACCCTAAGTTTACAATTTACGAACAGGGAATACTTTAGAATACGTAAGACAACTCTACGCTGGTAGACCAATCCTCAGGATAATCACTGCCAGTCGTTCCCCGGACTTCACCAGCAATCCAAAGATCATTTGTGAAATTCCACTGTGAGTTCACAGCGAACTCTGCCCAGGTATCATCATACTTAACTCCAGGATAAACAAATGTGCTCACACCAGGAACAGTAACGGTAAGATCGGGGCCTTGATCATCACTCAGTTTGACACCAACCACATCCGCACCGATCTTGAAATGGTCATTCACCTGCAATATGCCCTCTAAGCCGAGATGCGCTGGTTGCCCATACAACGATCGTCTTTGCCCGTTACATTATGCTGGAATTAGCCAAGCGTTCGACAAAAGACCCGAGAACCCTGGGGACCTTGTTCCATGCCGGATGCGATGAGTTGCGACAGGTCAGCTTTGCCGAAGCCGTAGCCC
>CAXMTB010000334.1:1192-1809 GCA_964195835.1 uncultured Nitrospinaceae bacterium | reverse complement strand
CCTTTAAAGAATTCCTAAATTTCCCTTTAAGCAAACCTTCCCCTGATCACTCCACATTCTCTCGATTTAGAAAAAGAGAGACCTTTGCACAACCTCCCCAAAATCGTCTGAAATGAAAATTTTTGTGTGAAGTTGCGCCTCATCTATTACAATTTAATCAAAAAACTATCAAAAAATAGGCTTAATTGATTGAATAAACTTGATATTTTGTTGTTTAGATGCTATATTCGTTTCTAAAATTAACTACTTAGGAGGAGAATATGGGTTTCAAAAAGATCAAAAAAGAATTCAGTTTTGCCGACGTGGTACTTGAAAGCTCAAAAAAGAATAATCGCAGCATTAAAAAGATGCAAAAACTTAAAAAATCAATCAACTGGAATCGTGTTGAAGATATTCTCATGAACCATTATACTGTGGGCACCTCCAGTGAAGGCGCCGATGCCTACCCTCCTCTATTGCTGTTTAAATGTCTCCTAATCCAAAAATGGTTTCATATAGACTCTGATCCAGAACTTGAAAATATGATTAACGATCGCTGGTCCTTTAAAGAATTCCTAAATTTCCCTTTAAGCAAACCTTCCCCTGATCACTCCACATTCTCTCGATTTAGAAAAAGA
>CAXMTB010000334.1:0-1182 GCA_964195835.1 uncultured Nitrospinaceae bacterium | reverse complement strand
CCTTTAAAGAATTCCTAAATTTCCCTTTAAGCAAACCTTCCCCTGATCACTCCACATTCTCTCGATTTAGAAAAAGATTGTCCAAAGAAGCCATGGATCAAATCAATAGTGAAATTCTGCGTCAGTTTGATAACCAAGGCCTAACAATAAATGAAGGCATTGCCGTTGATGCCAGGCTCGTTAAATCTGCAAGCCGTCCCATCAGCAACGACAAAATCAAGGAAACAAGAGAAAAACACAATACACCGGAAGGCAAACTCGATAAAAACGGCAATCCACTTAAATTCCATCGGGACCTGGACTCCAACTGGGTTGTTCAAAAAGATGTCATCCATTACGGGCTCAAAGAACATGCGGCTGTTGATGTCAACCATGGTTTTATCCTTACGACAACACTGACGCCTGCTTCTGTTAACGATACCAACTATCTCCCATACTGTACTGTCTACAGCCGTCACACCAAACAACCAATTGAAAAAGTATTTGCCGACAAAGGATATGCCGGAAAACCTAACCGGGAATTCCTGGCCCTTAATAACATCGAAGATGGCATAATGAGAAAAGACACCCAAACAGCGAAACTGACCGAATATGAAATAGATAGAAATAAAAAGATTTCGAAAAAACGTTACATCGTCGAACAGTACTTTGGTCTGAGTCATTTGCACGACGGTGCCAAACGAGCCAGATTTACAGACATCATGAAAAACAAATTCGATTGCTGGTATCGTCAGGCGGCATTCAATATCTCAAGGGGGCTTAAAATCCTGAGGGTAGCCACCGTATAGGGTGGTGAGGTGCGCCCGGAGTCTGAAATCTGGGTGATCACCTCAAAATGAGCCTCTTTCGGGGCTGTAATGCAGACTGATTATAGGCCATTGCCCTTGTTTTAATAGTAAATTGCTGTAATTTGCACCTCCGTTTTTCAACAAAATTGATAAAATCATAAAATCGGTGATCCAGCGAGATTTTCAAAGCTCTCATAGCTTGGCAAAGTACGTGGCTCCGCCCAGTGAGTTACATACGAATTATAAATTAACCATTCGCAACTTTTGGCTATATTTGATAAATTTTAAGTTTGGTTCGATGCTTGTTCAATAAATGAACATATATGGGGAATCATGTCAAGAAATAAAATCGCAATAAAATCGTTTTACGATTTTATAAACCGCGGCTGTGTCG
>CAXMTB010000333.1:0-1851 GCA_964195835.1 uncultured Nitrospinaceae bacterium | reverse complement strand
TTATCGAACAGACCACCCACGAAAAGGAGTTAAAAGATTATCTCGAAGCGGGAAAAGCGACTTGTTATATTGGATTTGATCCCACTGCATCCAGTCTTCATGTTGGAAGCCTTGTCCCGATAATGTCACTTGCACATATGCAGAGACACGGACATCGACCCATCGCCCTTGTGGGGGGAGGGACAGGCCTTGTGGGGGACCCAAGTGGAAAGACAGAAATGCGGAAGCTGTTGACAGCGGAAATGGTGGATAAAAATTCTATCGGGATCAAAAAACAGCTTTCCCGATTTCTCGATTTTAAAGAAGATAAGGCTTTGATGGTAAACAATGCCGACTGGTTAACCAAACTGGAATATATTCCTTTTTTAAGAGATATTGGGCGACATTTTTCTGTTAATCGTATGATAAAAGCCGAAAGCTATAAAATCCGCCTTGAATCTGAAGAAGGCCTTAACTTCATTGAGTTTAATTATATGCTTTTGCAAGCATATGATTTTCTGGAGCTCTTTGATCATTATGATTGTAGATTGCAGATGGGAGGTAGCGATCAGTGGGGAAATATCGTTGCCGGAATTGAACTGGTCAGAAAAGTTCGTCAAGAAACCGTATTCGGCATTACATTTCCTTTGATAACCACGAGCAGTGGTGCGAAGATGGGGAAAACGGCAGAGGGGGCTGTTTGGCTTGATTCGGACAAAACATCTCCTTATGATTATTATCAATATTGGATTAACACAGATGATCGAGATGTTGCCAGATTCATGGCCCTTTTTACATTCTTACCCATGGATGAAATAAAAAAACTTGGGAAATTGAGCGGAGCAGATTTAAATAGCGCCAAGGTTGTTCTGGCATTTGAATCTACACGGATTGCTCATGGAGAACAAGAAGCTCTCAAGGCGTATTATGCTGCGGAACGCATGTTTGGTGTTCGGGTTGTGCCTGATGATATCTTTCCGTCAAGTTCAGTTCCCCGGAATGGTTCTGAAAGTAATAATGTTTCTTCGTTGGAATCGGAAAAATTAGCGATGGAAGCCCTGGATTCGATACCCCAATCACATATCGAAGAAGACCGGTTCAAAGACGGCATCCCGGCTTTCAAGCTGTATCATCAAGTTGGTCTGGCAAGCTCTGGGAATAATGCAAGAAGACTCATTGAACAAGGCGGCGCCTACGTCAATGGGCAACGTATAGAATCTTATGATTACCTGTTGACGGAAAATGATATTGTTGATTTGGAAATACTCTTGAGAGCAGGGAAAAAGCGTTATCATAAACTTAAAGTAATTAAAAATAAGTCTTGACAAAATCAGTGATTAATTTTAAATATATCGCTTGTCTTAGCTTAAAGAAAGTTTAAAACTTTTAGCACAAATTTAATAGAAAATGATAAAAAAAATGTTGACAAAATATATCGTTTTCTTATAATAGACGTTCGCAACTGTTTTCTTTTAACAGTTGGGTTAAAACGCCGTTACATTTTAACGGCTCCTTGGTCTTTGAAAACTAAATAGTAACAGCTTGTGAGTTAAGGTTCATAGTTAATTCATTGCATCTGCATCAAAACAGATGCAATTTGATACAATTTAATTGGAGAGTTTGATCCTGGCTCAGAATGAACGCTGGCGGCGTGCTTAACACATGCAAGTCGTACGAGAACTCTTCTGCTTGCAGAAGATAGTAAAGTGGCGCACGGGTGAGTAACGCGTGGGTAATCTACCTCCGAATCGGGGATAACCCGCCGAAAGGCGAGCTAATACCGGATAATATCTTTAAAACTTAGGTTTTTAAGATCAAAGGTGGTCTCTACATGTAAGCTACTGTTTGGAGATGAGCCCGCGTACCATTAGC
>CAXMTB010000332.1:0-1923 GCA_964195835.1 uncultured Nitrospinaceae bacterium | reverse complement strand
CATAAGTTGCTCGTCCGGCATCTTAAAGAGGAGATAATGAGTATAGATGCACAAACAATAGAATTTCGCATAATAACAAGCAGTGGCGATGAGCGTTGGATCGCCCACATTTGCCAAGCTGTCTACGGTGATGATGGCAGTTTTCTTGGAAGACGCACTAGTAATAGAGATATAACGGAGAAGAAACAAGGTGAGGCCGCTCTGCGCAGGGCACACGACGAATTGGAAAAACGTGTTGAAGAACGTACTGCAGAGCTTATGAAAACCAACATAGAATTAAAGGCGGAAATATTAAATCGAAATAAAGCAGAGAAGGCTCTGAAACAAAGAGGGGTGGAATTGGAGATAAAAACAATTGGTCTTGAGGAAGCAAACACGGCATTAAAGGTCCTATTGAGACAGAGGGAAGAAGATAAAATTGAACTTGAAGAAAAGGTGTTGTTGAATGTTAGGGAGTTGGTCTTCCCCTATCTGGAAAAATTAAAAATGAAAAAATTGGGTGAAAAACAACGGGCCTATCTTGGTATTATAGAATCAAATTTAAATGATATTGTTTCTCCGTTTGTACACGGATTGTCCTCTAAATTAATAAAGCTTTCTCCCACAGAACTTCAGGTGTCAAATCTGATCAAGCAGGGTAATACCACAAAGGAAATTGCAGAAATTATGAATCTGGCCACAAGTACAATCGATTTTCATAGAAACAATATCCGAAAGAAATTCGGTATAAAGAACAAAAAAACAAACCTTAGAACCTACCTGTCGTCCTTTTCATAATATGGGCTTATGCCCCATATTATACCCACAATAATCTCGTCTTGTATATCCAAAAAATTTTAGTAAAGTAAGACCAAAGTTTCCATTTATCTTTTCGAATCAATCAATATCATTTTAGGAGGTATCGTATGGCAGAGATCAAATCAAAACAGAAAATCAAGAAGCGCAAAGTAACTTTTTCAATGAATTCATCAGATGCCGAAGAGGTCATCCTGATGGGGGATTTTAATAATTGGAATCCAAAAAAGCACCCCATGCAGAAGGATAGGAACGGGATGTGGGTCAAATCCGTAATAATTTCTCCCGGAAAATATGAATACAAGTTTCTGGTTGACGGTCAATGGAAAGAAGATCCCAAAAATGGCCATACCTGTTCGAATTGCTTCGGAACTTACAACAATGTTTTTAGCTTGACCGAATCTTAATCCGGGCAAGTAGGAACAAACTTGGAATTAAGACACAAAGAACATAAATATATATGGAAGACCTCAAAAAACATGGAATACATTCATAAGCGCCTAACAGCGCAGTATATATGGGGAAAATAATGGCATCAAATTTCAAAATAATTTCTTATAAAACCAGAGACAGTCTCCATCTGAAATTGGATGGTGATTTTGACGGAAACTCTGCACACGAATTGATCAACACGTTAATAGAGCATGGCAACAGATTTTATCAAATCTTTATTGACACTAATGACCTAAAGACCATCCATTCATTTGGTCGGGCTGTGTTTCAAAAGAACCTTGCTATCTTAAATAAGAAACTGAATAATCTTATCTTTATTGGGGAAAATGGACATAAAATTGCAATAAATTAGGAGCAGTTGCATCTATTGCGTCTGGCATGCCGGACCAGGTGCCCCTTCTCTATCTTTTTTCAGCTTTAAGAAATACTTTGAATTATAGTTTTTAGCAAGGAGTTGCTGCCATGAAAAATACGGAAAGGCCAATTGAAAAAAGACGTTATAACCGGTTGCAGGCTAAAGATGGTGTGTATGCAATAATTAAATATAAACCCACTATCTTTGGCCAAATTATTAACATTAGCAAGGATGGTCTGGCGGTTCGTTATTCGAGTAATGGAAAGCAGTTAAGCGAGTCTTCCGAATTAGATGTCTTCATAATAGATAGCAATTTTTAT
>CAXMTB010000331.1:0-1929 GCA_964195835.1 uncultured Nitrospinaceae bacterium | reverse complement strand
AGCCGGGCCACGACACTGCCAAGAAAAGAGGGGGTTGAACGAATTTCTCCTTTTTTCACCTGTATGCTCATCATTTTTTGTCCGGCTGCAAAGACAGGAAAACCGTTCAAGCAGATCAGAAGGAATATAATAAGGGATGTTTTAAGCTTGATCATAAACTTTATACCTCCTAACGAAAAATGACTTTCTTATCCTTTATTTCCCAAACAGACCCTTGATTCCCTTAGGGAGTTTAAATGGAAAGTCGGAGCCGGATTCTTTGTCTTCGCCGGCAGATTTTGAAGGCTTTTCTTCATGTTCTGACATATCCATACCCATTAATTCCATCATGTTTGAAACTTTTTTATATTCTTTGGGAATTTCGAAATATTTACCGGCCGGGGAACCCTCTTTGATGTTTCTTAGTTCCGTCATGGATCCGTCCTGAGACTTTGTACGAATGGGCATGTCCAATTTTTTTGACGTCCAGACGATAGTTTTTACTGTTCTTTTAAAACCCATGAACTCAACGGTGGTTTCGACTTCCTTTTTTGTGCACTTAAACCCATTCACATTTTCCGTCCCCAAGACTTTTTCGTTCCTCGAATCAATGAATTTCTTTGTGGCCTGTTCCATCTCTTTTTCGTTGTAAGGCCTTTCCATATATAGTTTTTTTTCGGGATTCAATGTCCATCCGATATTTTTATCTTTTCGAAAAATCATAACGATACTTCCTTCGCCTCTTGGAGACATGCTATCCATTCGCATTTTATTCGGCGTTGCATATATCTTTCCTTTATGCTGAACCTTTCCTTTAGTGTCGATCATGACCTGATCGGCGGTATATTTTGTAATTTTACCTCCCAAAAGAGCATGTGCGGATAACCCGCTGAACAGCACTACCACTGCAACAAAACATAGAATCCATCCAATCTTTCTTCCGAAATAAAATACACTCATTTCTGCCCCCTCTTTTTTATTTATATTCAAATTTCGTTTCCATTATTTTCAGCAACGTCAATGGAGCGTGGCAACCTGGAAAAATTATTTCTTGGCCGCCTCACCGCAAGCGGCATCTTCGACGGGCGGGAAGGTAAAATCATATGGATGCGATGGTTAAACAGAAATATATTTTGTGCCTTCCATGCCGGAACTAAAATTTGTTATCAATTCAATATCATAACAAGTTTCGGAAGTAAATCGCAAATACTTTTTGCTTCAGATTTTGACATGGTGTGGGCCCCCACCATAGGCAATCAACATGCGCCCTGAAGGTTTTTATTGGATAATTGGTAAAACAATCCCCTTTTTTGTTTTACAACCTTAATTTTTTCATCTGCTTCCAGGGATTTCAAATAGGTATCCACTTCCTTGACCTGCAACCCCATAATTTCAGACAAGTCTTTTGAAGTACACGGACGTCTGGCAATGGTTCCCAAAATGGCAGCCGCTGTGTCTTTTCGATAGGCAAAAAGCGCCTTCTGCTCGGGTGGATCAGCGACAATGGCGGCATTTTCCATCTGAAAGACATTCAGGACACGTTCAAGTTCCTCCCGGGTAGCGGCACGAAGCGTTGATACCGATCCGGGTCTGTCCAATGTATTCAAGTGAACCTGGTCCGGCTTGATTTTTCCAATCACCAGTTTTAAGGCATTTAATTCCGCAATTGTATCATTCATGCCGGGGACAATAAAGACTTCCAGCCATATTTTTCCATTGTATTCTTTGCGGAATCGAATCAGTCCGTCAACGATTGTATCCACGTTCAAATGAGGAGAGGGGCGATTTATTTTGTTGAATATCTTTTCGGTTGCAGCATCCAGTGAAGGGATGACCACCACAGCATTTTTAATATCTGATCGCACCTGTTTTTGGGAAAATAATGTGCTGTTGGTCAAAACTGCCACCGGCACATCAGGAACCCGATCTTTCAAAAAGCGGATAACATCA
>CAXMTB010000330.1:920-2052 GCA_964195835.1 uncultured Nitrospinaceae bacterium | reverse complement strand
CAATAGGTCGCCTGTCATGGATTTGGTGGAGCTTACGGCTATGGACGATGCTTTTTCCTTAAATACGGACTTGATGGCTTTGGTTTCGTAGACATCATTAAGCTGCGTTGATGTACCGTGGGCGTTGATGTAATCGATCTCGTCGCCGGTCATTTGTGCATCCGCAAGGGCGGCGGCCATGCATCGGGCGGCGCCTTCACCGTCCGGTGCCGGCGCAGCGATATGAAATCCGTCTCCGCTCATGCCATACCCGCATATTTCAGCATAAATTCGGGCGTTTCTTTCTAACGCGGAATCGAGTGTTTCCAGAACCAGAATCCCGCATCCTTCACCGATCACGAAACCGTCTCGGTCGCGATCAAATGGACGGGACGCCCTTTCAGGGTCGTCGTTCCGAGTGGACAGCGCTTTCATGGCATTGAAACCCGCAATGCACGTGGGCGTGATTACAGACTCCACTCCGCCGGTGATCATGGCATCCGCGGCACCTCTTTTGATGATTTTGAACGCATCGCCAACGGCGTGGGTTCCCGAAGCGCATGCTGTGGCAATGGAAGAATTGGGTCCCTTGGCACCCAGATAAATTGAAATCATCCCGGGCGCCATATTGCCGATGATCATCGGAATATAAAACGGTGTTACCCGTTGGGGACCTTTCTTTTGCAGGACGACAGTGGTTTGTTCCAGCAAATTCAGCCCTCCAAGGCCGCATCCTGTAAGAACACCGACTCTGTTTTCATTGGTTTTGTCTATGGTTAACCCGGAATCTTCCAGGGCCATACGGGATGCTGCAACAGCATAGGCGATGAATAGCTGGGTACGTTTGGCCTCTTTTTTAGAAAGAAAATCCTTTGGATGAAAATTCTTGACCTCTCCGGCAATTTTTGTGTCAAAGTCAGAAGCATTGAACCGAGTGATCTCTGATATCCCTGATTGACCTTTACACAGGGCCGTCCATGTCTCATCCACACCGATACCCAAGGGCGTTACTAACCCAAGACCCGTGACAACCACCCGTCTACTCAATAGGCCTCCTAAACAACCGGCAAATTGATACCGGTTTTATAACGGTCTCATCTTAAATGACAATATTAGTGCTTGGCAATGTAATCGAAGGCGTCTTTTACCGTTA
>CAXMTB010000330.1:0-910 GCA_964195835.1 uncultured Nitrospinaceae bacterium | reverse complement strand
ACCGGTTTTATAACGGTCTCATCTTAAATGACAATATTAGTGCTTGGCAATGTAATCGAAGGCGTCTTTTACCGTTATCAGTTTTTCCGCTTCTTCGTCAGGAATATCAATATCGAACTCTTCTTCCATGGACATGATCAACTCTACAAGGTCGAGTGAATCTGCACCTAGGTCATCTACAAAAGACGCTTCCGGTACAACTTCTTCAAGATCAACACTTAGCTTTTCTGCAATTATCTTTTTTACTTTATCCTCAATAGACATTCAGTGTACCTCCTTTAATAAATATCAAATATACATTCCACCGCTAACATGAATTACCTGGCCTGTGATGTAAGATGCACTTTCAGAAGCCAGAAAAGCAACCGCTGCAGCAATATCTTCGGGATACCCCGCACGCCCCAGTGGGACCTGGCTCAGCATTGCATTCCTTGCTTTTTCCGAAAGCGACGCCGTCATGTCTGTTTCTATAAAACCCGGGGCAATTGCATTGACCGTAATACCCCGAGATGCAAGCTCTTTTGCGGCTGTTTTTGTGAGCCCGATTAAGCCCGCCTTCGATGCCGAATAGTTCGCCTGTCCCGCATTGCCGGTGACTCCCACAACCGACGCCATATTAATAATACGGCCATAACGCTGCTGCATCATGGCTTTGGCAGCAATTTTTGTGCAAGTGAATGCACCTTTTAGGTTTATATTTAAGACCGCATCCCAGTCCTGTTCTTTCATGCGGACCAAAAGCCCATCTTTGGTAATACCGGCATTATTTACCAGAACATCAATTCGTCCGGTTTTATCGATGATCTCTTTAAAAAAATTTACAACCTCATTTTCGTTTGCAATGTTAACACTTTTGCTTGACGCAATACCTTGTGCATCGGCAACAAGTTTTTCGGTTTCAGCAGCAGCG
>CAXMTB010000329.1:0-2079 GCA_964195835.1 uncultured Nitrospinaceae bacterium | reverse complement strand
TTTCAAAAAAAGAAAACAGGACATTCTCAAGCGACATATTAGATGTTTCCGTTTTAATTTATTTATAAACCTATATTGATGGTCTCGTAAAAAGTCACAAACACATATCTTTATGAAATAATTATAAAAAACGAAAAATAGTTCTTGCCTTTTCCACTGCAATTTGGTATAAAAAGCCAAATTAATCAGGTGTTTAAAGGTAAAATCATGATCAACATTAAAAATCCAAATCAGCTCAACATTTTCGATCCTTGGGATTTTCTTACACCCAAAAGACGCAAGATGCTCGACAACAGTTGGCCGGGTCTATTCCGTGAGCACATACTGCCATCAATTCCTGTCCATAAAGTTGCCAAATACTTTGATGAAACTTTTGGTCGGCCGACAAAAGAGCTTTACGCAATGATCGGTGCTCTTGTTCTTCAGCAGACGCTTGATCTTACCGATGAAGAAACCGTCCGGCAGTATGCCTTTGACACGCAGTGGCATTACGCCCTCAACGTAACTGAAGAGTCGGATAAAGCCAAGTATATTTCGTTAAAAACCTTATGGAATAATCGAAACATCGTTGCGCAAAACAATCTTGAGGACGACATTTTCAAAGCCAGCACAAACCGGCTATCGCAGGTTTTCAACGTTAATATCGATAAACAGCGGATCGACTCGGTCCATATCAAATCCAATATGCGGCGGCTTGGCCGAATCGGCATTTTTTCTGAGAGCATTCACAAGTTTTTGGTAAATCTGAAACGGGGCAATCAAGACCAACTCGACATCATAGATGAAAAAGTTGTCGATAGATATCTTTCCAAAAACGATCTCGGATGCTTTTCCAGAGTCAAACCATCTGAATCGAGAAAAACCCTCACAGAGGTCAGCAAAGACCTGTTTGATCTAGTACAGCAGTTTAAGGGCAGCCCCGAAGTGGCGGCCATGTATAGTTACAAACTGCTTGAAAGGGTTCTGAAAGAGCACTGCGATCTTACCGATGATAAAGACAATCCGGTTGAGCTTAAGAAACCGAAAGAAATTGCTTCGGACTCTCTTCAAAATCCTTCTGATCCCGATGCAACCTACAGCGGTCACAAGGGGCAAGGCTACCAGGTTCAAATCCAGGAAACTTTCTGTGATGACGAAGAAAAAAAAGAAACATCCCTTAACCTGATCACCCATGTGGAAGTTGAACCTGCTCATAACAGTGATGCCAATGCTCTTATCCCTGCGATTGAGTCTACAGAAAAACAGAATCTGAGACCGAAGGAGCTAATAGCCGATTCTCTTTACGGTAGTGATGACAACTGTGAACGCGCAAAAAAACACGGCGTAGATCTGATTGCTCCAACTATGGGTTCAGTCGAGGAAGACAAGTTGAGCCTTGCAGATTTTCAATTTTCTGAAAAAGGCGAAGTTGTTGCCTGTCCCCAGGGTAATGCCCCTGTAAAAGTCAAAAAGAGAAAAAGAGTTAGCATCGGTTTTGCTTTACATGATTGCCAGAATTGCCCCAAACTATCCAGATGCCCTGTCAAGAAAGGAAAAAAATATTACTACCTTCGCTTTACTGATAAAGAGATGCGCATAGCAAAGCGCAGAATATATGAACAGTCAGACGAATTCAAAGATCGTTACAGGTGGCGTGCAGGTGTTGAAGCCACCATGTCTGAATACGACAGACGAACCGGAGTTAAACATCTTCGAGTACGGGGCCTGAAAGCAGTCAGGTTTTGTGCAACCTTAAAGGCCTTGGGAGTAAACATCTTCAGGGCTGCTGCTGTTAGAGCAGCGAAAATGATGCCGGTAGAAGGTCTCTGTGAGGCATAAAGCCCTCCATGCCTCTATTTTTCATTTGTCAAAGAGCATGTTGTGACGACTTGGAGTCACCTGAAAGATATTTTTAACCAATCTGCGTCATGTTATGAGCACAAGCTCATATCGGCAGCGCAATTAATTCTGACTTTTTACGAGACCATCAATATTGGCAACTGCAAATAAAGAATTGGGAGCAGAAAAGCAAGATTCAATAGTTAAAAAAAAAGGAACAGCTGTAAATAGCTTAAAATGAATGGATTAGGAATGTAAATG
>CAXMTB010000328.1:0-2206 GCA_964195835.1 uncultured Nitrospinaceae bacterium | reverse complement strand
GTGCCAATTGCTTCCATCTTTTGGGCTTTATGAAGTTGTTCTTCAAGCTTTTTCTTTTCTTCCTCTGCTCGTTTAAGCTTCGTAATATCATGAACGACAAATGTGATCTTGTTGGGCCGTCCTTGATCATATAGACGGTCATTAAAATAATTTCAATTTTTGCGGGACTTTTTGTCGTTTTTATGCGATATATTTTCAGATTACTATATTAACCCTACTTTTGGAGTCTGAGAATATGAAAATTACCTTTAATAATAGAACAATAAAGCGTCTGGAAAAAACAACTAACACAGCATTAAAGCTTAATAATTTTAGGCTATTCAAAATAGCGAAATCTCTTTTAATGGTCGCAACAGACATACGTATAAGCGATATTGCAAAATTTTTTAAAGTGTCTGAACGGACCATTTATAATTGGTTTTTGAGATTCCTATATGAAAGATTCTCATGGCTTAATGGTCTTCATTATAAAGGACGCGGCGCTAAATCAAAACTAACAAATAAACAAAAAGATAAATTGTATGAAACCGTTGTTGATGGACCGGAAAAATATGGTTTTGATTGTGGGGTTTGGAATTCACCGATGATTGCTGAAGTTATTTGGCGTGAATTTCAAGTACGCTACAATCCGAGATATCTGTGTCGACTCTTAAAGAAAATCGGCCTTTCATTTCAGAAAGCTGCTTTCGAAGCAGACCGAAGTGAAGATAATGAAAAGAAACGCAAAGAATGGTTAGATAATACATGGCCCGAAATCCTCAAGAAGGCTAAAGAAATAAATGCTGTAATTCTTTTTGGAGACGAAGTCTCATTTGCCCAATGGGGGTCGCTGTCAAGGACTTGGGCGCCTATTGGGAAACAACCCAAAATTAAGACTAAAGGGAAACGAAAAGGATTAAAAATGTTAGGAGTGATAGAGTTTTTTGAAGGCACTTTTCAGTATATGGAGACAGAAGAAAAATTCAACGGAGAGTCTTACAAAAAATTTTTACAGCAAGTTATTTCGCATTATACCTGTCCTGTTATACTTGTTGAAGACGGTGCTCCTTATCACGGCGCGGTCGTTGTAAAAGACTTTATAAAAAACAAAACGCAAAATCGCTTATTTATTTATCGGTTACCCTCATATTCTCCGGACTTCAATCCGATTGAAAAGCTCTGGAAAAACACAAAGAGAGATTCCACTCATTGCAAATTCTTTCCAACATTTGAGGATTTAAGAACTTCAGTTGTGAAGGCGTTTGAAAAATATCTGAAAGATGCCACTAAAGTTATTTGTGTAATGAAAAAGCTTAGAGACAGTGCGGGAATAGCATAATATAGTGCTTTTGAAGCTATGAAATTATTTATGTGAAGTACTATAGCTGACCGGTAAATAGTTAAAGTGCGAATTGTCGATTCCTCATCGTCCCCCATGAGGCGGCTGTAACCTTCAACGTCGGCACTGAGAATGGCGGCGAGTTTGCGTTTCAAACCTTCTTGTGCCATAGAATTGCCTCAAATTTTTAGGTTTTTAAACGATGGTGAGAATCTTGATGAGATCGATTATCAATTATAGATACCAAATGGAATCAGAAGGTCAAGAATTTATGTGCGAAGATTGGTTCAACACAAGAATATTTGTCATTTTTTGGGTTACGGTGGTGGTGCTAACTTGCCATTCTATACAACCGGAATGTCACTGAAATTTTTAAAGATTTCTTATGGATATCATAGGGTTTTAAAAGGTTCGGTTGGAAAAAATATTTTAAAATTATTCGGTCAAATTTTAAAAATCCTTGAAGAAATTAAACGGATGATATCCTGGATTTTATGACTCAAATCACTGAGGGAAGAAAACCGCAGACAAAGCGGATTCGATTTCCCCCACCTGACCGCCTTTTTTGTCTTGTCTTTATGGTCATTTTTGAGTATCTCAAGACGTAATCGTTCAAAGGTTCAGGGTTCAACGTTCAGAGTTAAGGACAAAGAAGGGAACCTAAAATGGCCAAAATTAATTTACATGGCATATTTCCTCCCATTCCCACGCCTTTTATCAACGGCAATATCGCCTATGATGAACTGGCAGCCAACATTGAAAAGTGGGGTAAAACCGGACTTAAGGGGCTGGTGGCGATGGGATCGAACGGGGAATATGTCTACCTGTCCGCAGAAGAAAAAAAAGAGTTCGTCGCAAAGGTTGTTGAGATGACGCCGGACCACATGC
>CAXMTB010000327.1:0-2407 GCA_964195835.1 uncultured Nitrospinaceae bacterium | reverse complement strand
ATTCGTGTTCATCCGTGGTTTCCCTTATCCTCTTTCCTCTTTTCTCTTTACTATTTCTGGCTTTATGGTTTGGTTATGGGGAAAAAGATTAGAGAAAAATACAATTTAATAGACCATACTGCTGATTTCGGCATACAGGTTTTTGGCTCTGATTCACAGGAGCTTTTTGCCAATGCCGCCCTGGCCCTGTTTGATGTGATAACAGAAATGGATGTGTTAACAGGTCGTGATTCCTTCAAAATTACGGCCTCGGGAGAGGACTGGTCCGATCTGATGATCAACTGGCTCAGAGAGATATTGTACCTGTGGAACGGAAAGGAAATGCTGGTAAAATCTGTCCAAATATTATCTCTGTCTGAAAATAATATTTCAGCCAAAATCTATTTTGATGCTTATATGCCGGATCGCCATACTATCAAAACCGAAATAAAGGCGGTAACATATCATCAGATCCAAGTAAAGAGCAGCCCCTCCGGATGGGAGGCCCAAATCATCTTCGACATCTGATTGCGATATTCTTTCCAAGATGCTACAATGTTGCACAATACAAATTAATCGATGGCCTAAATTGAGCGATTTTCAAGTTTGCCGCAGATAAAAGGAAGATGTTGTTTCGCTATAGTCGCCTATGCGGAACGACATCTGACACAGTAGATGCGGTGAAATTGGAAATCCCGTAGGGTTTCAAATTCTTGAAATTCAGAATGGCAAAATACCTTAAAAACATTATCAAATTAACCATTTCAAAAATTTGAAACGCTCATTTTAGGGATGAGGTACAAAAGATGACAATAAATGTTAAAAAAATAGACAAATATCGCTGGGAAGTCCCCAAAACAGGTGCCATGCGGGTACCGGGAATCATCTACGCCACCGAGTCGATGCTGGCAGGCAGCTCTCAGAATGAACCTTTAAAACAGGTGGCCAATGTCGCAACCCTTCCCGGGATTTTAAAGGCATCTTTAGCCATGCCGGACATGCACTGGGGGTATGGTTTTCCCATCGGCGGTGTTGCCGCCTTTGACTGGGAGTCGGGTATCATCTCTCCGGGCGGGGTCGGCTATGACATCAACTGCGGGGTTCGACTTGCCACCACTTCACTCATAGAAAATGAAATACGACCGAAACTCAAAGCCCTTGTGGATACCCTTTTCCGTGACATTCCTTCGGGTGTTGGTTCAACAGGCTCGATAAAACTGTCCATCCCCGAAGTAAAAAAGGTCCTCAAAAACGGTAGTCGATGGGCCGTGAGCCAGGGGCTTGGAGACACGTCGGATTTAGATTTCACAGAAGACGGTGGTTGCATGGAAAACGCCGATCCGGATATTGTCAGCCCGAGAGCCCTTGAAAGGGGGAAAAAGCAGCTGGGGACCCTCGGTTCCGGGAATCACTTTGTGGAAATCGGCGTAGTGGAAACCATCTATGAACCTGAGGCAGCCAAAGTGTTCGGGCTTTTTGAAGGCCAGGTTACATTGATGCTCCATTCGGGTTCACGGGGCCTGGGATACCAGATTTGTGACGATTCTCTGGCCTTCATGTCAAAGCATGTTAAAAAACTGGGTTTTGATCTTCCGGACAGACAACTTGCCTGTGCCATGATTCAATCCAAAGAAGGGAGGAGATATTATAATGCCATGGCCTGTGGTGCAAATTATGCATGGGCAAACCGACAGATTTTAATGCACAGATCTCGTGAAGTATTTTTAAAGGTCCTGGGTATGGGTCCCAGGGATCTTGGCATGAACCTCTTATATGACGTCTGCCACAACATTGCTAAAAAAGAAACCCATGTGATCGACGGGAAAAAACAGACCGTCTGTGTCCACCGTAAAGGAGCGACACGGTCTTTTCCGCCAGGGCATTCGGCGCTCTGTGCAAAATATCAACATACAGGGCAACCGGTCATTATTCCCGGAGACATGGGGACGGCCTCATATGTTCTTGTAGGTACTCAAAAAGCCATGGAAGAGACGTTTGGATCAACCTGTCATGGTGCCGGGCGGGTGTTAAGCAGAAAAGCCGCTAAAAAGGCGAGCAAAGGAAGGGCCATCAATCGAGAACTCGAAGACAAAGGAATCCTTGTCCGATGGACCGGCAGGTCCACCCTGGCTGAAGAGATGCCGGAAGCCTATAAGGATGTTTCCCAGGTAGTTGAGGTGGTGCATGGCGCCGGAATTTCAAAAAAAGTGGCTAGATTAAGACCCATCGGTGTTGTTAAAGGATAACCGGATGAGACGTGTTTTTGAGGCAGGTGTGTTTGTGGAGGGATGGCATACCCGGAAGGTTGAGACCTTTGAAACAAATCGATTTCAAAAGAAGCGGTAATGTTTTCAAAAGGCTAAAGTGTTACCTTTTTTCAAAGTATTTACAGCAAAACTTCGCCAACCTACTGACTGTCCCTACCGGA
>CAXMTB010000326.1:0-2429 GCA_964195835.1 uncultured Nitrospinaceae bacterium | reverse complement strand
TGAAAAATAGTGTCGGAAGATAACAGACCGTAGAATCGCTCCCATGGGATATCTCTTTTTAAGAAAACCGAAATAACTGAAATCGGACCATAATCGACTTTTTCAAGAGCTTCTTTTTTCCAATCCGGAAGCTGCGGAAAAATTCTTAGGGTTGCCTGAGGAGGTATTGTTGTTACTACTGATCTGGATTTGACAACCTGCTCTTTTCCGTCTTTTTTATACCAGGTAGTGACGATGCCGTTATTTTCTTCCACCCTGGTTACTCCGGCTCCGTGTATGGCCCTTCCTTTCAGCTTATCCGCCAGGGTATCGGTGATCTTTTGAAAGCCGCCGGTAACGAATCCCATACCTGCGGTATTGAAAATATCGTTCACCAACACAAACCCCATCCCGGCCGATGTCCGCTCCGGTTTCGCAACACAGGCTCCCCTCATATAAGTTTTAACTAGTGCTAAAAGATCCGGATCGTAACCTTTTAGATATTCGGTGATATTTTGGGCTGCCAGTTTTCGCCAGCGGGGATCTGTTATCGGCAGTTCTTTGTATATTTTCATTTTCCGGTGGGTTGCTGACATTAATTTTAAAGCCGAGAGTTTGGCCTTACCGCTTAAAAGGGATTCAATGTCTGTAAAGAGTTTGTTGTTTACAAAAATGGCAAATGGAACAGAGTTCGGATCGTGAGTTACCCATTTAACACCAAGCTCTTTGATAAGGCGGACAAAAGAGGAATCTTCTACGGCAAAAAATTGAGTACCGATGTTGTTCGTTGCTTCATGGACCTTTTCAGACAGGACCCTTCCGCCAAACCTTTCATCTTCTTCAAGCAGCAGGATGTTTTTATCTCTTAGCATATATCCTGCAGTCAGCCCTGTAATTCCTCCACCAATAATAACGGTGTCATAAAGGGTGCCTTCATTTTCGGCTTTGTTCGGTTCATTATTCATGAGATCTTTTTCGTATAAGTAGTTTAAACGCTCTATTTCCAGAGAACTCAAAGTACTGAACGGCTATCCGTATCAGGTTTTTAGCCAAGCTGCCACGTAATTTGAGCTTGTTTGAGCAGCCAAGACTGAATTCTAATCGGGTTCATGTGTGTTTTATCCCAATTCTCACACTCGGGGCGATAGAAAACTTGCTGTTCCCTTCTCGGGATCAGTAAGCAGGTAGTTTTTCCGGGCCTGTTCTTTCAGTCAATCAACCCCGTTGCTGGTGGAGCCCGACATTCAGGTAACAAGCTCAAGTCTGCCGGACCTGCTCTGTCATCAAGGTGAGCGAGTATCTTCTGAATAACTACTGGGTCTTCGATACTGGCAATAATCTTGACATCGCCACCGCATTCACAGCAGGTTGTAACATCAATATCAAACACCCGCTTCAGCCGCTGTGCCCACGTCATTGAGGCCCGTTTCTCGACGGCGGGGACAAGGCGCGTCGACAGGTTGGAAGACAATGAACTCCTTGCGTGGAACTTGCGGGTATCAGCTGTGCATCGTTATGCACTGTTGTGCAGACTGGGCAACGGACGCCCCGGTAACTCACTGATAAATATAACCCTGAACGGCCCACCGACGTTCTGAAAATCCGCGTGTCGGTGGTTCGATTCCGCCCCTGGCCACCATTTTCACCCTCTAATTAGGGTCATTCCATTCTGACCCCAAATGACTCTAAATTTGTCATCCAAGAAACTTTGCCAGCAGCCCGACGATGCCTCCAAAGCCGACTGTAAGACCCAGCAGCACCTTATATACCAGACTATGCGGTGGGAAGAACGATGGATATACAACAGTTAGTGCCAGCAGGACACCTGCCCCGATGCTCATTGTCATACCGTAACCCTGAGGTAGAAAGAACCCACCTACGATAAGCAGGATATTGAGGATTATCGTCGTCCAACCAAGGCCACCCCAATTAGGATCTTTAGGGAATCTAATGATATCTTCATCAGAAGTAATGTATTTACTACCCAATGCAGCTGCCGCCCGCATAGCGCTGAAGCAGGCTCCGTCAACAAAGCTCTTCTTATCCGTATATTCTCCGGTGAAATGGATATTTCCCACCGGTTTCGCTAAATCGGGTAATGCTTCAAGAAAATATTCAGGAGTGAGTTCTAATTCCCCGATTGGATACCGTGTAACCTTTGAGCCTGTAATATATTTTTCAACGTCGGCAGTTTCCGGCATCAATCGTCTGAAATCTTTTATAGTAAGTTCTAAAATCTCTTCATCAGATTTCTCAAGAAACGATTCAATCTCATTTTTTTCATTTGGGGGTATAGAGATAATGAAATTATAGATAAGCGGGTTGTCAATATTCTTATCTTCTTCAGTATCATAAGTCGTATCAAACACGGCCTGAAAAATAGTGTCGGAAGATAACAGACCGTAGAATCGCTCCCATGGGATATCTCTTTTTAAGAAAACCGAAATAAC
>CAXMTB010000325.1:0-2455 GCA_964195835.1 uncultured Nitrospinaceae bacterium | reverse complement strand
ATGACCTGTGGCGCTGCCGGCGCACTGAACGTTATTCTAAAAGCAATTCTTGACCCTGGCGACGAAGTCATTACGCCGGCGCCTTATTTTGTCGAGTATCAATTTTATGCTGATAATCATGGCGGGATTCTAAAAACCGTATCGACAAAACCCGATTTTTCTCTGGACATTAACGCAATTCATGCGGCCATTACCGAGAAGACAAAGGCTATCCTGATCAACTCACCCAACAATCCCACAGGCCAGATCTATTCAAAAGAGAGCCTCGGAACGCTTTTAAAGGATAAAGGAAAAAGGCTGAACCGGACATTGTATCTGATATCGGATGAACCTTACCGTAAAATTGTTTACGAAGGATACACGGTCCCCAGCATATTCAGAAGTTACACGGAGAGCATTATTGCTACGTCATATTCCAAGGATATTTCCATCCCCGGCGAACGAATCGGTTATCTGGCGGTTCATCCCGAAGCTTCATTCAATAAAGAACTGATGGGGGGGATGGCACTGGCCAACAGAATTTTAGGGTTTGTTAACGCTTCTGCCCTGATGCAGCGAGTCGTTGCCTCTCTTCAAGGATCAAGTGTGGACATTTCCGCCTATGCCCGGAAAAGAGACCTTTTGTGTAACGGTCTTGCAGATTGCGGCTATGATTTCGTCGAACCGCCGGGCGCTTTTTATCTTTTTCCAAAAACGCCTGTTCCTGATGATGTAACATTTGTGAAAGAATTACAAAAAGAGTTGATCCTTACCGTGCCCGGAAGCGGCTTTGGAGGCCCGGGTCATTTCAGAATCGCGTTTTGCGTGGATGACCATACCATAAAAAATGCCATGCCGGGATTTGGGCGGGTGATGAAAAAATTCAAAGATTGAAAATTGATGGTTTCGTAAAAAGTCAGTTTCCATGCTCAGCGACCGTTTGAGGGCATTTCAATCCAACGAATGGAAGGTTTTGAAACAGCTTCTAAACAAAAAGTTTCAATCATCAATCATCGATCATCAATATTAAAAGAGGAGGTTTTCATGAAAATATTAAAGATTGACCATCTTGGAATTGCAGTAAACAGTATCGAAGATGGCAAAAGCTTGTGGACAGATGCACTGGGGCTTCATTTTGAGGGAACCGAAACCGTAGAGGAGCAAAAAGTAACGACCGCCTTTTTTCCGGTTGGAGAAAGTGAAGTGGAACTCTTGGAATCCACCGCTCCTGACGGCCCGGTTGCAAAATTTTTAGAGAAAAAAGGGCCAGGGGTACACCATATTGCCTTTCGCGTTGAAAATATTGAAGAAGCGCTGGCAGAGTTGAAGGAAAAAGGGATACGCCTTATTGATGAGAAGCCGAGAAAGGGCGCAGGCGGTGCAAAAATTGCTTTTTTGCACCCCAAAGCGACCAACGGTGTTCTGGTTGAATTGTGTGAGAGATAACTTATTATTGAGAGGAGATCGCTTCAGGAATAATTAAATTTTTACTGAAAAAACTCGTGGATAAGGGTTCGTAATGAAAGAACCTGCCCGGACAATGGATAAGGGTATTTATTCTATGAGGATATTTTAGAATTAAACCAGATCGATTATGGCTCTTTCATAACGATCCCTAATCCACTCAGACAGTTTCCAGTTAAAAATTTAATCACACCTGAAGCTCCATTGAAGTTGATATGTATAAAAGAATTAAAATCTAAATAGTGTCCATCCAGAAATGAGGATTTTTGTTCAATGTCAAGGCACGCGAAAAAAATAACCACAGGCATATGTATAATATTCCGAGGACTATTTTTTGAGCATAAAGTAGAGATTGGGCAAAAAGACCATTTATGGATGGACACCAACCAAGTTATGAATAATTCAGTCATTGAAAAAGGAGGATGCCATGGCAGAACATCCTGATTTGGATAAATGGACAGATCTTGCCACCAAACAGTTAAGAGGAAGACCCCTTGAGGATCTGAACTGGAAAACCCCTGAAGGGATTATGGTCAAGCCTTTGTATACGGCGGAAGACATTGAAGGGATGCCGCATGTCAATACGCTGCCGGGTTTTGCACCTTATGTCAGAGGACCCATGGCCACCATGTATGCCGGAAGACCCTGGACCGTCCGGCAGTATGCGGGCTTTGCCACAGCCAAAGAGTCCAATGAATTTTACAGGAGGAACGTTGCCGCCGGGCAAACCGGGCTTTCTGTGGCGTTTGATCTTGCAACCCACAGAGGGTATGATTCGGATCATTCAAGGGTAACGGGTGATATCGGCAAGGCCGGTGTGGCCATTGATTCTGTGGAGGATATGAAGATCCTTTTTAATCAGATTCCCCTGGACAAGATCACGGTTTCCATGACCATGAACGGTGCGGTTCTTCCGGTGATGGCGGGATATATCGTTGCCGCAGAGGAGCAGGGCATAAAGCATGAACAATTGGGAGGAACCATACAGAACGACATTCTAAAAGAATACCTG
>CAXMTB010000324.1:0-2456 GCA_964195835.1 uncultured Nitrospinaceae bacterium | reverse complement strand
CAAAAGAGATGGGACTTCCCACGTGGGATAAACCTGCTATGGCATGCCTCGCCTCAAGGATTCCCTATGGGGAGCCCATTACCACTAAAAAGTTAAAAATGGTGGAGGAGGCCGAAGATTTCCTCGCAGATCAAGGCTTCAGGCAATACCGGGTCAGACATCACGGATCCGTTGCCAGGATAGAAGTGGCGGGCTCAGAGATCAAAAAGATTACTGGACCCGAGCTGAGGAAAAATATTGTTGAGAAATTCAGACAGATAGGATTCTACCATATCGCCGTTGACCTGGAAGGTTATTTTTCCGGAAGTATGAACAGGGTCCTTAAAAACAAGGTATAGATGTGTCTCAGAAATTAATATTTAAAATAGTCGAAAAATAAGGGACATGTACACGGAAATGCGGGATACTTATTTGATAATGTTACGACTACTAATCCCGAAATCATAAATTCAAGACCTGTTATTTCTGACTCCAAACTATTTACACTCCCCAAATAATTGCGATATCACAATACCGGTTATAGTCCAAATACTGGCAAGATAACACAAGTTTTGACAAGACCGTTTTTTATAAGATAGTCTCAATATATCTGTAATTGACGAACATTGGATTTCCTATCAAGAAATCTGTATTGCTTGCTTGCCAATTTATCAGCCAATAATCATCAAGCGATACAATTGATAAGGAGGAAAAAATGAACCGAATAATACCTCTTGCTATTATATTTATCGTTTTTTTCTGCTGGCCTTCCTCGTTATTGGCAAAAGAAGAAACGAGACCAAACATCCTCCTCATTGTTGTAGATGATATGGGCTATTCAGACATTGGTCCTTTCGGGGGGGAGGTCCGAACCCTGGCTCTCGATTCTCTCGCAAAGTCCGGAATGAGATTCACTGATTTCCACACATCCGTGTCATGTTCTCCGACACGTTCGATGCTTCTTTCGGGCACAGATAACCACCTTGCAGGGCTTGGGAACATGTCTGAGGGTCTTTTCCCTAATCAAATAGGAGAACCCGGCTATGAAGGACATTTAAGTGACCGAGTTGTTTCAATGGCCACACTTTTACGGGACACGGGATATTTTACTTGCATGTCCGGGAAATGGCACCTTGGCGAAGAGGTCGAGCATGATCCTTACAATAAAGGATTTCAGAAAGCCTACACCATGCTCCAGGGCGGTGCCAGTCATTTTGACACTGAATGGATGATGTATGCCAACTATACACCGATTTATCGCGAAAACGGAGTCAGGGTCCATGTCCCCAAAGGGTTCTATTCAACTGAGTTTTACACTGACAAAATTATGGAATACATTGACAGCCGGGATGCTGGTAAGCCATTCTTTGCATACCTCTCCTACACCGCAGTTCATGACCCCATCCATGTGCCTGACAAATGGCTCGACAAATATAAAGGAAGGTATGATAAAGGATACGAAGCGCTCCGTAAAGAACGCCTGAACAGCCTCCAAAAACTTGGTTTTATTCCTGAAGACACGGTGCCTTTTCCTCGCCTGCCGATGATTCCTGACTGGGAAAATATTCCTGAGAAGCAGCGGAAAGTTGAAGCCCGAAGAATGGAACTATACTCAGCGATGGTCGAGAACATTGATTACCATCTGGGCAGGCTTTTTAAACATCTCAAAAAAACAGGTGTTTACGAAAATACCCTTGTCATTTTCTTCTCTGATAACGGGGCTAACGGCGCTGAGATGCATCAATATCCCGGCACAGATGAGGCATGGTTAGACAGAAACTCCGATAACCGATACGAGAATATGGGCCGCCGCTTCTCACGGATTGCGCAGGGTGCGGCCTGGGCACAGGTCAGCATGACCCCGTTTCGCCTTTTCAAGGCCTTCACCACAGAAGGGGGAATCCGTTCACCACTGATCATAAGCGGCCCGGGTGTGATCAGCCGGGGAGCCCACAGCGATGCCTTTGCCCACGTGATGGACATTACAGCTACCATTCTCGATGCAGCGGGTGTTGAGCACCCGGGGACTTCCTATAAGGGGCGCAAAGTGGAACCCCTCCGTGGTCGTACCATGATGAAGGTGCTTAATGGAAAATCCAATTTTATTTACGATAACGATACTGCTGTTAACTGGGAAATGCTCGGTTTCCGAGCAGTACGCAAAGGCGATTTCAAGTTAGTCTGGCTCTCGATTCCTTTTGGGAATGATGATTGGCAGCTCTATGATCTATCCAAAGATCCCGCAGAGTTGAATGACCTGTCACAGGAGCGACCAAAGCTACGAAAAGAAATGATTGCTATATGGAATCAATACTCAAAGGAAGTTGGTGTTGTTCTTCCGCCGGGAGGAGCCATGCGTTTTGACATGAATTTACCATCTACACCTTAGTAAACTGACCTTTTGGAAGGATATGCAGAAGGCTTCCGATCCGTTTTGAAACCTGTGTTATCCAACGAATCAGCAATTTTGAGATTTA
>CAXMTB010000323.1:0-2460 GCA_964195835.1 uncultured Nitrospinaceae bacterium | reverse complement strand
TTTAACCAGCTCCTCCTCAGCTCTCTTGCGATCAGTGATGTCTTTATCTCCACCGCGATAGCCCATAAGGTTGCCAGAGTTATCATAAAAGGGAGCGCCGTTTGTCAGCAGACAGACTTCGGAACCATTTTTAGTGACATTCCAACTCTCCAGATCAATTATGCGTTTCCTGCTAGCGATGAGTTCAGTGAAAATCTCGCCAACACGATTAGCTTCCTTTTGTGACATAAAATCGAATGGCGTCTTGCCAATAATTTCTTCTCGTGAATAACCCAACGTCTCTATGACATTTTCAGAACAATAGGTGTAGCGACCCTCTAGATCGACTTCCCATACCCAGTTTGTCATCGCGACTTGACGAAAACGCTCCTCACTCTCACGGCGGAGGTCCCCCCCTCGTTTCAACTCAGCATTCGCATCTTCAAGCTCTTTGTTGGAAAGCCCCATCTCTCCGAACAATTTACCCAGTCGGGAAAAGAACCCCACCATTGACTCAACGTCATCGGTTGACAGGATAGGAACCTTCTGCATCGCATCGAGATAAGAGTCTTTGTCAAACGAGAACTCTTTAGCTTGCCTGATAAAAAAGTCTGGATCTGGAGATTCGAGGAAGAACTGACCGGTAAAAAAGGTTGCGACATGTTCATCACGGATTTTGATCGGAACGGCAACATCGACAAGACCGTTTTTGCATTTATAAATATTTGCGAGTTCACCTACTTTAAGCTTTCCAGCCAGGACCGTATCGCTTTCCTTGCAGCGAAAAGCCGTGGTCGGATTGACGCGATGAAAACAGGTACAAATATCCTGCCACCCGGTCGCGACAAGAATGTTTCCGTCCAATTCCAGAATGGCAGTCACTGTGCCGGTTATTGCAGTAAAGCTTTCACATAATTGCCGCAATTCTTCGATATCTACCAGTTCTGAAAATTTCAAGGATTTCTCCTCTAAAGATAGAAGGTGTTGGGCTTATCTGATAACTGACCGCCGAGGGGAGATCGAATTACATTCTAGATATTCTAGGGGAAACGGCATAAAGGAGCAAGAAACTTGAAGTTCACCAGATAACGGGTGAAATTATTATTTATCCTCCTACATTGTTTCGAGAGGTTGAAATTTGCAAAATCGCGAAATTCTTACTACCCCTGACATATAAGAAAGGCCACTTGGCTTGATCTCCAGGTGGCCATAAGTTTGTGGCTTCTTACTTACATCAACTCCCATCACAAGATAACAAGTAGAGTATCTTGACACTCTCTTGTGGGTATGTTGTGTGTCCCACAACGACGTCAACGATTTTGCATCCTTGCTCCTCCAAAGAGGTGATGCAAGGGGAACACGTATCTTCAGTATAACGGTCACACTTTTCTACGTTGATAGTCCCAAGTACCGAATGCCAATCAATACCAGGAAGCCAACAATGTACTGTCGACTCAGGGCTTTCTTTGGCCGGGAAATTGCCAGCAGATACGACTGAAATCCATGAAAAAAAGAAGAATACTAATGATACAATTACAATTTTCTTCATCGCTACCTCCTACCCTGTTTGCATTACTTTTAAAAATCTAACTGCTATTTTGTTTAGAGCTTTGCTTTTAACCTCCTTTCAAGGGTTAACTTGCTAATGAACAACCCCGCCGCAAGCAGCGGGATATTAACAGCCTGCAACCTTTGTAATTTTACGCCGCAAGCGGTTGGGTATTAAACCCGCGCTACGCAATAAATAAAAAAGCCGAGACTCACCGTTGGATAAATATCCTTCGGCAGCTCGGCCATCTTCTTGTTGTTTTTGAGGAGTAAAGACCCGCCGCTTTCCGTCCCTCTCTTGCGAAAAGGTTGGCTTTATCGGGAAACTCTTTACCTATATTTTTCATTCTAATACTGAAAACAGATCTGTCAATGTGTCCTATTTATCCTCCTACATTGTTCTGCGTTACTCAGGTTAACCGAAATGCAGAATTACTGCTGACCCTGACATATGAGAAATGGCCACCAAGGATCTAAACCTGGTGGCCAGAGTTTTGTAGATTAATCAACTTGATATCCTGCGTTAATCAACAAGCCAGTTCTTTAAGTGCATCAATGGCTTTCTCAGCATATTCACTCTGAACAAAGATATGGTCATGATAGTAGCCTGCGATTACATTTGCACTGAGGCCATGACCAGTGAGTTTTCTGGAGAACGCTGTCGTTAGACCTACTGCATCAAGACTTGAGTGTACTCTTAAAGTAATCCCTTTGAAGACGGACTCGTAATCTATTCTTCTGTTATCAGCAATAGCTTTTGGAATGACAAGTGTGAGCCCCTCCGGCTCACTGATTGAAGCTATTGGATCTAAATCCAAATGATCTCCATATCTTGATCCTTGGAAGGTGCAAAACACAAATTCCCCATCAATAAGTTCGGGGGATATATTCTTAAGTAACTTTTCTAAACTTTTTTCACCTGCCATACGTCAA
>CAXMTB010000322.1:0-2475 GCA_964195835.1 uncultured Nitrospinaceae bacterium | reverse complement strand
TTGATTTTTTCGTGTTGAACAAACAAGGTTACGAAGTGTAACCGTTTCTTTGTACATTTTTAAAAATGTGATAATACAAGACCTGATAATCATCTAAAAGGCACCTCGCGGGAGCTGATTTCAGTTCCCGGTACAACAAAAAAATGTTGTACAATCAAGGTAGAAGTCCAATTCAACCTGATGGAGGTGCCATATGAAATTATACGCTGGAATCGACTTACACGCAAACAACAATTATCTGGCAATTATTGATGAGAATGACACACGGGTGTACAAGAAGAAATTGCCAAATCAGCCGGATGTCATTCTAGCCGAACTCGAACCTTTCCGAAAAGATATTTCAGGGGTGGTCGTTGAGTCTACTTTCAACTGGTACTGGCTTGTCGATCTACTCATGGATTTTGACTATCGACTTCACTTGGCAAACCCAGCGGCAATCCAGAAATACAAGGGGCTAAAACATAGTGATGACAACCACGATGCTTTTTGGCTGGCTCATATGCTTAGACTGAAAATCTTACCGGAAGGCTATATTTATCCCAAAGAGGACAGGCCGGTTCGTGACTTACTGCGGAAACGTGGCCACTTGGTACAAATCCGTACGGCATTGATCAACAGTCTTCAGGGGATCATCAGTCGTAACTGCGGTTCCAGTCTCAATGCAAGCAAGATCAAAGCGGTTAAAGTAAATCATATTTCGCCATTGCTTTCAGGGCAGGAGGATCTGGAATTGAGTGGCACCGTCAGCAAAGATTGCATAGATTTTATGACCGGGAAAATTCGAGAGATTGAGTATGCAGTTAAAGAAAAAAAGAAACTGCAACAATCATTTGTGTGCCTGCAGACGATCCCAGGCGTCGGTCTTATCCTGGCGCTGACAATCATGCTGGAGACCGGAATCATAAATCGGTTTCCCCGGGTTGGTGATTACTCTTCCTACTGTCGAAAGGTGCCGAGCAAATGGACAAGTAATAACAAAAAGAAAGGTAAGGGAAATGTCAAGAATGGTAATAAATATCTAGCCTGGGCCTTCTCTGAAGCTGCGGAGATGTGCAGGCGTTATAACGATCCAGCCAAAGCATTTTTTAACAGGAAGTCTGCCAAGACAAACCGTATGGTTGCTCATGGTGCCCTGGCCCATAAATTAACAAGGGCTTCCTATTACATTATGAGAGATGGGGTTGAATTTGATAGTGGTAAACTTTTTTCTTAAATTGCGGATGATAAGCCGCGGAATTAGGAGCCGATTCCTCCGACGAGCATTTTAGGGACCCATTCTCAGAATCGGCTCCTAATTCCGCTACGCCGGATGTTGAATAAGAAACATTGGTTTTTATAACTGAGTTGGCCAAAACGGTGAACCTATAAAGGGGTTGGAATAACCACCAGATCTGATTGGTAGCCGTTTTGTCCGTGGTTCTCAAATTGTTACTGCCTATGTCGTAAACCAGCGAGGGTTGGCTTATAACCATTTGATCTGAAAACAACAATTGGATACGACATGGAACCGCTGATTTTCTGGGTTCGCGGTAGCGAACAGGGGGCATGGAAATTTCCTTGCTCTTGATCCTGATGGGTGACTGGTGCAGTGTCTTCAACTGACATCTACCTTCTGAAATATCGGGTGCAGACGACAAAATGGAATCACATGTGTTAACAGCGTTAAGAAGTAACTCTAGAATTTAACCTCGTAAGAAAAAAAAATATCTTTTTCTTGAATGGTAAGCTGTTTTCACTTGACGAGGGCCTTTTAATGGGTGACCCCAAAAAACGACCCCAAAAAACAACTTGTAACTCAGCACCTGTTTAACCTATACTAAGGTACTATTATTAAACACTAACTTTTTGTGAAGGAGAGACTATGTCCGGCAAACCACTCTTGGGAGAATTGTTGATTGCGCAAAACCTTGTATCCAAGGATGTAATCGATAGCGCCCTGCGTGTGCAGGTAGGTGGCAACCGCAGGCTCGGCCACATTCTGGTGCGCATGAACGCCATTACAGCCGATCAGCTGGCAGAGACCCTCGCCGGTCAACTTGAAATCCCAATAACCGATATAGCCGAAAAGTTTTCTCGAGATGTCAGTAGGATTCTACCACGCTACCTCTGTCGAAAATTTGATGTTATCCCGCTTAATTTAATAGAAAACAACATCCTTGAAACGGCGATGGCAAATCCGTCCGACGAGGAAGCGATCAGTGATCTCGAGCACTACACCGGAAAGGTGATCAAACCCTGCCTGGCCAGACATTCGGATATCGACAGAGAAATCGGCCGCAGAATCCACCTCACCGCAAAAGATTTTTTCACACCGGTAACAAACACCTGGGCGACCCGTGCCGCAGTTGCAATCTCCCTCGTTCTCGTCGTCGGACTCAGTTTCTTCACGTACGACTATGTTCAGAAAACCCGCTACGGAACAATCACCAGAACCGATACCCACGTGCTGTTTAACAACCACGATCTTATTTTGGG
>CAXMTB010000321.1:2215-2486 GCA_964195835.1 uncultured Nitrospinaceae bacterium | reverse complement strand
CCTTGTTTTAGGTCTGGATCTCGGTTTGATGCCTCTAATTTCACTGTATGACGCTGAAGAGAAACACCGAGTTAGTTTCGGTGTAAACAATGATGGAACTCCTGAATTCTGGATGAGCGACGCCAATGGGAAAACTATATGGTCTGCTCCATAAATTCTGACCTTTTTAGAAGGAAGAGGGGAAAGGCGGAAGATTACGCATAACAACCGCTTTCACGCTGACCTGGCGGGTGCTGGCGGATTTTTTTGAACTATCAGGTCTCATTGGAAA
>CAXMTB010000321.1:0-2205 GCA_964195835.1 uncultured Nitrospinaceae bacterium | reverse complement strand
CCTTTCAGCGTCGCCATAATCCTTTCACGCTTATTCATACATGTGTACCTTCTGACATTTCCCGACCGAGTTTTTCCAAATTCCGAGCAGTGACGAAGTGGGGTCACATCTTGACGGGCTGTTGCCCAAATCAAATTCAAAGTCCAATTTCCTTTAGATAGAATTGAGAAATTGTGAATATATAGCTTATCTTTTATCATAAGAATTGCTGTAAACGCTTAAATAGAGCTTGATTAGAATGATAATAACTGCTAAGGTGCTGTTAAATATGACTTTAACGGAGCATTATTATCATGATGGGTCGCCAGCAAAGGGTTCAGAAAAAGTTGTTTTACACAAAATTTAGCCTTGACCAGCGTGTACCTAAAAATCACATCTTAAGAAAAGTTGCAAAGTATATCGACTTTGACTTTGTTTATAAAGAAGTCAAAGGCAAATACGGTATTAACGGCAATATATCTGTTCCTCCACCAGTTATCCTTAAGATGCTGCTGCTTTTGATATTTTACAATATTCGTTCTGAAAGAGAACTGATGGCAACAATTCCTGTACGTTTAGACTGGTTATGGTTTTTGGGCTATGATCTGGACGATGAGATTCCCAACCATAGCGTTTTGAGCAAAGCCCGAGCCCGCTGGGGTGTTGATGCTTTTAAAACATTTTTTGAACGCATCGTCTGGCAATGTGTGCAAGCCGGCCTCGTTGACGGCAGCAAACTGTTTATGGATTCCAGCATGGTGCAGGCCGATGCTTCCAACAACTCCGTCGTAAATAAAGAATTGCTAAAGCGGTATCTGAATAAAAGCTACCAAATTCTGGAAGCACGCTTGGAAGAAGAACAAAAATCTTCCGACAGTGATGATGATCCCAAATCTGGAACTGCCAATAAAAAGTATATTTCAACCACCGACCCGGATGCCTCTGTAACACGTCGCGGAAAAGGAAAATCCAAACTTCAATATCAAATTCACAGAGGGGTTGATGAAAAATGTGAAATCATTACTGCGACCGAAGTAACCCCCGGTGAGGTGCATGAAGCTCACTGCATGCAATCTTTAATAGACAGCCATCAAAAAAATACCGAACGAAAAGTTGAAACTGCTGTGGCCGACAGCAAGTACGGTACCATCGAAAATTATCTGGCCTGCCAAGACCAAGGAATTAATGCGCATATTAATTCCCTGGAACAGACTCAGAAAAATACCGGAACTAAAAAAGGCATCTTCCCCAAAGAAGCCTTTAGCTATGATGCTATAGATGACATCTTCATCTGTCCGGCCGGTCAAATTCTGAAAAAACGGAAATATTTTAAAAAGCGAAAACATTATGAGTATATCGCTTCGGCCAGCACATGTAACAGTTGCGAGCTTAAAGGAAAGTGTACTAAGGCCAAATCTGGTCGAACGCTTAAGCGGCACGTCAGACAGAATGACCTGGATTTCATGGTTGATCAAGCAAATAGCCGAGAAGCTAAAAGGGATATCAGAACCCGGCAGCATCTGATGGAAAGATCATATGCTCGCGGTGCTCGCTTCGGATATAAACGAGCACGTTGGCGTAGACTCTGGCGAGTTCAAATTCAGGAATATCTCACTGCCGGAATCCAGAATATTATGGTTTTACTTCGGCATGTCAAAGAGCCGGCTCCTGCACGGGGTATGGTTCTGGCCAAACCCGGTTATCCGAGAGCCTATTTGAGGCTTCAGGAGCTATTTTTCTACTTCAAAGAATCAATAACGGACAGCATAAATCATTTTTTCGAATTTAGAAGTTCTAAGTCACAAAATCTGGCTGAGAATTTTTGACCGGATTTGGAATTCCGGTTTGGGCAACAGCCCGTTGATCAGTGATTAAAGAAGTATAAAATACAGGGGGCAGGGGACAGAAACCGAAGGAAAAAGAAAAGAGGAAAGAGGAAAGAGGAAAGGGCAGGGATCGGGTAGAAAAAAGAAAGAAGGTTAGAGGGTAAGGACTTAAGAAGGTTAGAGGTTAGAACTTAAGCTCGCTAAAAATCCGGCGGATAAAAAGGTGATAAAAATCCACAAATTTAAATATAAAGGAGTTAAAAATGGCAGAAGCAAAAGGATTGATGAAACCGGTAAAGCTGAAAAATGAGCTGGCAGAGTTGCTGGGAGCAACAGAACTTCCCAGGACAGAGATCACCAAAAAACTATGGGACTATATTAAGGCGAATAAACTTCAGAC
>CAXMTB010000320.1:0-2517 GCA_964195835.1 uncultured Nitrospinaceae bacterium | reverse complement strand
TTCGGCGTCCCTGCCCTGTGGAATGCTTGCCCTGGAAATGCGAAGCCTATTTCTCCGGGGCGAAGCCTATTCCTCTGGGGTCAGCGAAAAGCAAAAATAAACTGAAAACTCTGCGCTCTCTGCGGCTCCGCGGTGAATAATTTTTTAAAGACCTTTTTAAGGTCACCATCAAGCCACCCTTTTTAGGGGTGGTTATTGACTCCATTATAAAGTCTTTTCGAAAACCATAATGAACTATCCGGGATAAACGGCCCTTGATTTAGATGAGCATTTCTATCGATGAAAAAGGACGAAAACAGATATGCGCCTAAACCGCTCAGAGGGTGAAGGACAGAAGCCAGAAGTCAGAAGTCAGATGTCAGACGTCAGGGATTAAGGATAAAGGATCAAGGATAAAGGGCAGAGCCTGCGGCTGGAGGTTCAAGGTTAGAGGTTGGAGGCAAGCGCTGCGCGACTGGAGGTCGGAGGACCGAGGTCGGGAGAAAGGGCAGGGATCAGGGACCAGGGTTCAGGTGTCGGGTATCAGAGGTCCCCAGTTAAATCCGCCCTGGTTAAACAAAAAAAAATAGGTTTAACTGGGTAAACTTAGCTCGTCTTCTTCGAAGCCCCGGTTAAACATAAGCAATAGATTGGTTGAACTGGGTAAAAATTTAACCCTCAAACACCCAGATAATCTCTAAGTTTATGGATGGCCTTTCGATGTTTTGCGGGATCCATTTTTGATATATTCAAGAGCTTCCATTTGACGGCAGGCAAGTCCTTAATCCCTTCAAGTTCGAGAAGGTCCCAAACGGGTTGGCCTTGCTTCATTGATACAATGAATTTCCTTTCATCAGGTGTCAACTCTTCTCGAAGTATCGCAACCAATTCATTTCTCGTTGTTTCCAGCGCTTTAAAAGTGATGTGTTCGGCTATCATCCCCTTGAATTCCTTTTCAAAGATATCTCTTATATCTTTCTGCTGAGGACTTAGGATCTCAACCATGGGCCTTGGATGGCTGACAAGATAGACAATGAAAGCCCTTCTTATTTCAGGCTTAAGACCTTCACTTTTTAGAAGCAAATGAACATCGAAGAGATCTCTCGGGTGCTGGCGATCAAGGGCAGCACAGATCTTTCCGGCATACAAATCATATGGTGAAAGGATACGGCTCTGAAGAGACAACTCGAAGAAATCTTGAGCCTTTTTCGATAGCGTTTTTATTTCAGGCGGGTACACAGATCCTCTGAGAACCAGATTTGGTTCTATCTTAACTGTTACACCCTCGCGGTCCACAATCAGTCCTCTTGCGAACTCAGTTCCATGGATTTTCTTCGTAATGACGCCTGTTCCCGGTATCCTCTTCTTAATTCCCTCGGATATCAGTAGCAAGATGCGACGTATTTCATTTAGGGCAAAATCCCTATCGTTTACAGGAAGGTACGTCAGATCAATGTCCACGGATAGGCGGGGGAGGTCCCGTATGAAAAAGTTGATTGCAGTCCCTCCTTTCAAGGCAAACACGTCTTCTTTATATATCAACGGGAGAATTCTCAGGAGTAATTCCGCTTGTTTGTAGAAGACTGTGCCTTTCATCCCTTGCCCTCTTCGTAATCGTACCTGGGGACAGTTATTTGATATTTTCTATCAAACCTCCCTTTCGGGACGATCATTCGCTTTCCTTTGCCCAGATCAAGCTGCGAAACGTCCAAGTCTGATACCCATGGATGGCCATGCTTTTCTGCCATAAACATGAAAAGCCTCCTGACCTTGATAGACCGGCACATGACTAACAGTCTCCAGACCATTTCCGATCGGAGGGTAGCAAGGTTTTCCATGATCAGAGATGCTTCGTCAAAACCAACCTTTCCCGGCACCAAGTGAAGCATCTCCATGGCTGCCCTTTCGGGGGAAGATATCTTTATGGAAAAGTTTTTTTCCTTGAATTCGGATAGACTCTCCTGACTGTCCTTTGGGAAAAGATTGGTCCGGGTCGTGACGATATCTACCCCTAAACGCTTTGCTTTAAACCAGCTCGGCAGAACCTGGCCTTGTTTTCCGTACAGAAATACCTTTCTTTTGCCAGTGGGCAGGTAATGGGCATACCCTTTTAGCTCAAGGGCAGTCTTTCCCCCAGGATGTACGTTAAGGCCCAGTTGCGTCTGAAGGGCATAAAGGGCTCCGGGCCATTCCACTTTGTCTCCGTAGAGGGTATAGGCACCTCTTCCGAAGGACTGAACCCAACCGCTCTTTTTGTATTTCGTGAGGAGATCATGGCTGAAGCCTACCGTGTTCAAGTAGGACGCTGTAGCGGGCGTCCCTCTCGGCCACTGACTGATAAGGCGGTTTATTTTTGATTTTGATTCATTACTCATGCTCATTAAAAAACCATATTTTTAAACTAAAGTCAAGGAATGGTTTAAATATATTCCTGTTTCATAACTCAGGGTTATCAAATATGGTAATTTCTAAACCAGGGAAAGGTGTTATGGGCTCCATCTGGGGTCGGGCCACGATAAATAACTATAATAACGGCAA
>CAXMTB010000319.1:0-2567 GCA_964195835.1 uncultured Nitrospinaceae bacterium | reverse complement strand
CAGATAACACAGGTTTTGACAAGCCCGATTTTCATGGGGTTTTCTCAATAGATCACAACAAATTCCAAATCTGAGATGCCTGGATGCATAACGTAACGACTGATATGCACTTTTACTCAATTTCGGGATCATAATTTAACGAGCGTCACCTTACTAACCGCAGTAACGAACGTTTTCTCTCAATCCCTAACTTTTACCAAGAAAAGGTCAAGACGTTAACGGCCAGAAAATAGGCAAAATCAACATCAACACCAATAGTACTATTAATGTCAGTGGGACACCGACTTTCAGATAATCAGTAAAACGGTAGCCGCCCGGTCCCATCACCAAGACGTTAGCTGGATGCGAGATGGGGGATGTGAAGCTGGAAGATGCGGCCATGGCGATACCCATCATCAAGGCATGTGGAGATATTCCCAGACTGGCAGAGGTTTTCAAGGCGATCGGCACCATGAGTACCACCAGGGCAGCAGTGGGGATAATACTGGTTGCTATAAACGTGATCACCAAAAGTCCAAACAACACCGCATACGGACCGAAAGGCCCCAGTGAATCCACAACGCCTTCGGCTAAAAGACGAGCTGCACCGGACTTATCTAAAGCTGTGCCCAGCGGCAACATTCCGGCAATTAAAAATACTGCTTTCCATTCAATGTAGCGATAGGCTTCTTCCATGGTTAAACATTTGGTTAAGATCATGAAAGCGGCACCGATGACCACAGCAATGTAAATTGGGAGCCAGCCCATAATTACCGGCAAAAGCACAGCTATCATAATGATCAAAGCAAGTTTAGATTTTTCTTCTCTGGGAACTTCCTGAGCGATTTCGGTAAGAACAAGAAAATCAGGCTCCCGACCCAAAACGATCAATTTTTTCAAAGGTCCGTACAACAATAAGGCGTCACCCAATTGTAGGGCCATATTGCGTAGGTCGGAACGATAGGCACGGCCTTTGTGCCAAATGGCAAGTACGGACAAGCCGTATTTTTCGCGGAAATTCATCTGGCTTAGAGTTATACCGGATAGCACCGAATGCGGAGAGAGCATCACCTCAATTAATCCTACCTGATCATCTTCAAGCACCGACAGATCTATAGGGTGAGATTGGTCTTCGACAAAAACGCCTTCAAGGCCTTGCATCTGCAGGATGGAGATCATGTCGGATGATCCAGATACAACCAGGCGGTCTTCGGGTTCAAAACAGTCCTTGGATGTGGGGACAAAGGCGGTACCATTTTGGCGAACAACATAAAGAATCTGTACATCAACTGCATCGCCTAGACGACTTTCGTTTAAGCTTAACCCTATGAGTTTAGAGGCCTCCGGTACCCGTAGCTGGCGCAGGCGTTTATCCAGCGGATAGTTGCTCCTCAACATAGTGGGCTTCAATTGTTTAGGCGGCAGGAAATTGGTATCGTTTTCCAATGTCTTCATTTGCGCCGCCGGACCATGAACAAGCAAACCGTCGGCGGCTTTAAGCGACTGGATTTTTAAATTCTCATCAATTTGGTGACCTTTTCGTTGAATAGCCAGCACGTTGAGACCAAACCGATTGCGAAAGCCGATTTTAGATAAAGTCTGATTGGCATAAGCGGAGTTCGGACTGAGTTGAAGTTCGGCGACTTGCATTCCATGGGCGAAAAGGTCATCGACTCCAATGGTTTCGGTTTCGATCAACATTTGGCCCCAATGATTCAATTCCTGAATCCGCTCCAAACGTCCCTCAACAATCAGCACGTCATTTCGCTGAATGGTTTCGGTTATTTCCGGGGCTAACAGGGTCTGATTGCCTCGAGTGATGCCCACCACGTTGAGATCCAATCCAGAACCCAGGCGGCTTTTGGCAATCGTTTTGCCCACCAAGATCGAATTTGTCGGTATTTTGATCTTAAACAAACGCTCTTGCAGTTCATACTGTGAGCGAAAATCCTGGTGTGTTCTGGATGTTTCTTTCGCCACGCTACGTTTAGGCAGGATACGCGTTCCGATAAAGGTGACAAATGCAATACCGGAAAACATAACCGCCAGTCCCACCGGAGTGAAATCAAACAGTGTGAAGGGTGTCAGGCCGTTTTCGCGCAGCGCTTCAGTGACCAGGATGTTGGGTGGTGTGCCGATCATGGTGGTCAGTCCCCCAAGCAATGACCCATAAGCAAGCGGCATCAACAAGGTTGAAGGTGAACGTTTTGTTTTGCGTGCAATATCCATTACAACCGGCAACATGAGGGCAGCCACAGCAACATTGTTCATAAACGCTGAAAGTGCGCCAGCAACGACCATGATGATCACCACCAAAAGCGATTCTTTACGTCCAGCAACCCTCATCAATTGGCGACCGAGGATATTGGCTATACCGGTGCGAGTCAGGCCGCCGCTGAGAATAAAAACCGCCCAGATGGTCACCACAGCAGGATTGCTAAATCCGGCCAAGGCTTCGGTGGGACTGACAATTCCGCTGACCGCCAAAACACCCAAAACAAGCAGTGCTAAAACCTCCAAAGGCATCCATTCTGTTACAAGCAACACAATAACAGCTGCTAAAATTACCAATACCATGATAATTTCCG
>CAXMTB010000318.1:0-2595 GCA_964195835.1 uncultured Nitrospinaceae bacterium | reverse complement strand
CGGTACGGCAATCAAATGTACGTGGTTGGGCATCAGGCAATATGACCAGATTTGGACTTTGCATCGGTTACACCATTCGGCCATCAAATGGAGATATTCTCGATAATCGGCTTCACAGAAAAATGTTTTCATCCTTCGATTGCCGCGCTGTGTAATGTGATGGGGAATGCCGGGGGCTACAACCCTTGCTAAACGAGCCATGGCTAACAATTGAAATATTATCAATTTATAATCAGGTATGGTTTCACTGGAATTACCATACCGCCTGTTGGATATAGGAAAGAAATGTAGGCTGGAAACTACGCAACCGTCAACACAAGTTATCTGACAGGATACTGCCAGGTACAACCATTTATGGAGTAATTATAAAGGGAATAGCTAATAATTAAGTATGGTGTCCCCAGAATTCCCGGGAATTCCCGGGGTCTGACCCCGATTTTACATAAAAATTAGTATTGTGTCCCCGGATTTCTCTTATTTTTTTTCTTTGCCCGCCGTTCTAACAGAAAGGTAAGTAATCTGAGCAGTATAATATACGTTAGAATTGAAGCGAAGGCTCCTGCAATCATACTTCCCAAAATAAGCGGCACAATGATGTCCGTGCCTAATTCAGCTACGGCTGAAAGTTGATCTGTTATCGCCCAAAGATCAATATTTGTTAACTGAGATGCCAATTCAAATAAACGGCGTGAGACAACGGCAACCGAAGGTCCTTCCCAGATGAGGCTTCCGAGCCAGTAATTGAAGCTAAAGATCACCGGAATAGTAAGTGGATTTGTTATCCAGACAGCCAAAACTGCAGCAACTCGGTTTACATTCAGCGCCGTTGCCAGGAAGAAAGCCAGAAAAATTTGTACGCCAACTGTAGGAGTAAAAGCTATAAACAAGCCTAAGGAAAATCCTCCGGCAATGGCTTGCGGTGATCCACGGAGTCGAAAAAACCATCGAAGTACCGGACGCATCCTGAGAAAAACCCAGGTAAAGTGCAGCTTTATTTTCTCCTTTGTCATTTATTTTGAAAGATCAGATGTCAAATCTGACCGGTGATGTAAAGCTTGAAGGTTTAACCGTTAGAACGGAACATGTGAGACGGTTTAATATGTTTTCAGCAGTATTTCCCATTAACAGACCGGTTAAATTTGATCGGGCGACCGTGCCCATAACAACCAGCTCGACCCTGTTCTCTTTTATCATGCGCTCAATTACCTCTTGCGTGTCGCCTTCCACCAGATGGAATTGTGGGTTCAATTTTTCCATGTTGTTATCCTTGAGGTGTTTTTTCAACAACTCAGTAACGTGGTTAAATTGCTCCTCTATATCATGTCGCTGAGAATTCATCCATTCCCGGACTTCATCACCTGCAATATGCTCAGCCAGAGGAAGGTCCAGAAGGTCTTCACCGAAAATTTTAAAAGCATGAACAATATGAATCTCACTTGATTCTTCCAGAGCAAGTGAGGAGGCCATTTCGAGAATCTGCTTATTGAGACCGTCAATGTCTTGATCTAAATCAAAAGTTTCAAGCGCAACCGCTGCGAGAATGGACCTATACGAAAAGAGCGCGTCCGGTTTAAGAAGCCACACCGGGCACGGACATTTTCGAAGCAAGCGAAAATCCACCGAACCAAAGATTTTTGCCGAAAAACTTTCTTGCGGTTCTGATATTTTTATAAGCAGGTCAAATTTCTGTTGCATGACATTTCTGATGATTTCCAGATAGGGTGTACCTCGAAACACTAATGGCGTAATGTCCATTTTATCTGAAAACTTTTGGGCTATTATATTGAGTTTATTGAGCCTTTCTTCGGCCAGACCGTTTAAAACTGACTCGACTCCAGGAGAAGATGTCAGCTGACGATGCAGAGACGGCATACCGGGAACAATATCGGCTATCGTAAGATTAGCCGCATTCGACATTGCAAGCGAAACCGCCCTTTTTATGTCAGGGCTGTTAACATCATTTTGGGTCGTAATTAAGAGAATGTTTTTGAAACGTTTCATGATCGTACCCTAACCTTTTTGAGGTTAATCTGATTACATAATTCGGGGGACACCATACTTAATTTTTCCTTTTAGGCCCCGGTTTTCGTTTTGTCATCCTTCTCTTTGTCGTCTTTTCAAGCCAGCTTAGAAAACCAGCACTACCAGCTGGCCTCCCTGTCCTTTCATGTCTTCGAATAGTCTCTTTTTCATCCTCTGTCAAATCTGTTTTAAGTAAATCCTGCCAATTATTCACCATTGCAGATAACGGCTCAACTTTAACGAGGATATTATCTTCTCCTTGCAAATGTGCCAGGGCACTGCTCCACTTATAGTCTTCAGGTTTTTTAACCAGCCCAGCCCTCACCGGGTTTAATTCTATGTAGCGGGCCGCAGCCACCAGATGTTCTTCATTCATTGGATAGGAAGCAAAACGTCCCTGCCAGAGATGGCCCTTCCAGCCTTTCTGAAAATTTATATATCTTGTGTAACGGCGATGTGCTTCCCCTATGGCTTTATGTAAGCTGTCTTCAAATTCCGGTACGGCAATCAAATGTACGTGGTTGGGCATCAGGCAATATGACCAGATTTGGACTTTGCATCGGTTACACCATT
>CAXMTB010000317.1:0-2610 GCA_964195835.1 uncultured Nitrospinaceae bacterium | reverse complement strand
TGAATACCCACACCAAGCTGCTGTTGCTGTCGGCCACATAAAGGTTGCCGTCCCAGTCCAGTGCAAGGTCGGTCGGGGCCCGGATCATTCCTTGTCCGATCGTTGCGACGAGCTTACCCTGGGAGTTGTACTTTTCGACATTGCCAATCCCGGCGTTGCCCACGTAAATAAAGCCGGCGGAATCGACAGCCACACCAAGCGGGCTGTAAAGCCCCTTGAGTTCGCCTGTCAGCTGCAGGTTCGTATCATAGATAAAAATCGACCTTACCTTGGGGTCGCTGACGTATAGATTGCCATTAGGCCCGAGGGCAAGTCTCGTGGGATAGTCGTTAACGTGCTTTACAGCAAGAGGATCCTCAACAACAAATGAGCTTTCCGGTGAATATCCGGTACCAACATAATTAACCGCGTACCCGCGGAAATAGACGCGAGTCCCTATGTCCAAATCCGTAAAATCCGTGCGGACATGGGAGAAAGGCCCCAACGCGGTGCCGCCTTCGGCCAATTGGTTCTCCGTTATCGGCGGTCCCGTCGTGTTCCACACCGTTCCCCGTTCGATAATGGGAGGATCGCCTCCGTCATTGACGATGGTCGCTCCCAGCGTGGCACTGGGGAGATTGATTTCCGATACTGTTGGATTTGACAAGGTCGGTGCGGTAATTGGTGGTGGTGTGGTTTCGCATTCGTAATAGCTGCTGATAAAGACGAATAGTTGAGTATAGCTGGCTTTTTTTTTGGGATGGCTCTCAATATACTGGCACCATTGCTCATTCGTCCAGTCCGTCTCGTCCACCAAGCCCAGTTCTTGGCTGAATAGTCTTAGGTCCTGCTGGTCTACTACATTGTCCCCATTCATATCACTCTTATCCCTATCTTTTTTGCCGGCCTGGGCCACTCGGGGGTGGCCATCCAGAACGACAAGAGAGCCCCAGGGACTTATTTCAAAGGCCACCAGCAGTGCGGCTATAAACAAGAGCTTCCAAAAATTCTTCAGTTTTTTTTGGGAATCCGGGCTGAATAAACGCATAAAAAATCCTTTTAATTAAGATATCTGGGAAAACGGCCGTGTCGAAAAAAGTCACGAAATTTACCGTATTCAATTTTTCTTTTGATTATGCTTTCTTTGTTAAAGCAAAAGAGGTGCCATGATTACACTTAATTTTACCTTTGTCGGGGTTGTTTGGAAGATTAAGATGGGATGAGCTTTAAGGCTTTGAAATATTTATAAAATAAGTTTTTATTATTTTGCAGCCAATGGTTTCATATCGAAAAATTCAGACAATGGAGGGAGGTCCCGCGATGATGTTTTTTCTGAAAATTGTATGAATTCGGATCAATACTGTCTGGAAAGAATAATTCATTAGTTAACTCAGATGTTTAGAAATGTTCAAAATTCGTACACACCGTCGCGGCGAAAACATTATAACGACTGAGTCGATACCTTACCCGTATTTCAAAACACTTTGAAAATTATATGGATCGAATGGGTGTGCCGGAAAGGAAAACAACAGGAACTTAGACAATGGAATGGATGGCTGCTCAGGTCATTTCAGAAAAGCGGGTCGAAACGATAGCCGGCTGAAATCGTTTCTCTTAATGAACTTTCGCGACGTCCTCTGAGACCTGGTATTTTTTTATTTTGCCGTAAAGCGTACTGCGGCTGATTCCCAGTTGCAAGGATGCCTTGGATTTGTTCCAGTTACACTCCTTGAGGACATCAATGAGAAGCTTTTTCTCATGATCTACCATAGTCCCTGACCTGTCCCGTTTCGCAGGCAGCGAAAAGGCATCATCGCTGAACAGAACTGAAGGCAGGTGGGCCACCTCGGTCCGTTGCCCCTTGCTCAGTACAACAGCGTGCTCAATGGTGTTTTCAAGCTCACGGACATTTCCCGGCCAGGGATAATCCAAAAGGCGCCGCATCGCTTCCGAGCTAAAATCTCTCACATCATCTCCATGTTCAGCGGCGAATCTTCGCTGAAAATGACGGGCCAAAAGCGGAATGTCGTTGCGCCGATTTCTGAGCAGCGGCAAATGAATCGGAATGACATTCAGGCGGTAATAAAGGTCTTCCCGAAACCCCCCCCTTTTTACTTCCTGAATCAGATTTTTGTTGGTGGCGGCGATAATGCGTACATTCACCGCCAAGGTCTGCTCACCCCCCAGGCGCTCAAATTTTTGCGTCTGGAGGACCCGCAGCAGCTTGATTTGGGAGGGTAGGGGGATATCGCCGATCTCATCAAGAAAAACCGTGCCGCCGTCGGCCTGTTCGAATCGACCCACTTTTTTGCGGATCGCGCCGGTAAACGCCCCTTTCTCATGGCCAAAAAGCTCACTTTCCAGCAGGGTGGACGGATACGCCGCGCAATTAATCACAACAAAAGGTTTGTCCTTACGCAGGCTTTCCTTATAAATGGCCCGTGCCACCAATTCCTTGCCGGTTCCGGTCTCACCCTGAACTAAAATCGTCGCATCCGTGTGGGCAATGTCCTCGATGAGCTTGTAAATGGTTTGCATCTTGGAGTCTTTGCCGATGATGCCGGAAAACTCGGACATGCTTTCGATGCGTTTTTCAAGAAAACGAATTTCTTCCTGATGCAAGATGGCTCT
>CAXMTB010000316.1:0-2671 GCA_964195835.1 uncultured Nitrospinaceae bacterium | reverse complement strand
GATAATGTGGGTTTTATTAACCGCAGGTTGCTAAAAATGATGAAAAAAAGCGCGTTTCTTATAAATACCTCAAGAGGTGGCTTGATCAACGAGATCGACTTGACAGAGGCCTTAAACCAAGAATGGTTAGCCGGTGCAGCCTTGGATGTGGTTTCGAAGGAACCGATTAATAAAGACAATCCGCTTTTAAATGCCAAAAACATCATCCTTACACCTCATATTTCTTGGGCTACCCTAGAGGCGCGAAAACGACTTATGGACACCACAATAGAAAATATTAAGGCTTATTTGGCTGGGCACAATCAAAACGTGGTAATGCAAAAAAAAATGACCTGAACTTTTCTCAAAGCAATGAAATATAAATATCACGGTCTTCCCATCGAGAGTTGGAGTATTTGATAATAATCCCCCTCTTTTTTTTAATAAAGAATTGAATTAAAAAAACTGGCCGAAGCTGAACTGTCTATATTAGCTGATTTAACATAAATTGAGTATCGGAATTTCGACTAAATTGATGATATGCTATGTAAGATTAGTCCTAAATTATTCCGCTCTCCGGTTTCACACCTAACTGCCATTCGTAAATATTCGGTTTGTTTTCAGATTTTTAAAAATAGTTCGGGACACGAGCCAAAAAATTTGCTACAAGAAGAAGCATGAATGCTTCTCATCAAAAATCACCGCCATTATACACCCCTGAAATCTACGATCAAGTCATTGATTTACCCGTTGAGAAGCCTCGGCTGATTCTCATTCCAGAAAAAGAGTATCTGGAATTGAAAAGTGAGGTGGGCTATTGGCAGGCCATGCATAAAAAAGCCATTTTGCGTGAAAAAAACCTGAAGGAAACAGTAAAAGAGCAAGAAGGCAAAATCCGGGATCTGCGAAACCGTTTATTTGGGAAAAAAAGCGAGAAAGGAAGTTCCGATAAGAATCAAGGCAAAATAGAACCTTCGACGTCCAAACGTCCTCGTGGTCAGCAACCCGGGAGCAAAGGGCATGGACGTACCGCCCATCCCGATCTTCCCCAGAGAGAGGAAACGGTTAACTTCCCAGAAACCCCGACATGCTCTAAATGCGGCAAACACTACATAACCGATGAAAGTAGGGAAGCCGAAATCATTGAAGTTGAAGTTCAGGCATATACGCGTAGAATTATACGCTGCTGCATGAAAAAAGGGTGTTCGTGCAAGGGTGTTCCCGATACAATTACCGCACCCATGCATCCTACGATCATCCCAAACAGTCCATATGGAATTTCGATCTGGGAAAACGTTCTTTTAAACAAATTCCATTACTGCCAACCCACCAATCGTCTTCTGAACCAGTATGCAGAATTGGGTCTACCTATTTCCCCCGGAAGCATTGCGGGTGGGTTAAAGATAGTCAAAGGGTTTTTTCAGCCTATTTACGATGCACTTTACATCCATCAAATGACAGAAGACAGATTCCATAATGATGAAAGCGGTTGGAAGGTCTTTGAAAGTGTTGAAGGAAAAATTGGCAACCGCTGGTGGCTATGGGTCAGTCGTTCTGCATCTGTGGTGTTTTTTCAGATTGCACCGGGCCGTGGTGCAGATGTCCCCGTAGAACATTTTAAAAACATACAGCATCAAAAAATTATTGTTGTTTGTGATCGATACAGCGCCTACAAATCACTGGCAAAGCAACTGGACTTTATCATTCTGGCTTTTTGCTGGGCTCATGTTCGTCGCGATTTTCTGGATGCAGGCAAAAAGTATCCGGAGTTGGAAGAATGGGCGCTTTGCTGGGTTGGAAAGATCGGAGAGCTTTACCACATCAACAACTTGCGCTGTAAGGAATTTGATCAAAGACTTCCTATTCAATGGCAGTCTTCATCATTCAAAAAACAGCATGAAAAGCTCATTGAAAAAATGGATGCCATAGCTGAAGAACGAGATGCGTTTATAGAAGCACACAATCCTGATGATCCTGATTCAAATCTGCTGTCCACAGTTAAATATAAAATCTTGACGAGTTTGCAGACCCATTGGGAAGGTCTGAGCGTTTTCGTGGATCATCCTGAAGTGCCAATGGACAACAATAACGGAGAACGACCCATCCGCAATCCCGTGACAGGGCGCAAAAATTTCTATGGTTCAGGGAGTCTGTGGAGTTCCCGGCTGGCAGCAATAATGTTTTCAATTTTCCAAACCATGGCGTTATGTGGTCTCAACTGCAATCACTGGCTGAGATCATACCTGACTGCTTGTGCGGAAAACCATGGTAAGGCGCCTGATGATTTAGCCCCCTTTCTTCCCTGGGAAATGGATGAAAGCCGTCGACATCAACTTTCCAGGCCACCTAACACATCATGACCCGCTACTGTGGTCGGGACTTCACGCCCGAAGAATTTCAACAGATTCGATCCCTCATAAAACAAAATCCCGGGTTCACCAGGATGCGGCTTTCCAAAGAAGTGTGTCGGATGCTTCAATGGCTAAAACCTGACGCTAATCTCAAGGATATGTCGTGCCGCGTTGCTATGTTGCGCATGCACAGAGATGGATTAATCGAACTGCCCCCTCCCACCCATATCAAAGGGCCTCTAAAAAGGATTGCGTTCACATCAGTCACTGATCCACAAAACCCTGTTGTGTGCTCTGTCAATCAGTTGCCGCAATTGCATTTGAAGATGGTCACCAAAGCC
>CAXMTB010000315.1:0-2681 GCA_964195835.1 uncultured Nitrospinaceae bacterium | reverse complement strand
ATGGATTTGCCCTTATTAAAAAACGATATCACAGGTTCTGAACCCACTGTCAAGATGTTGGATACATAGCAGAAACATGCAATTCAGCCCTAAGAACTGGGATGGATGATATCACAGGTTTTTGGGGCTCTAATTTTTGCAGATTAATTGGAGTGATCTCAAGAATTAGAACTGGTCCGATTCGTGTGATCTACATTACATATCACCACTAACCTTTTTTCCGCTTTTTGACCATATCACAAATTTCAGATGTTTAAATATAGATAGAAGAATCGAGGCAAGCATCGTTTGGTGATACGGCATTAAGGTATCACAGAAAAATCAAGCACTTGATACTTGTTCGTTATTGCAGATATCACCAGCCATACCCGTTCGAATATCCGTATCGTTGCGTTGAATATTTAGGCTCTGTAAAAGTAAAAGATTGTATTTTGACAAATTAGCCATACGATGGCATTTACTACAGGCTATCTAAAATCGATTTCTTTCTTGCTTCATATTCCTGTTTCGTGATGTATCCTTCTGCTGCTAACTTATCTAACGTGCGTAGTCGATCTTCAATACTTTCGGTGGCAGTGGCGGCCGGACTCGGCGTTTGCTGTTGTTGGACTTGTTGCTGCTGTTGCTGGACGGCGGTTTTGCTCGCTGAAGTTGCCACAGCCGCTGTCCGGCGTCGGGTTCGCCGTTTCACACCTGCAACTGACCCTGGAGTTACCGGTGCCCCAATTACATCGATGAACATTGTGGTGGCCCCACCCGTTTTTGGAAGCTTGCCCAACAGCACTTTGACCGGGTATTTTATTTCATTTTCCTTTACGATTGGCTTCTCGTAGAGGTGTAAAACGATAGTTGTGATCTTGCCTCCCTCGTCAAAAATGGAGAGTGCAGCGTTGGGTGGGATGTCGTTAAAATTATTATCACCTTTACTGACAAGCTCGCGCACCTCTTCGATTGGCATCTGGCCCGCAAACCGCACCGGGCGGTCGCAGAAATAGGTAATCGTCCGGTCAATACCTTTCATGGTCAGGATGTGACCGTCGTACGCCATTCCTGACGCATTTGACACAAACAGGGCATTACAAGAATGAACCTCTCCTTCATTCTCCTGGGCCAGGGCAGACCCAATCGCAAAGATAAAAATACATACCGAAATTGCTGAATAAATTTTTAATTTCATGTCCATTCTTCTTTTTCCTTATGATAAAAATATTTGCGTATATTTAGTGATTGTCAATTTTCACGTTTTGGTGACGGTTTCTGAAGTTATCGGTTGTCTATGAGCAGCGATCCATGTATCAGAGATCCAATGTGGTGACCGCCCGATTCATACATAGGGCCGCTGGGCTGAACTATCGTCGTTCTCTAATAGACGGAGCAGCCGCTGTTAATCTGAGTAAAATAAACCTTCAAACGACAGTCCTTCAGTGTCCGCTCTTTAGTTTTTTCATGTTTTCACTTAGTCGGTGCCATGCGTATACAAGTTGAATCCGAATAATGCTGTTATCCAGATCGTTGTCGCCAAACACATTGGAGCTGTAACTGGTGCGCATGGTGAAGGTGTCCGTTATTTGATAATTCAAGGTAAAGCCAAGATTCCCTATATCGAGATCCTCCCCCACTTCAACGCCGTTAATTTCCGACTGGAAACCGCCGCGGTAAAGCAGATCCAGTGAGCCGAAAAATTTTCTGGTAAAATCGTGGGTCAGATGCGCTTCGAGTTGCCACAAGGGGTCGTTCTCCAGTTTCTGCCCTACAAAATCGTCGTTCTCAGCGAACAGCCAGACCGAGGGAATCAGCTCAAGACTATTCATGTAGCCGGGGGCAAACGCACCGAAATGGTATTTGAAAGGCAGGGCGAAACGGCCATACCAGCGGTTTAGACCCATATTCACCAGTTTATCCTTGTCGTACTGACCGATTGGAAACGCCAGCAACACCGCAGCATCGAGGGTCCAGGTCGGTTCGTAATTCACCAGATCGACGGTACTTTTAAGCTGTGAGGTGCCAAAAAGGTTAACATCAAGCTGCACGCTGGGGTCAGCGTATCCTGAGGCGGACTGGCTGAACGCGTTGCCTGGTGCGACACCCGGGGGTAAAAACCCTGGCGGTACGAGACTGGTGTTGACATCGACACTACCCCCGGCAATGTTAACGCCAAGCGACGACGCTCGATTGAAAAGCGTGAAGTGGCGGGCATAGTTGGCAATCATGATATTGGCCTCGGCGTCTGCATTCGGATAGATAAAGTGGCTTGGGTCGAACTGTTGGGCTCCGGAGGCTTGCATATTCAAGTTTAGGTACTGAAAAGACACCACATTTGTGCCATCCCTCCCTTTCCAGTAGGCACGTGCACCATCGTCTACGGCAAGGACCGGCACACTAAACGATAAGATAATGGCCAGGGTTGCAAGAAAGGCCGGCAAGCGGGTGTATCTGTTTACTTTATTCATCGTTAATCCTCCTTATTGACCCATAAGCTCGATAAGTTTTTTATATGGAAGCGCTTCCAAGCCACGAAAAGGCGGGTAGCCATCAAACTCCGGCACCGGATCGGGAAGTGCTTTTCTCGCTCTTTCAAAGGGCGACCTTTCTCCAATGATCACCCCATTCATCTGAACATACTCATCCCACAAAGCTACAAGTTCCTTCTTTTTCTCGGGGAACTTGTCGGATAGGTCATA
>CAXMTB010000314.1:0-2701 GCA_964195835.1 uncultured Nitrospinaceae bacterium | reverse complement strand
TGAAAATTGGACAGCTTAACGATGCCGGCAGACTTTTTGAAGCTGAAATCATTACAAAAGACAATGAAGTTGTCCAGTTGATAGGAGTGGATAAAGCAACCGGCACACTTTTACTCATCAATTAAGTAACTGCCGTTACCTTTTCAAGGCGTTACATCGGCCGGCGATGACAGGCTGTGACGGATATGCAGGAGAACATCCTTCACTAAAATCTGTTTTTTGCCTTGACAAAGAAGTCGTGTCACCAAATTTGTGAAACAAGATTTTACAATGTTAGTAAATTGAATAAAATTTTCACAGCAGAGGGAATTTATGCGAGCTGACAATAAATATTTGGATTTTCTTTTTCTATTACTATTAGCTATAATTATCGTTGGTTTGCCTTACGGTATACGGACCTATGATCGTCAAGTGTGGCAAAAAAAAATAGAACCCGGCACCAAAGAATTTACCCTAACCGGTCATACGAAAAGAGGATGGTTGCTGGGTGAAGTTCATGCCCTGGATGTTCTTTCCCTCGGTCAACCTCATACTCCTGTTGAAAAACCGGTGATAGAGGTTAATAAAGGAGATCGGGTCGTATTAAAACTCAAAAGCAGCGACGTGATTCACGGCTTCAGTCTTAAAGATGCCGGTATTATTATCACCGACGGTATCCATCCGGGAAAGGTTGTTCTGGTTTCTTTTATAGCGGACAAGGTCGGCACATTCACCTTTTCATGCAATGCCATATGCGGCAAAAACCATGAAAGCATGCAGGGTACACTGATGGTCAGGGCCTAAACAAGGGCGAGCTTATGTTTAAGAAAAAAATAAGTCTATTGATCGGTTTCTTTTTGATCATGGAAGTTTTCACTGTTCTTTCTTTTGAAAAACCCGGTTCTGCCTTGGCACTGCTAAGATCAGCCCGGGATCGAACCATACGGGGTCGTGTTATATCTGAATATGGCCCGGTTGAAGATGCCAGAGTTAGAGTTGCCGGAACAGAAACGTTTGCCCTCACCGACAGACAGGGAAATTTCGAACTCTCCACCAAACGTCTGACAGGGGAAAAGTTTTGGGTAATTAATGGGAAATAATTTCTGCTGTCGTAGACGATAAAGACGTGACCGGAAGAGTTGTTGTGCAACCTTTCAAACAGCAAAAAAACTACCTTTTTGAAAAAATATACATTGGCGGCTCCTTCGGTTTTGGAAATAATGAGAATGACTTTGGAAATTCCGGTTTTAAAACAGCAGGTCGAACTACCTTCTATAAATTTGCGAGCGACGCAAAGGCTGACGGTGGTTTTATCCGTTATGATGCCGAGCTTGAGTGGCTTAAAGGTCCATTTGATTTCACTGTCGAATTTATTGGCACCAATTGGGATAATATTATAGCAGGCAGCGAATCAGGTGAATTGACAGCCAAAGGTTGGTACGCCACCGTATCTTATGTGTTGAACGGGGAAGATGCCCAAAAGAGTAAACCCATTAAACCATTTAAAAATTTCGATATTAAAAAAGGGGATTGGGGGGCCTGGCAACTTCTAACCCGTTATGAAAAATTTTGGACAGATGAGGATCTTCTCGATAAAAATATCGCCCCAGGAACCGATGCTGTAAATGCTTATACGCTGGGGCTTACCTGGTGGCAAATGTGCATTTAAAATTTATGTTCAACTATGTATACACCGACCTTGACGATACTATTACAGTATCCGGAGAAGAACTGGACGATGAAAATGTCATTTTCACGAGGGCACAATTTAATTTTTAAAATCTAACAGACTTGATAAATCCCAAAAAAATATAATGAGCAGCACGTTATTTTATTGGACAATAAACTTCTTCCGGAATAAGTCTATACTTACGTGTATGTTAAAACACATGTACTATTTATGATTTCGGTTACAAACCTTCACTTTTTGGAAATTGAAGGTGTACGCACGGAATCATGAAATAAGACTGCAATATATCGTTTTTATATGTTGCAGTGTGGTTAAGGCCGAGCGGAATTGCAGATTGTAACTCCAAAGTCATATGCTTTGTGGATTAGATTCACAACCGTGGGAAGGACAAATGAGTGTAAGTTAAGGAGGAAACAGATGAAATCTATCGTACTATCCTTTATTCTTCTTCTTGGATTAAGCTCGCTGTTTTCAGCGTGTGGCCCCCAAGGCGATGAGAAATTATTGAATAACGTTGATGCCGTTCAAGCTATGGCAATCGCCAATGATTGGAATTGGTCCAAAAAGGAGATCAAAAGTTTCGTTACCTCTCGGGAGGTGGTGTTTAAATTCTCAAAAGAAAAGGAGAAAAAGATTCCGCTTCCAGAAGATAAAATGTTGGTCGCTGTGGCTCCCTATATAAATAGGACGCATACGTGAACAATTCATTACATGTCCTCCTGTCAGGCGGAATTGTCCGAGAAAGAGTTTTATGTAAAAGCTATTGACCAAGATGGAAATGTCCTGGTCGATAAAACTATTGTCACCTTGCGAAACGGTTTTTTTGAACTCTGGCTTCCCAGAGACCGTGCGATCAGACTGAGAATAAAGGGCCTGAATCGAACGGCCAAAGGCACAATTGGAACGTTTGATCAAAGCAACACCTGTGTAACCACGTTTCGATTGCGATAAAAGAGGGTTACTATATATTGTATAGTTCTGGATCATCTCTGAATTGCATATATCTGCTATGTATCCAACATCCTAACAGTG
>CAXMTB010000313.1:0-2714 GCA_964195835.1 uncultured Nitrospinaceae bacterium | reverse complement strand
GATCCCGAGATCTGAGGGAATTGTGGGGTATCCTGGCGAATCCCCACAATTCCAACATCCTCCCAGCTCTATTCAGGCACAGCAACCTGGCCCTTTTCCTTTTCCTGCACCCTTTTCCTGGCTACTATTCCTATCCTGCATCTGCCGAAACATCGCCAGGCAATCTGTGCGGCTATCGACGCCAAAACCGCACTTTTCCTTCAGTTGAGCGCAACAATCAGCAGCCTCTTCGTTCCTGGAAAAATAGCTTTTCATCATCGCCTCCATTCCATTAAAACAACCATTGGTTGATTTCCTGCTTTTTTTGTCGGTTTTTTTTGCACACATGTTAATTCTCCAGAATAATATTCATAATTTTAAAGGATTGAGTTAATTTTCCTTCAAGGCTGTTTTAGTTCCTTCATATTCTTTGTGATCGTTTTCACGTCATATCTTTTTTTCATAAACACCGATTTTCGCAGGACGTTAACCGTCACAGAAATATAACATTTGCCTGACCATTTTCAGGAGGTAAACTCTTTGCTATTTGAAGCGGAAGTTCAGACGTACACCACCGAGGGCAGGTAGATCTTTAGGCAAATTGCTCCAGGCTACCTTTCTTAATATTGGGTTATGTGCACGCTTAGGATAGGTAACTGTGACATCATTATCATTGACGGTGACAGTACCTTTGCCTCTGATAAAATTACGATATACTTTGGGGGCATCACAGTTCTCAAAACCCCGCAGTCTCTTTGTTAGCATTGAGTACAATGTATCAGCAATTAATGTCATTGCAATATCAAAATATATTTTTACCAGGATAGGTGATGACAGTGCATTCAGGTGAAAGAATTTTACTGCTTCGGCGATACCATTCTCAACTCGCCATCGTCGAGCATAATTGCCGAGAATTAATGCTTTGTCGGTGTCGAAATCGTTTGTTATCAGAAAGGTCGGCTTCTCACGACCGTTTCCACGGACAATCAATTGCCTGACCGTTCCATCATATTTATTGAGTTCAACATAGGATTCATGAACAGAGGGATTCGGATATTTTCTTTTGGCATGAGGGATTCTTATTCTCTCCCAGCCCTCAAGTGTATCCACCATCTCTATCTCTTTTTTTCCTCGTCGCTTGAGAGTTACAAATTTTATTTTTTGGTTATTCAATTCCGACAATTTAGGGTAAGTCGTAAACTTTGAATCAAATATAAATGTTGGCAAAAGTCCTTGTTCGACTCCTTTCCAGTAAGATAAAAAAGACAGCACCTGGTCATCGCTTTCACTTCTTTTGATGTCGCACGCAGTATACAGCAGTAATTTGGAGGCAGCATCCTGGGCAAACAGGCACAAAGCTCCTTTCATTCTTTTGTTTCTCGCACCTGCCCAATGTTTTTCCAATTCAGATTGCTCCCCAAAATGTGGAGCTGTATGAAAATCAAGGTTGACGATGTCCCCGCCATAAAGACCTAATTTGTAAGCCTGGGCAACGAAATGTTTTTGTAAGGCCAGTATATGATGGTCATCAAGTGAATAAGAGTACGTTGACATTGCAGTGCATTTAGGAAGAACATTTAGGCCCGCAAACAAGCCTACACCAGGATCAAAAGCAAGACCATCTACATGAGCGTATCTTTCGTTGCCAAGAAGTTTTAAGGACAAGAATGACAGAAAGTAGCTTTTCGCTGGAATAATCTTGCTGCCAGGAAGCCTTGCTGTTGACAATATTTTGTCAATGTCAAATTGTGCCAGAAATGGGGCAAACAGGAACACACCCGCATTTGGACAATCAATGGTTTTTCCATTTACATCTCCAAGTGTTATTTTCTCAGATTTCTCAGGGATCTCACCTCCCTGAACATTGAGACCAATCTTAATCTGTGTGCGCCGGGGCAGTTTAGGAAATCCCTCTTCGGTCAATACTCGCTCAACGGTTCGTATCGATAATTCTGTCCCATCTTCAGAAAGCAGTTCTGTGATCTCACCAGCTGAGAGGTTTTGTCGTCGCCACTCACAGATTTTACTTCTAATTTCTTGTGTAACTCGGCGACGTCTTTTTTTGCCTTCTGGAATAGGTTCAGAGAAATCAATTTTTCCGTGCCTAAACTGATGTTTGAGTAGCCGAACATACCCAGGCTTATAGCCAAACCGAGCAGCTATAGCTTTATCGGGAAGTCGATCAATAAAACAAGCCCGTAGGGTTTCATATCGGCGCTGCCATTCATGCTTTGGATGAAGAAAATAGGATGCGTTGTTCATGCCATATGTTATATCGTGTGACGTTTATAAAGTCAACAAACAAAACATAAAAATAAATAATCCCTCCGTACATTCTCGAAAGGTCAATCTGGTCACTAACCTAAATGCCACTATTTCAAAGGGCTATGCAAGTTTTTCATGCAAAGGAAACCAGAGGGAATTGGATGTACAAAGAGAGCCTGATACTATTTATCCGCAGGATACATCATTTTTTAATCGTCACTAAATATAACATAAAAGCAATGTGGCCCTCGGCGAATTCGGCCTAAGTGATTGTAAATACAGATATTTCAGGTAAGGAAAATAATGGAGCGGACATCAGCAGCTGTGTCGAATAGGCTATTGCGAAAATCGGTGTTTAAGGTGTCGAGATGCAACAAGTGTTTTATCTCCTTAAGTACTGCCCTTACGCACCTGCAGCATGGAAGTCCTCCATATAACCCTCGCCTGCCGGTTTAAGATTCACCAGCACA
>CAXMTB010000312.1:0-2736 GCA_964195835.1 uncultured Nitrospinaceae bacterium | reverse complement strand
TCTGCCAAGTGTTTTCCCTTCAGCCCCAAATTGGCGGGATATGGTGATAACAGACATGGCTATTCCCTTTCAAATGTCTTAATAACTCCTTTGTTTAAGTTGTTTCCTCAACGTCGAATGGGGAAATTATCGTAACCTGCTCTCTTATATATCACATATAGTAATTAATGCCAGAATTTTTTGAAATCCTCAATCCAAGTGCTATGCCATCTCTATAAAAATGTAAATATCAGAGGTCCATAATATTTGGATATCGTTTTTTCAATGGAGACGAATCCATTTCATAGAGTTTATCATTTTCATTTTAATATATGGAATTAGTAGGAATTGGCTTCAGGTTGTGTTCATGGTAAACTGTTCCTTTTATGATTTCAGAAAGAAATCTTCAGTTTTCAATAATTGAAGGTTCAGGTACGAAATCAAGCATTTCTAATTATACAGAACCGTAACCGGAACAACCGAAATCTTTCTTAAGCAAGACCAATTGATCAAGCGGTCTACCCGTCCACCACTGATATAGAAGGTCCCCTCAGCCGGGATTTTAGAAAACTAACTGTCTATAATTGAGGAACTCCTTCTATTGCGGTTTTTATCGCCTTTTGAGATGGTAAAGTTGTTGTTATGGAAATAATCAAGAAGCGTTGTAGGAGAATGCTGAAACTCTATGGTCTGATTTTGATGACTCTTTTGTTCATCACCGGAAATGCTGAGAAGATTCAGATGTTTCCAGCGAATAAGATAATATTCAATCATAGCCGGCAATTCGGTGAATACGGTGACCCCTGGAGCTGGATCTTTGTAACTCGAATCTTTCAGTTTTTTTGAAGAAAGCGTCTGACTCTTATAAAAATTCTCGATGAACATTAACTCGGCCGGAATTCTGGCCTCTATGCCGATTCTGGTCATTTTTTTTACAATCCACCTGATACATGCTTTTCCTGTACGGGCCAACCCATAGGGGACAAATATTTTCCTTGGTGTTTTAACCTCCAGTTGGGATTTGATACTGAAGATGAGTTGTGCCAATTCCACGGGTTCAGGGTCGACAAAATGATAGGTCTGGCCGGAAAACTCCTCACGCCTGTCAATAATATAATGGATAAAGGGGGGCAATTTCTTATTATTAGTATAGGAATGCACGACTCCTGTTTTAGTCGGCATCATGGGTAGAGACTGATTGGCGATAGAAAAAAGCAGCCGATGAACACCCTGAATTTTATGGTCGTGCTTGCCGTAAACCAGTGCCAACCGAATTATAGTGTAATCTAGTCCCTGGGTTGCCCCCATGTGTTTAAGGGTCAGTTCGGCCATTAATTTGGACTTCGGATAATTGGCAAGATCGCTTGTCAAAGGGAAATAGTCCTCCTCGGTGAGGTTCTCGCCGGGGGGCAGAGTGGCAGCGGTACTGACATGGATATAGGGAATATCTAGTTTAAGCGCTACTTTGGCCAGATTGATGCTGCCCAAATAATTGGTTTCAAATGCCATTTGCGGACTGCTGTCGATAGGAGCAAGAGCAGCATTGATGATGAAAGCTGGACGGTAATCCCGGCAATATTGTTTAATATCGTCGAGTACTCGCAGACTCAGTTTTTTGCTACTGGGGGCAAGAACCTCTGTATCTTGGGATGTCTTCTTGTAGAAATGAGTCAGTGCACCGCCGATCAAACCTGAACCGCCGATCAGAACACCAAGCCGCTTTGAAGTGATGGCACCTTTTCCTGATGGCTTCATTTTTATCTTCCTGACGTGGTGAGAATAGTATTGTGGAGTACAAATGAAAAGTATTTATTCAGAGAAAGTATGTAACAGACCTAATTCAAAAAGATTTCAAAGATTAACAAGCTCTCATCCAACATGGCAGAATCATCAATGGGCAGGCCTTTGATTATTTGATAGTCTATATTTCGCGCTTTAGGCATTCATTAAAATTGAAGGTTTCTGCCTCTTAAACCATTAATTCAGACCACTGTTGTACGGTAATTGGCATTTTGATCACCTTTCGTTACATGGTCTGAAAAAAGAAAAGCCTTTCCTATTTATGTTATAGTTCGACCATGATGAACTTTTAAATTTAAGCGTGTGAGGAAGCAGAGGTTCATTCAGTCTGGAAGTGCTAATCATATCCGGATCCTTCTTAAAAAACTATATATTACCACAATGTGGTATTTTTGTCAATAAAAATAGCCTTGCTCGATTTTTTTATAGGAATTTTTATTTATCCCAATACAACAATTCACACTAAAATTTATTTGTCATTACTTTAATAAAGTATTTTTCAGAAACAAATATTTTAAATCATCTTTGATTTGTAGACCGTCTTAAACCTTCAATTCAGACCGCTTTAATGTTTTTACGATTTCGATATGAAATCATCAATTCGAAACTTGTGTGTTCTGCTATGTATGGCAGGTTTTTGAGACCTTACAATTGTTGTGATATCCACTTTCAAAAAGGGCAAATCCATTTCACCGGGTTTGCCTTTTTTGCATTTCTGTAAGAAATAGGATATATGTACTGGAAGTTGAAATGCTTGAACCTGTGTTTATGGCAAGTAAACACAACTTTTGAATCATACCAAATTTGAGTCTGATGGTATGATATCACAACTTTGCCGAATGTTGAGAGAATCTCAATAGATCCCAACCAATGCAAGATATGAGATCAGGATTGGATATCACATAATCACCTACCACCTGGAATTGAATATATCACAACAATTTGGTATGTATAAAT
>CAXMTB010000311.1:0-2754 GCA_964195835.1 uncultured Nitrospinaceae bacterium | reverse complement strand
AAACCTCTGCCATTATCTTCTATACGAAGGATAATGTTCGGAACTAGCCTGATGGTCACATGGTCGGCATTGGCGTGCTTTTTGATGTTAGTGAGACCTTCTTGAATCAGGCGATACATGCTGTTTTCGGTGTCAAAATCCAGCTTTAAATCTTTCATGCCGGCGGAATGGAAGTCAACGTTTATCCCAGTGTCTTCAGAAAAATCATGGCAATACTGAAGAAGAATCCGTAAAAGCCCAGTTTCATCGAGAACAGGCGGTCGTAAATCATATGAGAGATCCCGGACTGCCTTGATGGATTCCTGAAGCGTTCTTGACATTTCTGAAACTCTTCGCCTGATCTCAGGTGGTGTAGTATGCTGATTATCAAAAAGCGTTTCAAGGCCGATTCTTACCGCGGAAAGCTCTTGCGCAACGCGGTCGTTCAGTTCACAGTAAATCATCTGACGCTCACTTTCCTGAGCCTTCAGCATCTCTTGGTTTAGGGTATGAATATGTTCCTCCGCCCGCTTTCTTTCGGTAATATCAGTAATAAATGCAAAGGCGCCCTGTACCTCGCCCGATTCATCCCTGATTGTTGTGGCATTAAAATAGGTTTGTAGGTCTTCACCGTTCTTTTTTTTCAGGGTAATTTCATAACTGCGATGGAGTGTGGTGGATATCTTTGAGGTTTTTTCAATAAAAATCTTTCGGTTCTCATCATCAACAAAGTCAAAGGGTGTTTTGCCAAGCATCTCTTCTTGACTGTATCCAAGCATTTTGCAAAGAGTAGCGTTAACTTCGACAGTTTTGAGTTCAGGATTTATCAGCCAGCATCCTTCCGATGTAGTTTCCAGAAGGGTTCGGTATTTTTCTTCGCTCTCTCGCAGTGCCTCCTCCCCTTGTTTCCGTTCGACAATTCTTCCCATTAGCCTAGTAATGGCATTGATCAAATTTCTTTCTTCTCTAAGGAAGGGACCCTCATTAATTTCCGGTTTTTCTTCCAGGTAATAAACCTCCAAATTGCCGCTCAGTTCACCATGCACTTTAATATCGCTGGCCTGCTTCCAAATTGTCTCCCGGAAATTTTTTGTTTTCCATTCTCGGTCTTGTATAATGATTCGTGCACAAGTGATTTCCGGATATTGCCACGAGAGGGGAATAAGATCAACTGTCCCCTGAAATATCTCCTCCAACGAAATATCCTGCCGCTCAACAAGATTGCCAATACCATAGAGGCAGTTCAGTTCCTTTACCCGTTCGCCTAAATCATGGGTTTTCTTCCGCAGGGCCTCCTCTGAACGCTTACGCTCGGAAATATCTATTACCATTGAGCGACTTTCAGTGATATTTCCTTTATGATCTTCCACAGGTTCAACAGAGAGGCTTATCCAAATAGGATGCCCCTCCATATGTTTCATCTGCAGCTCAACATCTTGTATTGATTTTCCTTCCTTGAATTGTTTGAAAACTTCTTTAGCCTTGGATATCCCATGAGGATTATCAGCATAAAGCTCGAGAACCTTCATTCCCATTAAGGTATCCCTGTTATATCCGAGCAACTTCAAAACCGCAGTATTGCATCTTAAAATTGATCCATCCTCGGCGCTTACGGAAAAGTAGGCATTTGGTGCATTTTCGTAGAGATCACGATACCGTTTCTCGTTCTCTCTCGGCTCCTTTCCCAAAGACTTATATTTTCTGATTTCCTTTTCTAACTCTTTGACCCTTTGTTCCAATTCTTTATAGGTTGGTTTATCAGCCATTAGAACATCCTCCGATTGCTATAAAAGCAAAAAGATATCCATACATTGATAAATTTTAATGCCCAGTATAAATCATTAATCGCATAGGGATTACCCCCTGAGCATGGCTTTTAGTAATAATGAGTAGTCAGTTAATCAGCACAGAATTGAGTGAATCTTTAAAAGATAGGATTTATTGAGGAAGTGATATTCTGCACTAAGATTAAATTATCATAAGTGAAACTGAAATTGCAAATATTTCCATTTATGGAGAGAGACAACGTGGGCTTATCCGTGCATGGTAAAGATGGTCTTTGGGCAAATTCCAGAAAAAAAACGTCTAATTTTTTGGCTTGCGCCTGGGGATAGCTTGCAACGCATACAACTATCTGAATCGAAATGAATTTTTGTGATACCTTCATAAGTTATCACAAAAAAATCAGGCCACAGATAGTTTTATTTTATTGCAGATATCCCCAGACTGTGAATCCTTAGTCACGTTATATAGTGGCGATTGGTCTACTTGATCAGGAATGTTATTCCACAATGAGGGCAGAGTCTGTAGTTTGGATCAACGGCCCATATAAGAGATCGCGTACCACAATAAGGACATTCTAATACTTTATCCTTTTTATGGTCATCCTTGATATCTTGTCGTTTTTTCTCATCCATTTTATCATTCTCGGATATTATATCTGTTATTCAACGCTAATCTTGCCATTTATCCGTAAACCATTATTTCTGGTGGACGAAATTTACAATTACTTATAAGTGGTCGAACCGGCGCGCACCGCGGCCATCTTCCTTTCGATCTGCATCGCCTTTTTCAACCTTTCTTCCACATGCTTGATTGCAAATATGTCATCAGATTGATGTCACTGTTGGTAATCTTGAGCTTGCGGCGGATATGTTCCCGGTGGCGGTTAATTGTTCCTGCTGACACACCCCGGGTTCGAGCGATTTCTTTGGTTTGCAATCCACTTCGAATCATGTTGCAGATATTGACTTCCGTAGATGTTAAAGAAAGATG
>CAXMTB010000310.1:0-2784 GCA_964195835.1 uncultured Nitrospinaceae bacterium | reverse complement strand
TGTCTACTTTTGATGACCCAATTGAAGAAATGAAGGAATATGAATGAACTGCATACTCGACACGCATGTTTTGATCTTTCTTGGATGCGGTTATGACAACAGGATTGGACGAAAAGCCCTTGACGTATATAAAGACCCGAAGTCAAAGATTTTTGTCAGCCAAATTTCCTTCTGGGAGATGGCAATAAAAATTAATATTGGCAAGTTGAAGATTCCAATAGGCCTTAAGAATGTCATAATCCATACACGGCAGGCAGGAATCGAAACAATTCCGGTTCGCAACTCCCATATCCTCTATTATCAGTCTCTTGAGGTTCATGAAAAACACAAAGATCCATTTGATAGATACATTATCTCTACAGCATTGTATGAAAATATGAGAATCATTTCCAGTGACTCGAAATTTGACCTTTATTCGAATGTAATTAGAATCTGGAGCGGATAAATTCTGGTTCGCCCCTGTGAGGTTGGCTCGCAATAAAGGAATATCCCCAATAAGAGTACGAGGTATAGAAAGGCCGGTTTTTGAAAATCTGACATCTTTGAAGGAAAAATATTATGAATTCCATAGCCCTTGAAAAAGAAACCTTCGAACCGGTAGATATTAGAGCCTGAGCAGAAAAAAGGATCATTTATATAGAACTTGTTGAAAAGATATGACAAATTTCTTCTTATATTTTTGAAGAAAGAAAATCAATCGTGTAAGATTGCATTCCTCCAGGGTGTGTGCGGGCATAGCCGGCAAGTGCATCTGCTATTCGTGAAAACTGGTCGCCCGGTATCGTATTCGGAATTATCAACACGCCATGATGCGGTAAATGCTCATTAAAAAACTGCACGGTTAAGCGAATAAAATCATCTCTATTTCTGGTGAGAAGACATCTCCTTTTGCGTGCTGCAAAGTTAAGTTGTTCTGCGTCAGATGCTTGCAGCATTCCCACCTCATGAGCACTTATACAATCAATCCTCTTCTTCCTGAGCAATTCAGCTATCTTCGGACTTAGATCTTCGTCCAAGTAATATTTCACTGGGAATCCCTGTTCAAATGGGGATAATTTTCGATAATCGTATCTTTCGACCACGATTCATTTTGTTCCATCTGCTGGTCAACCTCTTCACGGTACACAGTATAATAGCCAATGGCCGCCCTCAATTGTTGCTCGGTTAACCAATGGTAAGCTTTCTGAAGACGTTTAGCATTTTGTTTTACGCCTATATACGTTGTAATGATTTCCCAGACTTCAAGACCAGTTCCTGCAACTCTGGCCTTTCGCCCGGTCACACCGTCCGTAAAAACAATACCAGGGCAACGACGCATCTTTATGGCCTCCTCAAGGAGATCTTTTGTAATGGAAGAAAAAGCTTGGCCGGATTCTCTGGCTATTCGTTCTATTTCTTCGACGGTCTTTTGAGGTATCCTCAAACTTTTTTGAATGGCACGCATACATCCTCCTAACCTTGGCAAACAGGAAGTGCAAATTTTGAAAGATATTTGAGCTCGTTTTGAGACCTTTGAAAAATGTTCAATTTTGCTCAAGGCCAAGGAAGGTGAAAATTTTAACCACAGGAATACATTGAGTATTTTGAGGATTAAAATTTGAACCTAACGCAGGGATTGGGCGAAAGGGGACGTTTTTCAAAGGTCTCACTTTGAACTCTCCTGCACTCTATTGAACGACAGTGTATTACATGGACTAGGGGATGTCAAGTATCTTTGACCTAAGCGGAGCGTTGGCTTATCAGGTAGACCTTCTGACCTACCAGCTTCATAGCTTTTTAGCTTTCTCGCCACCTGATAGAACCATCCCTATTCACATTCCCGCTTGTTCAACCTCGGCGATAACTTTATCACCTACATTTTGCTCAACTACAGCCAAATCGTATCTTGATTGGAGGTTAATCCAAAATTGGGCACTATTGCCAAAATACCGGGCAAGTCGCAGAGCTGTTTCTGCAGAGATACCGCGCTTACCGTTAAGGATTTGAGTAATGCGACCCGAAGGTACACGTAATGATAGTGAAAGCTTGTTGGCCGAAAGACCGCGTGCCAACATTTCACGTTTTAGAATGCGTCCTGGATGAATTAGTTTCATGATAGTTATCCCTTATGATAATCCGTAATTTGAACATCGTAGGCGTTCCCGTTTTTAAACCGAAAACAAATGCGCCATGGGCCATTAACGGTCATAGCCCATTGACCGGCCCTATTTCCATATAGCTTGTGCAATCCGACACTTTTTAACGGGCTTAAATCCTTTAAAGATGTTGCAGCATCAAGGGCAGCTATCAACTCATCTGCAGCATCAATATCAAGGCTTCGAAATTTTGTGATTTTACCCTCTTCATAAAAGCGGCGAGAGCGACTGTCAGCCCACGATTTAATCATACGTACAATATACTACGCATTGCGTAATGTGGCAAGATATTTTTTATTATACATTTGATGGTTTCAGGTTAATTCTTTAATAAAAAACAAAAAAAGCCGGGCCACCTGTTTTAAGGTAACCCGGCTTTTCTTTGTCTCAGTGCTGGATAAATTATATTTAATAATTAAAGAGGGTTGTATCTTTTTTCCCCTGACCTCTGACCCCTAACCCCCGTGAACAATGTCTTTCCCCGGAATATACTCCTCCAGCACCGGCGCAATATCCCTCACGAAATTTTGCAGTCGTTTTTCAGCATCTGCCAGCGTTTCATCTTCATATACCGACGTAATCAACCGCACCAGGGCTCCGTCGGTACGCTGCTGAGTGAGGGCATCCCAAAAATTGTATATTTTTAACT
>CAXMTB010000309.1:0-2830 GCA_964195835.1 uncultured Nitrospinaceae bacterium | reverse complement strand
AAGGCAAACCCTCCAAAATGGATTTGCCCTTATTGAAAACGATATCACAACTTCTGAATCAACTTTTAAAACTACGGATACATAGCAGAAACATGCAATTCAGCCCTAAGAACTGGGATGGATGATATCACAGGTTTTTTGAGCCTCTAATTTTTGCCGATACGTTGGAGATAGCACAAGAATTGAAACAGGTCCGATTCGGGTGCTTTCCATTACTTATCACTGCTCGATTCTTTTCGGCTTTTTGACCATATCACAAATTATTAACGATTAAATCTATATAGCAGCAGGTATCACCATTATACCGTATTATCAATCCCGTTCTCTTTTTGTCGTATCTGCTCTCATCTATCCAAATCGACTATCACCCTCCCTTTTTGCTTTCCTGCTAAAATACGATCTATTTCGGCATCCAACTCTTCAAGTGAACATACGGAAGTCTGTCGATCCAGAACAGTCAGTTTCCATTCATTGGCGATTTTTTCCCATGTCCTGCGGCGAAAGGCCATAGGGCAACTCTGTGAATCAATACCGACAAGCGTAATACCCCTCAATATGAAAGGGTAGACGTTAATATGCAAATCAGGCGACGCTACATTGCCGCAACAGGTTACGACGCCATACGGTTTGGTGGACCGAATGGCTGTTGCCAGAATTTCACCTCCCACCGAATCTACTACACCTGCCCAGCGTCCCTTTAACAGAGGTTTACCAGAAGTATCGGTTGCCTTCTCTCTGGAGATAACTTCCTTTGCGCCAAGATCGATAAGAAACTGCTTTTCATTCATCTTTCCAGTAACTGTGACCACTTGGTATCCGATTTTGGCAAGCATTGCCAAGGCGAAACTGCCAGTTCCTCCAGTGGCACCCGTAACTAATATTTCTCCTTTATCTGGGGTGATGCCATGCTCATTGAGTTTAAGAATGCAAAAGCCGGCTGTAAGACCGGCTGAACCGTATGCCATGCTTTCTTTTAGCGAAAGATTGTCCGGAAGCGGGACAACCCAAGAGGCCGGCACGCTGATGTATTGTCCAAAACCACCGGAAGTGTTCATGCCAAGATCGTAGCTGGTAACAATCACCTTGTCTCCGGGCTGAAAAGCATCGCTGAAACTTTGTTCTACAATACCGGCGGCATCCACTCCCGGCGTGTGAGGATAATTCTTGGTAACTCCCCGGTGACCCGTGGCGGAAAGTCCGTCTTTATAGTTTAAGGATGAGTATTGAACCTTAATCAATACTTCATCTTCGGGCAATTCATCCAGTGATTTGTCAGTAATTTGCCTTATATATTTACCATCTGGTGCTTCCTGTACGACCATGGCTTTGAATTTTTTATTTGCCATAATATTTTTCTTGCACGGATAACGGGGCTAACTCTTATAGAAGAACCAGCCCCGTAATCGGTTTAAGCCGGCATCTACTCTGGTTTCATTAAAATTTTACCGAAGAGACCTTTTCCCGTGACCATCTTTGTGTGAGCTTCTGCTGCATCTTTGAAAGTGTATACCGAGTCAATAACAGCCTTTATCTTCCCCTGAGACATCCAATAAAACCCTTGCTCAACTTCAGCCTTTGTCCCCTGGGTTGAACCGAGGATGTTAATCCCTTTGAAAAAAATTTGTCTTAAATCCGCCTGGGCATCGTAGCCTGTGGTGGCTCCGCATTGAACGAGTGTTCCACCGTACTTGAGTAAGGTAAGCTGTTTGTTAAAGTGGGTTTGCCCGATGTGATCAAAGGATACATCAATTCCCGGAGGAGTTCCCGTTTTTTGGGAGATTTCCTTACACACGGACCGTACTTCCTTGTGCCAGTCGTCCTTCCTGTGATCTACCGCATAATCAGCGCCGTGCTCGATACATTTGTCCAATTTATCCGGACTCGCCGTTGCAATCACCGTACAGTTGTAAAGTTTGGCAATTTGGATTCCAAACATACCAACGCCGGAACCGCCGCCCATTATCAGTACGGTTTGTCCGGGCCGGATTTTGGCTCGCCCCACAAGCATGTGCCAAGACGTTAGCAGGGTCATTGAGGCTGCGGCGGCTTCGTCAAAACTCACGTTATCCGGAATTTTAATCACATTTACTTCTGGAAGATGCGTTACCTCCGAAAAGGCACCCCACAAAGGACCGGTCTGGAAACCCCAGATTATCCGCTTTCCACAGTCATATTCGCGACCATCCGTGCACGCAGAACAAACTCGACACGACATATTGGAGTGGGAGACAACTCTATCTCCAACTTTAATTTCCGTTACTTCTTCACCGACTGCGATGACTTCACCGGCTGCATCGGAGCCTGAAATATGCGGTAACGTGACAGGTATGGGGATCCCTCTCATTGCCCAAATGTCGTTGTAGTTCAACGCCGCTGCTTTGACTTCAAAAACAACCTCGTTTGATTTTGGTTTTGGATCTTCTACATCTTTTACGTTCAGGATTCGCTTATAATCATCATCCGGAGCATATTCTTCGAAAACGACTGCTTTCATGTGTCTTCTCCTTTCGTTTATTATTGGTTTGTAAATTCGTTAACTTTCTGTTTCTGCGACGACAGTTTCAGGAGCTGACTTTTGCTTAGAACTGGTTTCAAAATTTAAACCTTCCCCATTTCTGAGATACCTTGCCAAAAAACCATCCTATCATGCATACCAGATTATTGTGATAGTTTCAATTTTAGGTGGACAGACGTGTTTCAGATATCCATTTCCTTATCTCAGGTCTGGCATTTGCTGTGATACATTGAGATTTTCTCAACATTCGGCAAAGTTGTGATATCATACCATCAGACTCAAATTAGGTATGATTCAAAAGTTGTGTTTACTTGC
>CAXMTB010000308.1:0-2838 GCA_964195835.1 uncultured Nitrospinaceae bacterium | reverse complement strand
GGTGTTTTGACGCTTCTGCTGCTTGAAAACAGAAAATTTCCAGCCGGGCTTGTCGTCATATTGGGCGGAATTTTTCTGGGATTGGTTCTGGGGACTCACGAAGGTTTCGATAAACTTAAAATCGGCATTTATTTTCCCAAATTGCTACCCTTCGGATTGCCGGCCGGTGCTGACTTCACCTTTGCATTTTTTGCCCTGGTGCTCCCGCAACTGCCCATGACCATAGGAAACGCTGTTATCGCCAATGCAGATTTATCCCATGAATACTTTGGGAAAGATTCCAAAAAAGTCACCTATCGTGCCTTAACCCTCAGCATGGCGTTGGTCAATCTGTTGAGTTTTGTGGTGGGCGGCATGCCGCTTTGCCATGGAGCCGGAGGATTGGCGGCCCACTATCGATTTGGCGCGCGCACGGCAGGTTCCAATTTAATGATTGGAATTTTATTTCTGGGACTTGCTTTCTTTCTCGGTATCCATGCCCTTTCGGTGGTGTACCTTTTGCCCATGGCCATTTTAGGGGTATTGCTGATTTTTGCCGGAGGTCAGCTGGCATTGACAATCATCGACATGAAAACGAGAAAGGATTTGTTTGTTTCACTGCTGATATTGGGAATTACACTGGCTTCAAATCTGGCAGTAGGGTTCTTGGTGGGCGTTGTTGTTGCCTATGTTTTAAAGTCCGAAAGGCTAAATGTATGACTTAAAAAACTTTTCTTATTTAATTTATGATCAATTAGTACCTTTACCTTAATTATGCATTTAATGGCAAAAAAACAAAACGCAAGCACCAAATAACAAATCTCAAATAACAAGCAAATACCAATGACCAAAATCCCAAAAAACAAACCAGTAGATGATCTTGAAGAAAGGCAAACGAATTGAAAAAGATTTTTTCATCAATACTGGAAAAATTAAAATTGTTTAGTTCTTTAGTGTTTGGAATTTGATGCTTGTAATTTGTTATTTCCGGTTTATCCGGATTAGGTTTTAATTATCCATAAGACTACAGGAATCAGTATAGCAAGAATAATCAGCAAGCCTGGAATCGATACATACGCCTGATACCATGGGGCACCTTTAAAACGTGCTTTTTTGACTTCCGACATAAACCAGTTGCCCACCAATATGGCAGCTGCCAGCGGGGCGATGATTCTTACAATCGTTGTTAACGTCGCCACATCTTTCTCCATTTCATAAATGAAATTTAAAGTGGTTTTCAAAATAAAGTTCCACTTCAAAGTTTAAACCAGACGGCTTGTCTTTCCGTCAATGGTGTCTTCAAAAACCATCTAATTTCTGTCTGGTTTGCTACCCTATCATATCCTAAAACAAGTAGGCAATCATTATACCGATTAAAGTGTTTTTAGAAATCTATTGAACTCATCCGGTCTTATTGATAAGGATTCAACCCTGAAGCTCCTTTGAAATTGATTTGTTTCAAAGGATTAAACTATTACGATTTTTTTACCATGGAGGAATACAAAATGTCCCAAATGAAATGGAATAGCCCACCTGAAATGCAAATTGAAACAAACAAAACCTATACGGTGACAGTCGACACCAATAAGGGCCTGATTGAATTGGAACTCTATGCCCAACATGCACCAAAAACCGTCAACAATTTTGTATTTTTGGCCAAAGAAGGATTTTATGATGGTGTGTCTTTCCATCGAGTGATTCCCAATTTTATGATCCAGGGAGGAGATCCAACAGGAACGGGTAGCGGTGGTCCCGGTTATAAGTTTGAAGATGAAGTAAGGGAGAATCCGCTGACTCACGAGAGGGGTGTCATTTCCATGGCAAATGCCGGGCCGAACACCAATGGAAGCCAATTTTTTATTACACATTCCCCTCAAGCTCATTTAAATGGAAAGCATGCCGTATTTGGTAAAGTCGTAAAAGGTTTGGATGTTGTGGATGAAATACGGGGGGGTGACACAATGCAACGGGTCACAATTCTCGAAGAATAGAGATATTCGCCGGTTGAGACCGGTTATATAGTCAATAAAAAACCTGGTTCTATGAGCATGTTAGAGAGTTACGGCTCTGTCTGAAGAATCGATGAAAGAGTTTGAAGTGAACTAAGGTTAAGGAGTTCTGCCAACTATATATAATCAATTTGTAAAAACTGAAACTCGATCTTACATCTCAAAATTTTAATTCAAACTAAGTCTGACATTATTCAGATGTCCATTTTATATTACCACTAACCTCTTTTCCGATTTTTGACCATATCACAAATTTCGGATGTTTAAATATAGATAGTAGAATTGAGACGACTATTGTATAGTGATACGGTATTATGTTATCACAGAAAAATCAAGAGCTTGATAGTTGGATTTTATTGCAGAGTACCAGAATAAATTCAAGCCAAAACTCTCCGCATTTTTAAGGCAACACTCCTCCTGTGTGCCGCTGAGCGGCATTTTTTAAAAATCTATCAAATTTTAGCTGAGGACCACGGGCGTAAGCCCGTGGGTGAAAGCGTTCCTTTAAAACAAATGAAAGAAATTGTTTGATGTGATATGTTCCTTGCATGAAAATACGATTAAGTGCGCATGGGGCATATCGGCATCAATATCATGTTGTTTGGATCTCGAAGTATCGACAATGGATATTAAAGGGTGAATTAAAAACATTTATAGAACAACGGTTGTTCGATATTCATCAGTATCATCCGGATATCGAGATTGAGAAATACAGTATTCAAGACGATCATTTGCATATAGTGATAATCATTCCGCCCAAATATTCGGTTTCGAGCATCATTGGAAAAATTAAGGCCAATACAAGCCGAGAGATACGAAAACATTTCAAATGGATAAGAAAAATATATAG
>CAXMTB010000307.1:0-2850 GCA_964195835.1 uncultured Nitrospinaceae bacterium | reverse complement strand
AACAACAATAAAGCATCACCGAACTGAAGGGCCATGTTGCGCAGATCGGAACGATAAGCTCGACCTTTTCGCCAAATAGCAAGTACAGTCAAACCGTATTTTTCACGGAAATTCAACTGGCTCAGAGTAATACCGGACAGCACAGAATGAGGAGAGAGTATCACCTCGATGAGCCCCACCTGATCATCTTCAAGCATCGACGGATCCGGGGGATGAGACGAATCTTCCACAAGAACACCTTCAAGCCCCTGCATTTGCAGGATGGAAATCATGTCCGACGCTCCGGATACCACCAGACAATCATCGGGTTCAAAACTGTCGCCGGATGTGGGGATCAAGGCAATACCATTTTGGCGAACGATGCAAAGAATCTGTACATCAATGGCATCTCCCAGACGGCTTTCGTTTAAGGTTATCCCGATAAGTTTAGAAGTCTTTGGTACTCGAAGTTGGCGCAGGCGTTCACCCAGTGAAGTGTTGTCCTTCAACATTTCAGGTGTCAATGGTTTAGGTGGCAGAAAATGAGGATCGTTTTTCAGTGTCGCCATTTGCGCCGTAAGACCATGAACAATCAAAATATCGCCGGCCTTAAGCGGCTCGGCTTTTAATTCCTCATCAATTTGGCGTCCATCACGTTGAATCGTCAGCACGTTGAGCCCAAACCGATTTCGAAAGCCGATTTTTGATATTGTCTGATCGGCATAAGCAGCAGTTGGACTGAGTTGAAGTTCGGCAACTTGCATCCCATGGGCGAAAAGGTCATCAACGCCAATGCTACGGCTTTCGGTGAGCAATTGGCCCCAATGATTCAATTCTTGAATCCTCTCCAAATGTCCATTAACAATCAGTACATCATTCCGCTCAATGGTTTCGGTTATCTCGGGAGCCAACAGCGTTTGACTGCCCCGGGTGATCCCTACCACGTTAAGACCCAATCCGGATCCCAGGTGGCTTTTGGCCAATGTTTTGCCAACCAGGGCCGACCTCGGCGGTATTTTGATCTGAAACAAATGCTCTTGAAGTTCATACTGTGAGCGGTAATCCGGGTGTGTTTCGGATGTTCCTTTGGTCAAGCTACGTTTCGGCAGGATACGCGTTCCGATGAAGGTAACAAATACGATACCACAAAACATAATCACCAGCCCTACCGGGGTGAAATCAAACAGCCCAAAGGGTGTCAGGCCGTTTTCGCGCAGCGCTTCAGTGACCAGGATGTTGGGTGGTGTGCCGATCATGGTGGTCAGCCCCCCAAGCAACGATCCATATGCTAGCGGCATCAATAATGTCGAAGGTGAACGATCTGTTTTTCGGGCAATATCCATGACCACCGGTAGCATGAGGGCAGCCACGGCAACGTTGTTCATAAACGCTGAAAGTACGCCGGCAACGACCATGATGATCACCACCAAAAGCGATTCTTTGCGTCCGGCAACCTTCAGCAATTGACGGCCGAGGATATTGGCTATACCGGTACGAGTCAAGCCGCCGCTGAGAATAAACACTGCCCAGATGGTCACCACGGCAGGATTGCTGAATCCGGCCAAAGCTTCAATGGGGCTAAGAATTCCGGTGACCGCCAAAACACCTAAAACCAGCAGCGCTATAACCTCCAAAGGCATCCACTCTGTTACAAGCAACACAATAACAGCTACTAAAATCACCAATACCATGATAATTTCCGCTGACATTAGCTTCTCAGCCTCCGATTTACTATGTTCATAGATGAACCCTTTCAGCCGTTGTTTTCAGTCGATATGTTAATGATTTTAGCTTGAAGTATTGCATTTTACGAAAAACAACACAAAAAAAATAGTCATTAGTTTGCAAATGTCCAGCCTGTAATCCAATACGCAGGTTTCGTAATTGCAAAGCGAACACTTATAGGTCCAATATTAAGTCTTTTATTTTTCATAAAAAGATTGAAATGCTACATTGTGGTATTATATTTAAGTAACTACCACATCAGCGCATAAGCTGATAAAAATTACCCTGTTGGTCATGTAGATAAGAAGACAATAAGCAAGAGAAAGATGCTCGGGTTGGTTTTATCAAGACAGATAAATTATTTTTTTCAGAATAAACGGGGATATTTATGAAGGTAAGAGATTTTATGAATACAGATGTTATCAGCATAGAGACAAAGACGTCCATTATGAAAGCCCAAAATATTATGTGGAAGAAGAACATCAAGCGGTTGCCAGTAATGAAAAAAGGTAAACTTATCGGTCTTGTGACCAAACATATGCTCTTGGAGGCTTCCCCGTCATCAGCGACAAGTCTTAGTGTATTTGAGCTCAATTATCTTCTGTCAAAAATGACGGTGGACGATATTATGGTCAAAGATCCCATAACAATTCTTCCAGACGATCCCGTTGAAGCGGCCATATGGCTGGGTAAAAAACACGGGATATCTACTTTCCCAGTAGTGAAGGATGGCAAGCTGTTAGGGATTATAACGGAACATGATATCGCTGGTGTGCTTTCTGAGGTTCTAGGAGTGGAAAGTGAGGGGACTCGGCTTACAGTGAAGGGCCTGGGTAGCAAATTGGGTGAACTGCAAGAAATCATTGGCGTACTGGACGATCACGCAACCCCTCTGTTGAGTATCGTAACTATTCCAAGGAAAAAGAAGGGGGATTGGATCATCGTGTTGAGGGTTTTATCCTCTGAGGCTGAAGGAATCGTGAAGGATCTAGAAAGAAAAGGCTTAAAGATTACCGATGTGAACTAATAATCCAACATACATTGCATCTTTGCGGATCTGGAATCACTACTAAAAAATTTATTAGGAGAAAATATTATGCCGGTCCAATTGAAAGTCAAAGACATGATGGTTTCCATTGATGATTA